>MOEI01000013.1:13656-62095 GCA_001889965.1 bacterium CG10_46_32
GTAGTGCTAATTGGATCGAAAGCGCCATTAGTAACTTCATTGGCATCGACAAAAGAAAGATTTGTGTTTGTTGTCGTTGAAGAAGTAACATTAAAATTCAAGGTTACAAGAGCATCATTCGGTATAGTGATTGGTGTCACAGCTGTGGCATCAACCCAATTAATAGCAATTTTATTATCTCCAACCAAGTTGGCCTGTGCTGCTATAGGAAGATTATTAAAAGTGGTGTCTATATAGGTTAAAAGTGTATTGTCAAACTGAATATACAAAGTCACACTCCCCACATTCGATGCGAACGCCGAGAAATCGCTTGCATTTATAGGCACATTTATAGTGACTCCATTTGAGGCGGCTTGCGAACCAATCGTTAATGTTGGCCCAGCTGCTTGTACAGTTGGAACAAAGCCAAAACTTGAAACTACGATTGAGAAGGTAAGCACATAGCTTACTACTCTCTTAAGATTGTTTAGCATATTGTTTTCCTTAATTAAATATTGATTACTTAAATAAAGTTAATTACTGGTCCACGAATTATTTACATCTCCCATTTTTATGCCAACAAAATCTTGGTTAAGTGTGTCAGCTATTAAATTAGTATAAATTCTAGTCAACCCAGTAATTAAATAATTTGTTATATTTAGTGTAGCTTCAGATGAATAGAATTTCCATGCCCCTGAAGGTAAATTACTATCAAGTCCAACTATAAATCTACCTATTTTCCCCTGATCTGCACCCGAAAGGCCACCGCTATTATTCACATCACCCGAGATAGTTTTATAAATTGAATCAAATAGCTCGAGACCTACAATATGCCTTCCTATTTTCCCCTGATCTGCACCCGAAAGGCCCGAGGTATTGTCGCTTTTGCTAGCCCTAACAACATAATCACCTCCGCTCGCAACATCCGCAAATTGATATGAGCCACCTATATCTGTCGTGGTCGTGGCTATTTCTATACCATCGCCATCCTCTAAAATAACCATAGCCCCTGGAACTGTTTTTACTCCATCGTAGTATCTGATTGTTCCGGAAATAGCATGCGTTTCAGACATCAGGGAATTAAGGGCGCTAAACGCATTAATTCTTTTTCCTGTTACGGTTTTGGTGGCATGGCTTAATACATCATCACCAGTCTCCAGTATTGTACTTTTGACTTCAGCGGACGTTAAACTCGGCTTATAGCCCCAAATCAACCCTGCCAATCCCGCAACATGCGGAGCGGCCATGGATGTGCCCTGCATAAATTCATAGGAGTTCGTATTAGATATTGTAATATTGTCAATGACAGGAACCTGTGCTCCAACCACATCTTCGTCTGTGTGCCAAATGAAACGAACTCTCATAGCTGAACTTCCTGGTCCTAAATTTACATTCTGTTGCTCATTTATAACCCCACAGCCATAAGCTTTTTCTTCCCAATTATTATCATTATTGTCAACTTCTACTGATATATAATCAAATAAACATAAATCTTCATATTCAATATCTGCGAGAAGATAAAAGGATAGCCACACATCGCCCCCATGTATTGTAGTGTCCAAGGGGGTAATTAAGGTTAGTGTTCCATCATCATTATTGATATAGGAAGAATTTGCCTGTGTATTTTTATCACTTTCATCGCCTCCAACATCAGCCCAAGTGCCGGTCTTCCAGTTTCCACTTGTTTTTGTGAATAAGGTATTGGTGAAATTTGGAAGTACTGCGTCTGTAAACAATTCTTGGGTATAACCAGTGCTATAAATATTCACCCCAGGAGCACCAACATCAACAGAGGTTGAACCATAACTGGAAAAATCAGCTAATGCATCATTTTGGTTGGTTGCGGCAACGGAGACGATATTATCCAAGTCATAGTCCGAAGGATACGAATGAGTGCCATTATCATTATCAGTTCCCTCATTGCCTGCGGCCGCGACAAAAATTCCTCCAGCTTCTCTAAAGCGGCTGATTGCATCAAATTCTGCTTGAGACAAATCAGGCGCTCCAAAACTAGCATTTATTATTTTTGCGCCATTTTGGATAGCAAAATCAATGGCTTTTATTTCTGAAGTAACATCCAGTCCGAATTTGAGCGCCATTATCTTTGCATTTGACGCTACACCAATAACGCCTTTGCTGTTATTCTTTGTTGCTGCAATAGTCCCAGCGATATGTGTACCATGAGACGAGGTCGTGGGTAACGGTGTTTTGTCATCATCTTCAAAATCATAACCGTGATTACAAGCGCCACTTAATGGATTGCCGTTACTATCTTCACCCACACAGGCACTTCCATCCCACATATTCGTAATTAAATCAGGGTGATTATAAGCAACGCCTGAATCGATGACTGCCACAATAACAGGATTAAAAGCCGTTGACTCGCTTATCACCCAAGCTTCCGGCGCATCAATGTCGGCGTCATTAGTCCCAGAAACTCCATTTACTAATTGTTCCGTGTTATCTAGACCCCAAAGCCTATCCTTGTAAGTATCATCTGTGTTTATTACTGCGGGGTAACGCCTGTAGTTTGGTTCAACATACTCAATATTGGGATCGCTTTTTAATTCTGCCACTTTCTGCTCGACAGTTTTAGCGTCTTTAATCCTTAAAACCGATATATTATTTTTTCTTAAATCTTCTTTTCGCTCTAATGACCGAGAGTTGGTAAAATTCAAAGCCGAAGCGCGGCCGAAAAAAGTGTCCAAATTAATCTTATCGCTTTTGTACTTCACCAAAATTTCACCCTCCACATAATCCTTTCTCTTTGTTTCTGCCCGTTGAGATTTTGCTAATCCGGACTTTCCCTCCATCGCTTCCGGCGCGGCGTTTTGCCTGCCAAAAGAAGGGCCAGAGCTATTAGATCTAACGCCAGCCCTTGACTGCTCAAAATTTGCGCTGGTCTTTTCGGCCGCAAAAACAGGCAAACTAATACTGCCTATAACGACAGAAAAAATCAAACAAAACGAGAGGAATACATTAACTTTTCGAGGTGTTCTCATTGACGTTACCATACACCTCTCTCTTTTGCTGTCAAGCGCAACCACGCCTAAACACGCCACCCGGTTGGCGTGTTTAGGATTTGATGCGATACACAACGCTCCTGCCCGTACTGCCGACCTGCTCCACCGCTCCCTCGCGTTCCAAGTCGTCCATATAGCGCACCGCGGTTCGCACTGATACGCCAAAATGGTTGCGGATGTCTTGATTCGTCACTTCCCCGCGCTCCCGTATAAACGCCAGGGCCTTTTCTTTGTTCGTGTTTTTCCGCACGGTCTGGTCCAAGGCAGTGGCGCAGATGCCTACTGCCTGCTCGCGTGTTTTCTTAAAAAGCAGGATGGTGAGGATGAGGATGGCTAGGATGAGGAGTCCGAAATATGTATTCATACGATTCCGTGCTTGCACGTTTATGTGCTATACTATAGGCAAATAAAAATCAATATCATCTTAACATGACCAGGCCTATTCGGCCAATAAACATAAAGGGGTACAGTCGCCTGGTATCCCCGGTAATGGACCGCCAAACGCCCGTCTACAACTGGCACGCTTTTAAGCATAGCTACTCACGCGAGCTAGTCACAAAACTGGCTCGCGAATTTGGTTTGCAAGAAGGCGCATGGGTGCTTGATCCTTTTTGCGGTGGCGGCACAACACTACTTGCGTGCAAGGAGATGGGCATCAACTCAATCGGTTTAGACATACTTCCGTTTTCAGTTTTTCTAACGAACACAAAAACACGCACCTACGACCCAGTGGCGCTTAAAAAGTATCTCGGCCGTTTTGATGGTGGGAATAAGTACATTGCTAAAAATGTTTCTCTGCCCGATATCGAAATCATCAACAAGGCATTTAGTGGTGGCGTAAAGCAGAAACTGTTATACCTAAAGCATCAAATCAGTCGGATTCGGGATGTTGAAACGAGAAATTTCTATATGCTCGGGTTGCTTGGTATTCTTGAGAAAGTAAGCAACACGGAAAAAGCCGGGGGATTTTTGAGAATTGTTAAAAAAAATGTTCCTGCAAAAAACGTTGTTCCAAAATTTTTAGAAAAGATAGAAAAGATGATTGATGATGTTGAAAAATTTAATAAAGAACTAGAATTCGTCAACGCAACATCGAACGCTGAACTTGCCGATTCCAGAAAATTTTCAAGCGGAAGAAAATTTGATGCCATTATCACCTCTCCTCCATATCCGAATCGGCATGACTACACCAGAATTTACGGACTTGAAATGATTTTTGATTTCGTGAAAAACAATGACGAGCTCAAACGAATCAGGTATGACACATTACGGTCTCATGTTGAAGCACGGAAACGTTTTGAGTCCAGTGGTTACGAAAAACCCGCCATCATAGACAGGATTGTCGCGCGAGTCAAAAAAGCCGGGGTGAACAACTCAAAAGTTCCCGAGATGATTGAGGGGTACTTTGAGGATATGTTTTTGTCGCTTGTTCAAATGCAGAAGCATCTGAAGCCGGGCGGCAAAATTGCGCTAGTTGTGAGCAATGTACGTTTCGGCGGCGTCAATATTCCGGTCGACAGCATTCTGGGGAAAATAGGAGAACAGGCGGGCCTCGTTCTAAAAGATATACACATAGCCCGACATAGAGGCAACAGCGCTCAACAGATGGGAAAATTCAAACGGAAGCCATCAAGGGAGAGTATAGTTATTTGGAGTAACCCTTAGCTTCATAAATTTCGTTATATTTCTCTTCATCCCCGATGATTTTTCCTGTTTTGAGATAATAATCAAACGCTACATCCAAAAATTGATGTCTTCTTTCTATAGAATATCCTTCTGCAGAAGCCTGCTGAAGGTTGTGTTGGAATTTTTCTAATAAAATTTTCTTTATTGGTTTATCAAAATTCTTAACGAAGTTTGCCTGTTGTTTTACTTCTTTCAATAATTGCAGATAAAATTTCGGAAATTTATCCAAATCTTTCCCACTCTTTTTTTCGATAAGCTCTTCATAAAAGAGATACACAGAAACTATTGCCGATTTACGCTTAAGTTCAATCACCTCCTTTCCAAATAACACCTCTAATTTTTTGAGTATAGAAAAAATTTTATCGGCTTTTTTCTTGGTGAGGACGTCAAAATTAATATATTCTTTCTTCTCTAGAAACTCTCTAATATTCTCATACCTTGCTCTTACAAAATTATCACTTTTCCTAAAATAGAGTGAATTAATAATCATTTGAGCAATGGCGATTTCTCGTGAAAATCGATACTCCTTCATACCAACCTTACCAACAAAAGGTCCATCTTTGCCAATTCTCTTAAAGATAAGATTCCTCATATCCCCTTTCATAGCATGAATTAGCTCGCCCCCGTTCAAAGGTGTGCCTATATTAAGCCTATGAAATAACTTTACAATATCTTTAGAGGCAGGATCATTAAGAATACTTACTGAAAATTTATAGTTTAAAAAGTCGTCCTGCACTGACTTTTTTAATTTTTTGTACAACCCACCATCTTCTGTCTCAAACTTATTATGGAAGAATTCATGAATGGATACTATTCGTTGCTTTCCGTCAATGCACTCGTATTGTTTCTCCTTTACAAAGTATGCCAGGTAAATCTTTGGAATATCAATATCTTCCAAAATAGAATCAACCAATAATCGCTTCTTTTTTGGCGTCCAGATTGGGTCTCTTTGATATTCAGTTTCCAAGCTAAGTTTCCCGGATGTATAATCCGCTATTAATTTCTTAGCCGGCCAATCTTGTACGGATCTTTTTTTATTGCTGTTGCTCATATTCTCTCCACTCATCAAGTTTTTTTAAAAGCCTATCTTTTGTACTATTAGGTGTACCTAAAATTTTATAGCGAAGCCAATCTAAAAAATAATTATCAGTATGATCTTCTGGCGGGTAGCTGTAATAAAATGAATCTTCGAAAGTCAGAACCATCCCCAATCTATCAAATAACTTCTTTGGTCTATCGGGATTACCCACTATTTCAATTGAATACGGAGTGGATCGTTTCGGTCTTTGTGTCTTGAACAATAAAGAAATCAAGCCCATATCATTTTGATTCAAGGAACAACCAATTATTCTTAAAATATCACACTGACATAACAACTCATAAGCTCTTCCGTGTATAATGTTGTATGGATAATTCAAATATTCTTTATTTAGCCTTGGGGGTATCCATTGTGCATCATCGGAATTTTTGATCAATGATGAAACATGAATTTTGTTTTTAGTACGTGTAAAACTCCAATCAAAGGAGCCATGTAATTTTAATACATAAGGGGCCTCAAGATTGTCTGAATGACTGGAATTGTCATTGATGTCAAAACCATAATCAAAACTTTGTTTAACGATTTTAAATGACTCTTCAAGTGTTGAGTCATAATTCAGAGTTAAAAATCCAGTCAGTTTCTCCTCGGGGATGTGTCTGTGCCATTTTATTAATAAAGGGGTAAGTCTTGGCTTAATCAATTTTTTGCCTATTTTAAGATTTGTGTAAATATCTTCTCGAAAATATTTTCGAACTTCTCTGGCTTGATCTTCTGATTTTTCTGTTTTCATCGCTTCTAATAAGGATATAAATAATTCAATGTCTAAAGGTGCCCCTCCCCAAACACTATCACATAATAAAGATTCTGTAATACCGTGATTGCTTAACAGGTCTGGCGTTTTTTTTAATAACCGATCAACTACTCTTTTTGATACGTCTCTGGCGAGTAAACCAATATTTTCATTTCTCCTCCCATAGCTTTGTATATTAACCCCTCTTCGTTTGCATTCGAGTTGTTTTTCAGAATGTGTTACACCAGCCCCAAGCAAATACACTACGTTTTTCTTATCTGAATCTGGCATATAACTCATTATTCGCCCATTACTTTATCCACCTCCCCCATAATCCTCCCGGTCTCCACCAACGCCACAATCATTTTTTGGTAATGCTCAATGTCCGCGTTCGCTAACTCCCGGCCTTTGCGGTCTTTGAGCCACTTTTGTGCGGGCTGGTAGCCACCGATGTAAAAATTCCACGCTTCCTCTGGCACATCGCCAAAATACTGCTCTTTGTTTATGTAGACCCTACCGTCTTTGGGGGTTGGCTTTTCTACAACGTTGCTCCCGGACTCAGGGAATGTGGTAATAAATTGGTTCACTTTTGGCGACTCCAGCAAATGCAGTTCGCGCAATTCTTTGCCTAACACAATTAGTGCCTTAAATTGCTGGGCATCTTTAGGATACGGCACGCGCGGAAAATCAATTTTCAAAAATTCTTTGTACTTTTCCCTATAACTCGGCGAATGCAAAATCGCGTAAATATAGTCAAAAATATCTTCTGGCTCTGTTTTGCCGACAATTTTTTCTATCTCGTCAACAATTTCTTTTTTGAAGTTTATGGTACGAGTTCCGTCTTTGGAATAAATATAAATTGGAAATAGTGTGTATGGCGCGTAAGGTTGAGAACTAATCTCTGTGATATTTTTAGTGCAAAAACAAATAAAATGTTTTCCCCCACCAAATTGTCGAGAAGAGATAAAAGCAACATTGTGCTTTCCAACAATATGCGAAAGCACTTTGTCTGCAGGGCGGCTGATTAACTGCGGATCATAATAAATCCACTGATAATCGAATGGCCGATACTGTACTGGCTGAATATAATCTTCTTCAAATAGTTTTCCTTTTAATCGTTCCGTCAATTTGTAACCGCTTGAATCAATAACTCTATAAGTTGACTTAAAACTACTATCATAATCATTGGACAAAAGTTTCTGTATTCTTTTTTCGAGTTCTGTTTTGTCAATATCTATAAACAACAAGTCTCTATCAGTTTTTACTCCGGAATTTGAAATTGGGAATAATTCGTCGACCGCAAATCCCTTTTTGTACTCTTCCTCCAATCCAAAATCTTTCGGCACAAAAAAATAATACGGTTTTGTGTAATCAAGTTTTTGCCATTTTACGGAATCAATATCACTCTCGTTCAACGCGTCAAATTTATACTCCCGCTTGCCAAAAAATTCCGCGTAATGAACCACGCCCAGACCTTTTTTATTCTCTGACTTGCGTACGAATATGGAAATTGACACGCCTTGCTGAATGTCAAAAACATTCTCATCTTTGCCGCCGTCCGGGGCTTTTTCTTTTTTCTTGGAATTGCCGTGCAAATCCAAAATGTAAATATCGTCAAAGGTTTCCAATAAATGCTTGCGCATCTGGCGGTGCGTAATGCCATCTATGAATGAATTGTTGGTAATCATGGCCACAATGCCGGTTTTGTTTTTTTCTATAAAATGCTCGGCAAAACGTATGAACTTAATATAGTCATCGTCAAGATTGATTTTCTTTTCTCCCAAATCTTTTTTGTAGTCCTGAATAAGCGCCTGTATCCACTTGCCCTTATTCTGCGAGCTCACGCTGTACGGCGGATTGCCGACCACCACCATAATCGGCTTTTTGTTTTTTATTTCATCAGCCGCCTTGGATTCATCCGCAATGCTCTGCGCCAAACCAAAACCAGCAAACAATTCTTCCTGCACAACGCCGCCCTCCAAAGAATTGGTGAGGTAAATACCAAGGCGGTCGTTGAAATATTTAAATTTGGTTTCTTTAAACGCAATGGCGAGTTTAAGGTGAGCAATGGTGTACGGTGCCATCATCAATTCAAAGCCGTGCACGCGCGGCAGCAAATCATGGTGCACATAAGCCGGCCAGCGACCCTCCTGCTTGGCTTTCTTTATTCTTGTATAAATTTTTCCAATCACGTCGCTGATGAACGTGCCCGTGCCAACAGCCGGATCCAGGACCTGAACGCGGTGCGTTCCATTGTCTGTTTTTGAGGTATCCGCCAAACCGGCCGCAAGCCCGAATTCTTTTTCGAGCAGGCGGTCAACCGAGCGCACGATAAACTGCACCACCGGCAATGGCGTATAATACGCGCCCATCTTTTTGCGTAAATCCTCGTCGTATTCTTTCAAAAAATCCTCGTAGAAATGGATAACCGGGTCCGGCCCGGTGCGCGTCTTGCCCCACAAATCCAAATTGTAGTACTGCTTCATGAGTTCCCGGATATCCGCGTGAGAAAAAACTTCACACAATTCGTTAACAATGTACTCCAGGCGCTTGTCAAAATTCGGCCCGACAATGTGGTCAAAAAAATGCCGGAGCAAGGGGTTTGATTTTGGAATCAAATCGCGGGCTTCCTGGCGGGTAAAATCTTTTGCAGTCTTATCCTCATAACGCGCGGCAAATAATCCGTATACCAGTGTCTGTGCGTACATGTCCGCAAACTTGTCGGTAGTCAAATCATGCACCAATAATTTTTTAATAGTTTCGTAGACGCGCTCCAGTTCAGCGCTTTTATCCGATTTTGAAGCAAGAACCTGTCGGACATTATCCCTGATTCTCTGCGCCTTGCCACCCATAATCTTGGCCAAGTGCGCGCCCGAACGAATCGGCTCCTTGTGTGATTGGGCAAAATCAAGCAGTGTTTTGGCGACATGCTCGTACTGTTCCGGGATAGCCGTAATCGTTCGGCTCTTTACATTGTACTCCGCAATTTTTATAGGCTCTTCGTACCGAACGCCGTTCCGGTAAAAGCGGAACTCCACGTAATCCGTCAGCACCAAATTGGCGTAGCCGTAGTACCGCTTCATCTGTTCGGATTTTTCAACCTTATCCAAAGACACGCCAATATCCTTGGCTTCAATATACACAATCGGGATGCCGTGCTTAATCACCACAAAGTCCGGCTTGTTGCCTTCCTTGGCTTTGGCATCATGGTCTATGCGCTCAACCTTGATGGATTCAAAAATTCCTTTGAGTAAAACTTCAAAGTCCGCGCGGTATCCCATTTCACTCGTTTCTACATGAGAGAACTTGCTGGAAATGGATTGTGTATACTTTTCAAAAAGGTCTTTCATACTCCTCAACAGTACCCCTTTTTGGCCCAAAAATCAACCACGCCTAAACACGCCACCCGGTTGGCGTGTTTAATTACGGCCGCTTAAGGATGTCGTGCGTTCCGATTCGGCGCAATTTACAGAGGTCGCCGATAATCTCGAATGTAAACCGATAATCGCGGGTAATGCGGGCCTCCCAAACATTGCCGCGGCCTTCCATCTTTTTTACACGAAGAGAAGGGTGGCGCGGATTCTCCAAAAAGAGAGCGAGCTTTTGTGTGGCGCGCTCTTGCATGGTTTTGGGTAAAGCGGTAAATTCCCGGATAAATTGCGGATCGCGAGCAACCCTCATAGGGACTTGAGTGACGCAATAAAGTCATCGGCACTCTCGAATACCTCGTAATTGCCGTTCTTGTAGTCAGCCTCTACCTCGCGCTCGCCCTCCTGCCAGCTCTCCAGCCACCACCACCGCTGGTCCTCGGCGATAAGCCCGGCCTTGGACGCGGCATGTACCTCCTCCTCGGTAAGGCCTCGGGAATTGGCCCAGTCAGCATTAATGGCGGTGATTTTCTTTTGTGCCCGCAAAAGAGCCTGTTGCTCTTTGGATGAAAGCCGGGGGGATGGAGCCGCGGAAACAACGCGGCGGGGCATAATAATGCCGCGGCCGCCTTCCACATCAATCTCCAAAAAATCGCCTTCGGACAAGCCCAGCCGATCTCGAACGCGCTTGGGAAGCGTAATCTGGCCTTTTTGCTTAAGCCGTGTTAAGGACGCCGGTGATGCGTGATGCATAGTGATAAAGTGTTACTTTCTTACTTTAGTAAAGTAGCACATGTATATAACGCAGTCAAACTTACAGCATAATCGCAAGCACAAGTACCGCAATCAACCCAAGGCCTGATATAATATGTTTAGGATGCTGTTTTTTGATTTCAATGAATATCATCAGCAATAATGATGCCACTACGAAACTAAGTAGTATTTTAAAATATAATGAACTCACGATTACCAATGAATGAATAATGCCGGAATCCTGCTGGCGTATAAAAAAATATTGGCTAGTCAATGAGGGCTTTACCGGCACAATACGGTCCCACGAAATGTCTGCGATGATGGTGGCGCCAGACGCATCGCGCGCTTCCAATACCGGAAGAACCACGGGATTAAAAATCTGTGTTTCATCATTTTCAAAAATAATGGTGCTGCCTGTCCATAACCATGGATCTGTTGAATCTTGAAAAAGCTCAATATGATTATTATTAAACGTAACCATGGCGCTTGTGGCGCCCGTAATACGCACTTCAGCCCATACTGCTGTTCCACCATCCTCATCTGCGGCAGCAGCATATACTTTACTTGCAGATTCATCTATAGATAACACTTCCATAGCTGGTTCTGGTTCAGATAGTAGCTCGGGTTCTGGTAATGCAGGCTCTTCTTTGATTGGAGGAGCATTCTCAACAACACCAAGCGTACGCTCGTCGGGTGCTGGCGCTACAGGAGCAACAACTACAGGATCCGGCAAGGGAGTTTTTTCGGTTTGAGGCGCATGTGGCGGAACAGAAGGCACTGGAGTCTCTGTCGCCAAATGTTGTTCAGGATTTGGTTGTTCAGAATTTGCTGAAGCACTGAATTGCGGCGCCGCTACAGCAGGAATGTGCTCCAAAGGCGCTGCAGGTGCGCCAAAACCTACACCAAAATACTGGGCCACTAATGTGGTATCGCTGTTATTAAATGGCCCGCTCACCATGCCAACGCCAATATCTTTGTAGTCCGCATCAATAAGATTCGCGTAGTGTGTTGGGCTTTTTACCCACGCATTTACCACTGATTCAGCATCCGCAAATCCCATAGCAAGATTTTCACCAGCCACAATATACGAGTATCCCGTATCCGCCAAAAAACTGGAAAGACTTTTTTTGCTCGGGCTTACATGCGCAAAGTATTGCCCAATAAGCATGTCCTGCGCCTTATTGAATGCCGCTTGGTTCAAAAACGGGTTTTCTACAAGATCCGGTGCGCCTAAGTTTCGACGAACCACGTTCGTAAGCTGAATAACCCGCTGCTGCTGCTCAAGCAAAACATCAGGCGTAAGCCACGCAGTGGCTGGAAGCGCGAGTATGCACAAAACGACAACGGTTTTGACGACAATCACGCTGCCTGCGTGAAATAACACGCGCTTCAGATGCAGTGCGCTCGGATGGTAGTTGTTCCCTTTATGTGGAATAAACAAATCACGCAGCTTTCCGCGTCCCAATGGATTGCGTCCACGCTTCACCTCTTCACCGTCGGCTATACCGTCCCCGTCCGTGTCCGGATTGTTTGGATTTGTTCCGTACACATTCACTTCTTGGTAATCGCCGAGCCCGTCGCCATCGGTATCCTGGGATTTCGGATTGGTGCCTAAATCGCGCTCTTGCGCATCCGAAAGCCCGTCCGCATCCGAATCGTTAAAATCATACTGTTTCTTTCGTTTTGCCATATATCTTTACATAACTATACGCCAAAAATTACCAAAAAGCAACCTAAAAGGAGCCGCATGTGCGGCTCCTTTTAAAATCCTGATTCCGTTTCGCAGCGTCGAATTCACTTCGCGCTGCGAAACACCCTGGAAGGAGGTGTGTGAGGGGGAAAACCCTCCTTAGGGTTTCACCCTCATTTCCCTTACATCATTCCCATTCCGCCCATTCCTGGCATGCCACCACCCATTCCTCCGCCTGCGCCATGGTCGCCCTTCTTTTCTGGAAGGTCGGTAATTACCACTTCAGTGGTTAAAAACATGGAAGCGATTGATACTGCGTTCTGCAACGCGCTTCGTGTTACTTTGGTTGGGTCCACAATGCCTGCTTGGATCATGTCTTCGTATTGGTTGGTTGCTGCGTTGTAGCCAATAGAACCATGCTGCTTTTTAACTTCCTCAGCTACCACACTGCCGTCGCGGCCCGCGTTAAACGCGATTTGGCGGATAGGTTCCTCAAGCGCGCGGCGGATAATATCCACGCCGACTTTTTCATCCACATTTTCGGTACGAACGTCGTTTAAAATATCCATGGCGCGCAAGAGCGCAACGCCGCCTCCGGCAACAATTCCCTCTTCAATGGCAGCCTTGGTTGCTTCCAGCGCGTCCTCAATACGGTGCTTTTTCTCTTCCATTTCAGTCTCGGTTGCGGCGCCCACTTTGATGATGGCAACGCCTTTTCCAAGCTTACCCAAGCGTTCATTGAGCTTTTCCTTGTCATAGTCGCTGTCAGAAAGCTCAAGCGCTTTACGGATTTCAGCAATGCGTGCGTCAATGGCGCCCTGTTCACCGCGACCTTCCACGATAGTGGTGTGCTCTTTGGTGGCAACTACTTTGCGAGCGTGGCCAAGGTCGGAAATATCCGCGTTCTCAAGCTTTAAGCCAAGGTCTTCGGAAATAACTTTTGCGCCGACGAGCACTGCGATATCCTGTAGTATTTCCTTGCGCCTGTCGCCGAATCCAGGAGCTTTTACCGCGAGCGCGGTAAATGTGCCACGCATCTTGTTTACAATTAATGTTGCCAGCACCTGATCATCAAAATCCTCAGCAATAATCATGATTTCTTTTTTGCCGGATTGGATGACTTTCTCTAAAAGTGGAAGAATATCTTGCACGGACGAAATCTTTTTATCGGTGATGAGGATGGAAGGATCTTCCATAACCGCTTCCAAGCGCTCGGCATTGGTAATCATGTAGGGAGATGCATATCCCTTATCAAACTGCATGCCTTCCACTAATTCCAATTCCAGGCCAAACGACTGGGACTGCTCTACCGTAATAGGAGCCTCGTGCCCGACTTTCTTAATAGCCTCGGCAATAAGCTTGCCGATTTCTTTGTCGTTTGCGGAAATAGAAGCAACTTGCGCCACATCTTGTTCGTTTGCGGGGTCAATTGTTTTTGACTGCGCCTTAAGGGACGCGACAACTTTTTCGGTTGCCATATCCATGCCGCGCTTAACCGAAAGCGGGTTTGCGCCTGCGGTTACGTTCTTAATGCCTGCCGCAACCATGATCTGCGCGAGCAATGTCGCGGTAGTGGTTCCGTCGCCGGCAACATCATTGGTCTTGTTGGCGACTTCTTTTACGAGTTCCGCGCCGATGTTTTCGAACTTATCCTCCAGCTCGATTTCTTTTGCAACCGAAACACCATCCTTAGTGATGGTTGGGCTTCCGTATCCTTTATCAAGCACCACGTTGCGGCCTTTTGGCCCGAGCGTAACTTTTACCGCGTTCGCGAGCTTATCAACACCCGCCTTGATTGCGGAACGAGCCTCTTCTGAAAATAAAATTTGTTTAGCCATAGTGACGTACTCGTCATTGCGAGGGAGCGTACTCGCGACTGCGGCAATCTCGTGTATTGACGGGATTGCTTCGCCTTGAGTACAAGGACTCGCAATGACACATTTAATTAATTACTCAACAATGCCGACAATATCGTTTTCGCTGATAACAAGTACTTCTTCACCATCTACCGTGATTTCATCCGGCGAGTACTTGCGGAATACGATCTTGTCTCCGACTTTTACGGACATAGGCGCAATCTCGCCAGAATCAAGCCGCTTGCCGGGCCCGACTGAAATTACTTCGCCTTGCTCCGGCTTTTCCTTATCGATGGTGTCTGGCAAAAAAATGCCGCTTTTGGTTGTTTCCTCGTTGCCAAGTGGTTTGACGATCACACGATCGCCGAGTGGTCTGATGTGCATAGTGTTATTTAGTATTAAATGTTATTTAAAAGCTATTATCACTCATATATATAGAGTGATAATTACGCTGTAGTACTCTATTTTACTAAATATATCGGCTTTGTCAAGCCTTTTTAAATCCCCTTCCTTAAAGAAAATAGATGGAATGATTTTTTGAAAAAAATGAAGCCCCCAAGTCGTAGACAAGGGGGCTCTAATGGGCTTCGCTAGACGAAGCCCGAGAAATACCGCATGGGCACCGACCTTTAACTTTTCCCTAATTTAAGCCAAAAAATACCCATATATACTGCTCCCATCATCATGCCTGAATACACAGACCAGAGATAATGGTCAAATAAAGCAATGATGATAAAAGGGAGCAAAAATACCCCTGCTGACAGCCGATTATATCCTTCAACTCCGTTCCTCGCCGAGTACGGCGAGTCACTTCGTTCAGGATGACGGCGGAAAAACGACAAAAAGAACCCCGTTATCACAATACCTCCGATGATACCCAGCTCCGCGAGCACCAAAAGCGGTATATTATGCACGGGCTGATAGTAGTATGCCGGCTGATTCGCATCAAGCTGATCGTGAACCGCTAACCCATAGTTCCCTATGCCGGTTCCAAGAAGGCGGTTTTTTGATAGTACGTCCCAGCTTTGCGCGAGTGATGCCCCTCGCTCTTGGGATGATTTTATTTCCAGCCGGTTTTGCCCAATTATGCGTGATGTTAATTGGTCGGGAAACATTAATCCAAACAAAATCACCACTGCAATCCCTATGCCGACAAATACAAACGCGTAAGATCTGAATACTTTTTCCTTTGCGGACACAACAATAAAAATTGCAAGGCCAGCGCACGCCGCAATCCATGCGCTGCGGGAATAGGTAGCAAGCAAACCAAACAGCGCCACCACAAACACCAAATAACGAATAGCAAACCGCATAATTGTGGTCCTGTCTTTGGCGCCACGAGATTCCACTACAAGGCTGCGCGTTGCCGCAGCAACCGACATCAAAGAAAGCGCGAGCCAACCGCCCAAAATATTCGGATGCGAAAATGTGCCATACGGCCGCAGCCAGCGGCTCTGCGCAGTCTCCACTACAGAAGCACCCAGCATGTCCGCGCTCTGATGTGCCATGCCAAAAAAAGTGGACGCAGGAACAATCTGCAGAAAAGATTGCGCGATACCGATTGTTGCCTGAACAAAACCAGAAAAAATAATCGCCCAAAGCACATTATTAAAAGGAACAACACGCGAACTGACAATTAAAAAAACTACTCCCGCTTCAATCAGCATAGTCCAGTGCTCAAGCCCGACACTGCGGTCGTGAGACCAAATAATGGAAAGCCCAGACCACGCAACCAATACGGCGAGCATGCCGAGCGGAGAATACAATGTGCGCACGGAAAAACTCGGAGTCTTTTGTCGTATGGCAACCATGACGCGTGCGATAATCGCAATCAGCACAATAAACAACAGCGCTTCTGTTGCGTAGAGCGATTGCGTTCCATACTCCCAGTACTCTCCATTGATTGAGCCGGGAACTAACATCAACCGCGCCTGCCACGGAATGAGGAAGATGAATAATAGTATGCCGTATTGGATTATTTTGTTTAGTATATTCATAACTATATTTCCGTCATTCCCCACGGCTTCGCCTCAAGACAGGATTTGAGCGAAGCGTACTCGCGGAGTATTTCCGTCATCTTGAGCGAAGCGTACTCGCGGAGTATTTCCGTCATCTTGAGCGAAGCGTACTCGCGGAGTCGAAAGATATAACATCATTAATATAAATTCACGCTATATCCTTCGACTGCACTCGTCGCTGAGTACATCGTCTCGTTCCGCTCAGGATGACGAAATAGAAAGCGTTGCTTCGCTACGCTCGCAATGACAATAAAGCCTCGTACCGCTTAATAAATGATTCTAAATGTTCCACGCGGCGGTCGTTGGTGTGGAACTTCAAAATCCCCTCCTCCACGCGCACCCGAGTATCACGGTTTGCAAGGTCGCGGATTGCGGATGGAAATTTTTTCCATTGAATATCACGCGCAAACGCGGTAAACGGCGCAAGCAATCGCTCGACAAACGGACGCAGGATTTCCCGGTGTTGTACCACTCGGCTCGGATGCGGTATGACGGGGTACACGTTTGGCACTGTCGAAGAAAGCCAGGTGGCGTTTGCCGCCCAAAAGCGCTGGTACACTTCTCGCGCACTATAGATTGGATAAAAATTCGCAACCCAATACGCAAAATCAATATCATTCTCGCCCATGCGCAGATTTCCAATATTCAAATGATCCTCATCAATAAACATGCTCAAGCAAATTTTTGGCGTACCCCCCGGTTGCCCTGGCCTGCGACGCAATGCAGATAACACAAGCAAGCAAAATAGCCGCGCCCACCATGTGCCTTTGGGCTTGGTAATAACCACCAGATCAATATCACTTGTTTTGATTGCGTTTAAAAGCGCCATGGAATTGCAGACAAAAAGTCCGCGGACAAATGGTACATACGAAAGCAGGCGGATCAGGCGCCGTGACTGTTTGTATTTTTCTTCCGCAGCAAGAAAACGTGTATGTCTCGTATCAACAAGACGCTCGCGGCCGCGAGAATAAAAAAAAGCGTCCTTCCTCCGAATCGCCTTCGCAAGCAGGCGCCCCTCTTGGAGCGCGCGGTTCAATTCTACAAGCACAGAGGGCGCAGTTCGCCGCCCAAGCAATAAGCGATGTAATTCAAGAAGCGAAACAGGATACTCAAACACGTCAAAATAGGCAATCGTAGCTACAATAGATTTCTCAAGCTGGTCAGCCATGCCCCTATGGTATCAAAAAACACGGCTCTGTGCCATGGTATGAGGGTGTGCAGGGGTTGTTAATTTTGTAACGAGAATGATGGAGCGATAGCTCCCCTTCGGAGTGAAAAAAATTTCGTACCCGAGAAACCGCTTACAGCACTTTTTTGAGGTACTGCCCCGTATAACTCCGTGTAACGTTTGCCACATCCCGCGGCGTTCCGGCTGCAACTAATTCACCACCTCCGTTGCCTCCTTCGGGCCCAAGGTCAATAATCCAATCACAGGACTTAATGACGTCAAGATTATGCTCAATAATAAGCACGGTGTTTCCTTTATCGACCAGCGCGTTTAACACGGTAAGCAATAGTTCCACATCCGCAAAATGCAAACCCATGGTAGGCTCATCAAGAATATAGAGTGTGCGCCCGGTTGCGCGACGCGAAAGCTCGGTAGCAAGCTTAATGCGCTGGGCTTCTCCACCAGAGAGCGTTGTCGCCTGCTGACCGAGGTGGATGTACCCAAGACCAACCTCAACCAGTGTATCCAACTTGGTTTTGATAATGGGAATATTTCTAAAAAATTCACGCGCTTCATCAACGGTCATTTCCAAAATCTCGGCTATATTCTTTTCCTTGTAGTGGATTTCCAAAATCTCGCGCGAGTAGCGGCGGCCTAAGCACTCTTCGCACTCAACATACACATCCGGCAAAAAATTCATTTCAATGCGCTTTACCCCGTCCCCTTCGCAGGATTCGCATCTGCCACCTTTTACATTAAAGCTGAACTTGCCGGCCTTGTATCCCCTAATTTTCGCCTCAGGCAGAGAAGTAAACAAATCCCTGATGGGCGTAAACAATCCTGTATAGGTTGCGGGGTTAGAGCGTGGCGTTCGGCCAATTGGCGACTGATCGATATTAATCACTTTGTCGATATGTTCCAATCCACGAATCTCGCGGTGCTTGCCGGGATGATCTTTTGCGCGATAAAAATGCTGCAATAATGATTTTGCGAGAATATCCGTCATGAGTGTTGATTTGCCGCTCCCGGAAACACCGGTAATGGATACTAGTTTTCCCAGTGGGATATCCACGTCAATATTTTTAAGGTTGAACTCAGATGCGCCAAGGATGGAAATTGATTTATTGTTTCCTTTTCGGTATGTCTTAGGAACGGCAATCGAACGCTTACCGGAAAGAAACTGGCCCGTAATGGACTTAGGTGATTTTTTAATCTGCTCAGGCGTGCCTTGGGCCACTACATTGCCGCCGTGCTTCCCGGCGCCCGGGCCGATATCAACCACCCAGTCAGCTTCAAAAATAGTTTCCTCATCATGCTCAACTACAATCACGGTGTTGCCGAGGTCGCGCAGTGTTTTTAATGTCTTAATCAAACGCGCGTTATCGCGCTGGTGTAATCCAATGGAAGGCTCATCCAATACATACAAAACGCCAGTCAGCGCGGAACCGATCTGCGTGGCAAGCCGAATGCGCTGAGCCTCGCCGCCGGAAAGCGTGTGCGCGGCGCGGCCAAGGGTTAGGTAGTTTAATCCCACATTGCGCAAAAAATCCAAACGCGCGACAACCTCTTTTAGCACGAGATTTGCAATCTGCATTTCTGAATTAGTAAGCTCGCTACGGCTTGAACCGAGCATCTTAAAGTGCGCCAGCGCCTCATCTATGGAGCTACTGGTAATATCTGCAATGCTCTTGCCGCAGATGGCAACCGAAAGCGCCTCGGGCTTAAGCCGTTTTCCAGCGCAGCTTGGGCATAGCTTGATGCGCATATACGATTCAATTTCACGGCGTATGTAGTCTGAGTCTGTTTCTTGGTAACGGCGGCCAAGATTTACAATGACTCCCTCAAACGTAGTTTCAAACTCCTTTATCTTGCCGTCGGCATCTGGATTGCTCACGCGGTATACTATGGAGCCAGTTCCATTAAGCACGCTCTCGATTGCTTTTTTTGGAAGATTTTTAACCGGCGTATTCACAGAAAATTTATTTGCCTTGGCAACAGCCTCAAGAATGCGGAAGTACCATCCGTTAAACGCGGCAGTACGCGACCAGGGACGGATAGCGCCCTCGGCAATGGAAAGTTTTTTATTGGGGATCACTAAATCAGTATCAACCTCAAGCTTCGTGCCTAATCCGCCACACTCAACGCATGCGCCATGCGGCGAGTTAAAGGAAAAATTACGAGGCTCTAAAAGCGGCAAGTTAATACCGCAGGTTGCGCACGCCAAATGTTCGGAATAGAGCGCGTCCTGCCCGGAATCAACCTGGCTGATAACAACCAATCCGTCTCCAAGCTCTAACGCGGTTGCCAAGGAGTCGGCTAAGCGAACGCGGTCATCGGAAGAGGGTTTTGATTTAACCGTCAAACGATCCACCACTACTTCAATAGTGTGTTTTTTTTGCTTATCCAAACGCGCATCCTGCGCTTCCTCCAAAGGAATCACCTCGCCATCAAGCCTCACGCGCGCAAACCCAGCGCGCGACAATTCCGCAAACACGTGCTTGTGTTCGCCTTTTTGGTCGCGGATCATGGGAGAAAGCACCATGATCTTGGCGCCGTCTGCAAGCTTTTGTATCTGCTTGATAATCTGCGGCTTGGTCTGCTTGGAAATAACGCGGCCGCACTGCGGGCAGTGCGGAGTGCCGACCCGAGCATAGAGCACGCGGAGATAATCGTAGATCTCGGTGACCGTTCCAACGGTAGAGCGTGGGTTATGGGACGCGGATTTTTGGTCGATTGAAATTGCCGGAGAAAGCCCATCAATGCGCTCCACATCTGGCTTGTCCATTAAACCCAAAAACTGCCGCGCATAGGCGGACAATGATTCAACATATCTCCGTTGGCCTTCTGCGTAAATAGTATCAAACGCAAGGGATGATTTTCCGCTTCCAGACAAACCCGTAATAACCACCAGTTTGTTGCGCGGCAAATCCAAAGAAATATTTTTTAAATTGTGAACGCGTGCGCCTTTTATGGATATAACGCCTGCTCCGTTCCGGTAATCAGAACCAGTGATATTTTTTTTTGGCATACTGACATATCATTTAGTCAAGAACGCTTGTGTTTGGATGCAATTCAAGGAAAAGGCGAGGAACGGAGAAAGCTGTACGTACTGGTACAGCGTCGAGCACCACAGCCTTTGACGCAGAAGTGCGCCACACATAAGCGTTCTTAAAATCAATACCGAGCAGTATACATGAAATTATGAAATCAATCAAGCTTAACAGAAAAACAAAACACGCATATACTATCAACATGACCGAAACCATTACAAACCAACTCAAATCACTCCCCCTCTCCCCGGGTGTCTACTTTTTCAAAGACGCACATGGCGTGATTTTGTATATCGGAAAAGCAACCAAACTGCGCTCGCGCGCGCGATCCTACTTTTTAAAATCTTCCGACCTCTCCCCTGCCAAAAAAATCATGGTTGATAGGATAGCGTCCATTGAAACCACCATCACGTCCAACGAACAGGAAGCTTTGATCCTTGAGTCAATCATGGTCAAGAAGCACAAGCCGGCTTTTAACGTGTCGCTTAAGGACGATAAGAGCTATGCCTTTATTAAAATAGATTACCGCTATCCCCGGCCGGTGGTAACAACGGTGCGCAGGCCGGCATTTGATGCAGGACGCTCAAAAGCAAAATACTTTGGCCCCTACACCTCTGGAGGAACCTTGTACGAAAATTTACGCATCCTGCGTCGCCTATTCCCCTATCGCAAAAAGTCAAAAAAACTTACTATCTTTGAAACTGAACTGGAAAAAAAACGCTCCCTCGGCCCCATTCCCGGGAATGACCAAGAGTATGCTGATATGATTGCGAAGTTGATCCGCGTGATTGAAGGCCAGAGCGATGAGGTGATTGGCGATCTTAAAAAGCGCATGCAGGATTTGAGCCGCAAAAAGCAATACGAGAAAGCAGCCGCAGTCCGCGACCAGATCAAAAATCTTGCATTGATACAGTCGCGCCAAAAAATCATGTCAATGCGTGGAGGCAGCCAGGATGTAATTAGCATCTACCTAAAAGACGATCAAGCCGCAGTGAACGTATTCGTAATCCGCGCGGGAAATCTCATTAACAAACTTAACTTTCTACTCCAGCATACTGCAGGCGAATCCATGACAACGTTGGTTGAGGTGTTTTTGACGCAATACTATTCCGAAGCAAGTAATGTCCCAAGAGAATTGGTGCTGCCGGTGCGCACTAATTTGAAACCCGATGACATTGCTGCACTCACGCCCGAACGCACGACTGACAAAATCAGCATCTCAATTCCATCTCACGGCAAAAAACGAAATCTGATTAAACTTGGTGAAGAAAATGCAAAAGAGTACCTGGCACAATCCCGCGCCAAGTGGGAGCGTGCCAGTGATAACGCTCTTGTCGAGCTTACCACCACGCTTAATCTAAAAACAGAACCAAAACGCATTGAAGGTTTTGATATTTCCAACATCCAAGGACACCTGTCTGTGGGCTCTATGGTGGTATTTATTGATGGCAAGCCTGATACCAAACAGTATCGAAAATTCAAAATCAAAACAGTAACAGGTTCAAATGATTTTGCCTCTTTGGCGGAAGTTTTAAAACGGCGTTTTAGCTCGCAAAAGGAAACCAAGTGGCCCAATCCGGATTTGATTCTGTTAGACGGAGGAAAAGGCCAGCTCTCAACGGTGATTAAAACTCTTTTTCCCCGTCACCCTGAGCGGAGCGAAGCGGAGTCGAAGGGTCTCGCTCTTCTACCTAATCAGTTCATAGCGCTCGCAAAACGAGAGGAAGAGATATTCCAAGGCGCTGAATTAAAAAAAATTGAACTAGCTCCGACATCAGACGCCTCCAGACTACTCCAACGCATTCGGGATGAAGCACACCGGTTCGGACAAAAGTACTACCACACCCGCCATACAAAAGCAGGCACGCAATCCATACTGGATGAAGTTCCGAGTATTGGACCCAAGACCAAAAAACTCCTCATCCAAAAATTTGGCTCAGTCACAAGCATACGCAACGCGAATAAAAATGATATAATCAAACTGATTGGAGAAGCAAAAACAAAAACGCTTCTGGAAAATCTATAATCGACGTAGGTGTATGACCAAAACAAAAGGCGAAAAACGAGAACAAAAAAAACGCAAAAGCCGCAAAATGAAAGTGAGCGGAGCAAGCGTAAAAAAACTGCGCAACATTCAGCTTAAGAATCAGCTGTAACGAGCGTCACGATCTCTGCGACAGAAGCAGTTTTTTTGAGCCCGAATATCTCCGGAGTGTATTTTTTAATTGCAAGCAAAAGATTATCGTTAAGCACAAAGCTGTCTGAATCAAGCCGCGTAAAGGCGTGCTCAAGATAGAGAACTGATTCCGCAGCCATGCTGATGCCCAAAGGAACGTGCATGTTTCCATGCCATGCCTGTTCCAACAATTCCCATACAAGCTCGGAGATGGAAGCTTTTCTTGATTCCGGCAAATGGATGCCCGAGGAAAAATAGGTACGACGGTGCTCATGACGGCCATAGTGCGCCTTAAGTAATACTTTTGCGGCAAGCTCTGGCTTGCCTTCCAAAAGTGCATAGAGCAATGCAACAAACACGCGACGCTCTTCGGGTTCTAAATAGCCAGTACCGAGTACGTGATTCATAATAACGCTATTTCGGGGTCCAATCTGCATATCAGAAAGCAAAGGCCGTAATACAAATACGCCTCCTACCCCATACTGGTATATAAACGCTTCTGCAGTGTAACGGTTGATATACTTCCGCGCGGCTGCGGTTTTTTTGCGCCCCTCAGCGATTTCCCGCATCGTGGGATGGTTGTGCCAGCGCTGGACTAACACATCCCGATTAGTGTACTCCCACAGCACTTCCGGAATAGTAATTTTTTGATGATGTTCAAAGTGCGCGTCAAGCATTTCCGCGCGGCTGCCTGCTAGCGCCAAATCCGAAAGCATTTCCGCGCGCCGCACAAGCTCATAAAGCATGCTTTCTGCAATAACATTTTTAAATTTTGATGCAATAGCGGGAAGCAGTTCTTGCAATGTCTCCACAGTATCCCCCATGAGGCGGACGGACTTGGGATCATTAACGGTAATCAGAACGCGCCTGCCATCTTTAAGGATCGCTTTGTTGGTCTGGCTTATTAAATTACTCCGGTACGGATCAAGCTCAATGCTTCCAATTTCCTTAACAGCGCTTGTGCCGATGGATTTCTTTAAAAGATGGGTAAATTTTTTTTCGCCCATTACGGGAAGGGCGGATGTATTATTTAATAAAGCATTCTGGTACGGCTGCGGTACCACGTCGCTGCGCGAAGCAGCAATCCTGCCTGCCTCCACAAACCCAGGCCCAAGCTCGCCAAGCATCCGGCTCAATGTCCGGCCATCTGCAAGGCTCTCTATAAATTCGTTACGCTTTCGAAACACGCGCACCGGAAGATGGTGCAACAATTCAAAATCAAAAAGCATCCGGCCGAATCCAGAATGCGCGATGTGGGATGTTATATGGCGAAGCTGTCGTTTGTGACGCATGTAAAAAATAAAACCGCTGGTAATCACTATACAGTATAGCAATTACCAGCGGCAGGAACAATATCACGCGTAGCGCGGCGGAAATGAAAGCGCTCCGAAAGGGTGCGGGGTCAGCAGGTCGCGAGCATGCGTTCGGCCACAGCCCGGACCGCGTGGCAGATGCCGACTCCAGGCATATTGATGACCGCGCGGAGTGCATCTTGCTTTTCTGCGCCCGACGAAGGGAACACGCTGCAGATGACGTGCGCCGCAAGGAGCTTGGCGAGCATGCGGCACTCATTTCCCGCCACCTCGTCAGCGATGATGCGCTCCGCCTCCCAGCACACCATAGCCTTATTGTCGTATTCAAACAATGTCATGGCGATGATGAGGTCCGCGGTATACCTCGCGCTCTGGGGAACCCCGACTGAGAGCAGGTGGACGAGCTCATCAAACCCATACGTAATCCACTCATCCTCCCCAATATAGTCGAGGAGGATGGCGAGTTGGACGCGGTGGCCCCAGTCATTGGCGATCCACTGCGCGTCACGGGGATTGCGCGGATCGAGCATGTCGCGGTACGCATCCCCGGCGCGCTTGAACGCCTGCCACATTACGTCCGTAACCGTTCCCTCTGTGGTGTAGCGCAGCATCTCGGCAAAATGCGCCATGTACAGGGCGTTGGAGCGGCTGAACTCATCCTCGGCGATGGTGGCGACCTGCTTGTGGTTCTCGGCCTCGCCCTCGAAATCTCCACGAAGCCTACATACCAACGCCATATTGTATTGCATGAGCACCCAGGAACGCCGGACGGCTGGAGTATCCAGCGGCATCGGCGCAAGCACATCCCAGGCCTCCTCCAACCACTGCCGGATGTGCTCCATATCCGGCAGTGGCATCCGGCGCGCCAGGTTGACCATGGCGATATACAGCTGCGCCTTCCGCAACGATGACAGCGATTCGCTCCTGAAAACACGCGAGCAGATGTCAATGCCGCGACTGTAATCCTTGCGCCGGTACACCAGCTCATCCATCATCCGCGTTGCGATGATCTCGGCATCATCCGGCAACCCTGCGATGATGCGTGCGATGTCGCTGTTGCCCATCTCAAGCAACTTCACAGTCAACGGGCCGCTATACTCGTCTGCCATTTCCTCATACCTCACGGTTTTGTCCGGTTATGGACCGGACATGGGTTTTAAAAGAAACTTCTCGTTCGTGGTTGCGAACACTACTTTTTACCACGCAAACAATGTTTTGTCAACACACACCCAAGCCTAAGAACACACCGTCTTGACATTTTTTTCAGGACTGCTATACTATACCCAAGCTCCGAACACCACCTGTAAGGTGGGTGCCCGTAAGGGATAGGAGTTTTTTGTTTTTCAAATCTCGGTGATAATGCGGGCTCCCACCAATCGGTGGAAGTATCTTTTTGCGTACACTTGCGCTTCCAGGTAGTCCCGTACAAATCCGGCAATCGCGTCAGACAGCCGTATCAGCGCGTTCTGTTCGTCTTTGAGGCCTTTTACTTTTTCTGTTGTAATACCCCGGTGGCGCAGCGCTACGGCAACCGTTTTGATGGTATGCTTGCTTAATCCGTCAATATACACAATCGCCTGTTTTGTTTGGTGGTGAGCTGTTTTGATGCTCGCTGAAACAGCTTCAACCGTTGCCTGGGAATAATCATCAATGTTAAAAAAGTGTTCTATAAAAATATGGTCTTTGAGCTGCGTCCGGTGAGCGAGCAGCGCGTCTAAAAAACGCAGCTTTACCTGATGGTCCGTCTTTTGCCATTTTGATTTCTTCTTTGTCACCCGTTCTATGGCATACATCAGCTGTTCAAGCTTTTCTTTCGCATTATATGAAACTACAACCGTGCAACAAACAGAAAACAAGACACCTTTGGTATCTTGACCGGTTTCATCGACATAACAATAAACCCTCTCCATACGCAGTATTGTACCATATGCCAGTTGTTATCAGTAAGACTAATCACGCCATGCCATCCTCATGAAATTCAACATGTTCATCTCCAAGTTCCGCGATAAAGCGGGACGGCGTGGTAATGGAAACAGATCCGTAAATGGTCCGCTGGCGCGCGAACAGCATAAACAATCGATCACGAGCGCGGGTAATGCCCACATAACAGAGGCGACGTTCCTCCTCCAGCTGTTGCGGATCGATAATGGAGTTGGCATGCGGAAGCAGGCCCTCTTCCATACCAACTAAAAATACAGTATTAAACTCAAGTCCTTTTGCCGAGTGTAAAGTCATAAGTGTAAGCGCATCGCCTTTGGTTGGGTCAAACGTATCTTGATCCGAAACAAGCGCAACATCCTCCAAAAACGCCTCAATACCCTGCGACCCTTTTAGGGAAGCGAATTTTTTAGCAACGCTCTTAAGTTCAGCAACGTTCTCCAATTTGTCTACCACATCATTTCCCAACGCCTTCAACGCATCACTATAGCCAGCCCTCGAAAGCAAAAAATCAATTGCGTCAGCAACCGTCATTTCTGCAAGCTTTTCGCGCGCGCGGCTGAATACGTCCATAAACTCTTTAAACAGTTCAAACCGATTCTGTGCCAAGCCTTCGATCTCCTCGTTCTCCAGAACACAGGTCATAATATCTTTTTTCTCTTCCCGTGATTGCGTGTATATGCGGCCCAATGTTTTATCTCCGATGCCGCGCGAAGGTTCGTTGATAATGCGCTCAAGCGCAAGCACGTCGTTCGGATTAATCAAAAACTTAAGATACGCGATGGTATCTTTAACTTCTTTGCGGTCGTAGAACCGAATGCCGCCAACCAAACGGTAGGGCACCCCATACTTTAACATCGCTTCCTCCAATACGCGGGACTGCGCGTTGGTACGATACAGCGCCACATAGTTGTTCCAAGTAATTTTTTTGGTTCCCAAATCAAATGGAATTATTTTTGACGTTTGCAAACGCATATCTCCGGAACGGTACTTTTTCTTTCCAGCTTTAAACCCTTTCATAATCTGATCCAGAATTCCCGAACCTCCGCCTTCGGCGGCATAGTCATAGGTGATTTCTTCACCACCCCCGTCACCCTGAGCGGAGCGTACTCGCGAAGTCGAAGGGTCTACATCGCCCGCGCCAGAGCTTGATTCACGAGATCCCTCCGCTTGCGAGTACGCTCGGTCGGGATGACGGTTATTCTCTAACTCGCAAATTATCTCCAAAACCTTTTCCGCTTCCCTGCTCTCGTTTGCAACTTGCCACACTTCCGGCGTATGCCCCTCAGCTCTATCGGTCCAGAGCTTTTTTTTCATCCGCGTGGCATTACCCGAGATAATCGCATTCCCTAACGCTACAATTGGAGCGGTGGAGCGGTAGTTCTGCTCAAGCAGAATCGTTTGAGCGCCTTTGTAATCTTTTTCAAATTCTAAAATGTTGCGGATGTTTGCTCCACGCCAAGAGTAGATGCCCTGCCAGTCATCCCCAACCACAAAAATATTTTTCGTTGTTCCCGCAAGCAAACGCGCCCATTCGTACTGGCTCTGGTTGGTGTCCTGGTACTCATCTATCATCAAATAGGGCCAGCGCTCTTGATAGGATTTTAAAACATCAGGGTGCTTTTTAAAGAGCGCCACCGTATTAAACAACAGATCATCAAAATCCATTGCCTGATTTTCTTTTAAATACTCTTGGTAGTGCTCATACAAAGCAGCTGCAGTCTCCTCAAATGGGCCGTCGGTCTGAGTGGCGAACTGTTTGGGAGTCAAAAGCTCGTTCTTGGCGCGGCTGATGATATTGAGTATGGCGGAAGGGTTTACGTCTTTCGGAGACACGCCTTCGTTGTACATCACTTTTTTAACGGCGCTCTTCTGCTCATCAGCCGCGTAAATAGCAAACTCGCGCTTAAACCCCACACGCCCAGCCTCCTGCCGCAGGATACGCGCGCAAATTGCATGGAACGTGCCCAACGCCGGACCAGTACCAAACCCTTGCCATATTCTCCATTGGTTTGGATTAGCTCCCAACAGTGTTGCGGCCCTTTTGCGCATTTCATCCGCCGCTTTGTTGGTAAACGTAACCGCCAAAATTTGGTGAGGTTTGACACCTTTCTCGGTAACCAGATACGCAATCCGGTGGGTGAGTGTTTTTGTTTTACCTGATCCGGCCCCTGCAATTACCAACACCGGGCCGTGCGTTGCTCTCACCGCTTGTGCTTGGCGCTCGTTGAGTTCATCTAATAAATTTTGCATACTAGCAGTATAGCGACAAATAGCAGCACGCACAAAGATTTGACACAACCAATCTCTTTCTGCTACTATCAAGCCATTCATGGTACTTCCAATTCTTCAAGTTATATTTGCTGTATTGCTCATAACCGCCATCTTAATGCAACAGAAAGGCACTGGCTTGGGTGCTGCATTCGGCGGAGGCGGCACTATGTACAAGTCTAAAAAACGCGGTGGCGAAAAGGTTCTCTATATCGCCACTATCGTGTTTGCACTCATCTTCTTTGGTCTGCTCGTCGCAGATATATTTATTGTATAACCCTAACGGCGCGTGCGAGGACAGCGACGCGCCACTCTCATCTTCATACGCGTCCTTCGTGCCTTATGATTGGTGCCTCTCTTGTGTCTGGCATAATTAATTACTTCCATACCATTGGTAAAAAACTCTCTCGCAGAGGCGGGTATTCACTGACCGAAAAAACAGACCAAAATTTTGTATTTGAAGTTATTAGAGAAAAACGGATTCCAAGTCTCACTCAAATTAAATACATTGGTAAATTCTACAGCGAAACCGAAGTATTGATTACTAAAATTGCAATCTTCTTAGCGCTCACCGGAAGCATTGTGCTCGGAACAGTACTCTATAAAAACAATATTGTACGCATACCAGCAAATGGCGGAGAGTATGTGGAAGCGGTAATCGGCGCTCCAACATACATCAACCCACTGTTCTCGCAGGCAAACGACGTTGATCAAGATATCACCAGACTCGTGTTTTCTAGTTTAATGAAATTAGACGAACAAGGAAGCCTTATTCCTGATCTCATGGAAGAGTATGTGATTGATGAAAATCAAACCACATACACCTTTACCATCAAAGAAGGAGTCACCTGGCACGATGGCGAGCCACTCACCGCTCAAGATGTGCTTTTTACGGTTCAGAGCATTCAAGACCAAAACTTTAAAAGCCCGCTCTATATTACCTTCCGAAACGTGCAGGTGCGGGCCATTGATAATCGCACAGTAAGCTTTACCCTGGCAGAACCATTTGCGCCGTTTCTCTCAGTGTTAACGTTCGGCATCCTACCTGAACACCTTTGGGCTGATGTGGATCCCTCGCACGCGATTCTTGCGGAACTCAACCTGAAGCCTGTGGGATCGGGTCCATACCAATTTTCACAATTTGCCAAAGACAAAAAAGGCAACATCAAAGAGTATACGCTCAAACGATTTAATAATTACTACAGCGATGAAGGGCCATACATTAAAACCATCACCTTAAAATTTTTCTCAAGCTTCGAAGAAGCTCAAGATGCGTTTGTATCTGGGAATGCAGATGGCATTGGATTTTTGCCACAAATTATACCCCAGACAACTAGTAAAGCACCAAAAGTGCATAAATTCGCGCTTCCACAATATACTGCTCTCTTTTTTAACCAAGCATCAAACCCAGGTCTAAAAGAAAAAGAAGTGCGGCTCGCACTCGCATTAGCTACGAGCAAACAAGAAATAATCGATACTGCATTCGGCGGAGATGCAGTTCCCGTTGATCGGCCAATTCTTGCGGGAATGCTTGGGTACACAGAATCAATTCCAAGCACGTTATTCGACCCAGCACAAGCGGAAAAAATACTAGATGCCGCTGGATGGGAACGAGTCTACCCAAGCGAGAATGGAATCGAAACTACGGAAACTACTGAAACTATAGAGGCGCGGACACAAGGAAACACCAGTCTTGGCACAGAAGAAACAAGCTCAATTCTATACACCAGAGAAAAAAATAAAGCTCAACTTGAACTCACCCTAACCACGATCCAACGCGAAGAATCCATCACCATAGCCGAAGCGCTTCGGGATAGGTGGCAAGGCATTGGTGTTACTGTTAATCTAAATATTGTTGATCTTGCTAGAATACAAAAAGATATCATCAAGCCGCGCGCGTACGAAGTGCTTTTGTTTGGCCAGATCATCGGAAAAGACCCAGATCCATACCCATTCTGGCACTCATCCCAAGCAAACGACCCAGGGCTTAACCTTGCACTCTACCAAAACAAAGCAGTTGACGCGCTTCTGGAAGATGCTCGCAAAACAAGTGATATCGCGGAACGTGAAAAAAAATACATTGAATTCCAAACGCAACTTTCACAGGATGTGCCTGCAATTTTCCTGTATAGTCTTGAGTATACCTACTTAACTCCGAGCGATATAAAAGGAATCAGCACAGAACGCATCAACCACCCCTCAGACCGCTTCTCAAACATCACCACTTGGTACATCAAAACCAAAAAAAGTCTCCAATTCTAAAATGTATTAAAGTTTCCTGTAATTTTTTTCTTGGGCGAGCCTACGGCGAGTTAAGAAAAAAATTGAGAGGAGGAGGCGTGCGGAGGGTGGAGTATTCGGGCGTAGCACGAATACGGAACCCGCAGCACGACTCCGACGAGAGGGGATGTGGTGAAATTGGTAGACACGCAGCGTTCAGAGCGCTGTAGACGCAAGTCTGTGAGAGTTCAAATCTCTCCATCCCCACCACGGGTCATACAATGCTTATTCCTCCGCGTTCTGCCGGAGGCAGAACGCTACGTCACTCGCATTGTTGCCCCTTTCAGATTTTCTGTTAACCTCCCTCGCGGATCGGCCCAACAGAAAATCTGTGCCTGTATTTTAAAAGTAAAAAGTATTAAAAATAGCAACTAAAACTAAGTACTATGCCAAAAGCAAAACCAAAAAATAGCCACGACACTCTCAGCTTTAGCGGAGTTGCGGATACCATAACCGACACCATAAAAGATGTAGTAACCCTGCCGGTAGATGTTGCGCGAGCCGTGCACCACGAAATGCTCGAAATCTTAGGCAAAGCAACTAACCCGCTTAAAACAGAATTCCTTGCTAAAGACCTTTTACAGGTGATCATCGGCGCATCTATACTCGCAGTGCCGGTCGGATTCAGCGAAAAGTCTTGGCGGCTGGGCGGCGAACTACCTACCTCGCATATTATTGCTCTTGCAGTGATTTCGGTAGTGTTTATCGGAACATTTGTATATTACAACTACTACCGCGGCACACTCTCGGAACACTGGGGAGAATATATAAAACGCGTGCTCTCAACATATATATTTTCTTTACTCGTGGTGGCGGGCCTGCTCACTATCATCGAGGTTGCTCCATGGTCAACAGACCTTGCTCTTACTATTAAACGAATGATCATTGTTGCGTTCCCAGCATCCATGAGCGCCGTGGTCGCAGATACTATTAAATAATTTTCATGACTCAAAAACAACCTATACAACCCAGACGCGGCAGAGGAAGCCGTCCAAACAACCGGCCAATAAACGAACGGCCACAAAAAGGAACCTTTGGAACAAACTCAACAAAAAACCCTAAACTCAGAATCATTCCGCTCGGCGGCATGGAAGAGGTAGGTAAAAACATGACTCTATTTGAATATGGTGATGATATTGTAATTCTGGACATGGGCTTAAAATTCCCAGAAGAGGACCAGCACGGCATTGACTACATCATTCCCAATATCTCCTGCTTAAAAGGAAAAGAAAAAAACGTGCGAGCGGTAATTTTTTCGCACGGACACTTGGACCATATTGGCGCGTCCCCTATTCTCCTCTCGCGCCTCGGCTACCCCACGGTGGTTGGGCGCCCCATGACCTTAGCCATGGTCAAGCATCGCCAGGAAGACTATGAGCCAAAATCATCCAGCCGCCTAAAAGCCATTACCATAAAATCAATTGCGGACCGATTCAGTTTTGGTGCGTTCCATATCCGATTCTTCCAGGTTGAGCACTCTATTATGGATGCGGTGGGTGTTATTTTGGAAACTCCGGCAGGATCCATAATCCATCCCGGCGACTGGACCATGGAGCGGGACTCAAAAACCGGAAAGCCTTTGGTGGATTATCGGCACCTTGCCCGCGTTAAGCGGCCAAGTATTTTGATGCTTGAGTCTCTCGGCGCGGTTGATGTACGAAAAAGCGCAACCCAAGACGAAATGAAAAAAAATCTTGAAACACTCATCCGAACAGCTCCCGGCAGAATCATCATCGGCACGTTTGCCTCGCAGATCGAGCGCATTGGTTGGATTATCCAAGCCGCAGAAACACTCGGTAAAAAAGTTGCCCTGGATGGATACAGCATGAAAACAAACATCGAAATCGCGAGCAAGCTTGGGTATATTAAGACCAAAAAAGGCACGCTTATAAAAATCAACCAGATCGAGGATTACCCGGAAAACAAAACAATCATTATCGCAACCGGCGCCCAGGGCGAAGGCAATGCCGTACTCTCCCGCATCATCACCGGCAACCACAAAAACGTTCGCCTCAAAAAGAGCGATACCGTGATCCTCTCCTCGTCTATTATCCCGGGCAACGAGGCAACCATCCAAAAATTAAAAGATGAACTCTACCGACAAAGCGACAACGTGATCCACGGCCAAATCATGGACATCCACGTTTCCGGCCACGGCGGGCGCGAAGATATTAAATACATTCTCAACACCATAAAGCCGGACTACTTTATTCCGGTATACGCATACCACTACATGCTGCGCGAGGCAGCCATGCTTGCGCGCGCCAACGGGTTCTCCTCCGACAAAATCCTGGTGCTGGATAATGGGCAAATCGCAGAGTTCGATGGCAAACAGTGGCATGCCACAGATATAAAAGTGGACACAAGCCCCGTGTTCGTAGACGGACTTGGCGTAGGCGATGTGGGAAGCGTGGTGCTTAAAGATAGACAGGTCATGGCAGCAGACGGCATGGTTGTGGTGGTGGTACAGGTAAACACCAAAACCCGAAAAGTCATGAACAACCCGGATATTATCACGCGCGGATTCATTCATATCAAGACATCGGAAAAGCTCATGACTGAAATCCGAAACCACGTAAAAAAGACTACTGAAAGCATTCTACAGAAAAAAATGCCTAAAAAGAGCGAGGACTGGGGCGAAATCCGCGGCAAGCTGCGGGACGAACTCGGCACATTCCTCTTTCAAGAAACTCAGCGCGAGCCGATGGTCTTGCCGGTGGTACTTAAGGTATAAACGAAGCACAAAAAAATGAGAGTCAAGATTTTCTTGACTCTCATAGAAAACGGGCGCGCAGGTGACGACCGCGAAATTACGCAAATTCATTGCACGTTTTCTGCGCCATATGCTGGGGTATCCGGGTAATCCAGAAATGGTATCTGTTGCTTTCCGGATCCCACGGAAATACATTATCGCATGTGACACAATAGTACACGCCATCTCGTTTCACAAAGACCGACTGCGCATGCGCACGCGTATCAAAACCAAAGCGGTTGTAGCACCGCCGACAGTCAACTGGAGCAGGCGCGCCAAACTGCCGCTGTTGACAGTCAAGCTGGACGTGTGTCCCGTTTGGAATAGGCCCAGCAAATAATCGTTCCATCCGACTCCTCCTTTAGTAATCGGTTGGACACAAAGTGCGAGTATTGCTACTGTAACCTATATACTACAGACTCGTTTTAGTCAATATATGAAAAACCTTATCTTCTCCGGCATCCAGCCAACCGGCTCCTTGCACTTAGGGAATTACCTTGGCGCCATCAAGCAGTGGACAAAACTGCAACATGAGCATGAATCCATATTCTGCATTGTGGACTACCATGCAATCACCGTTGCATATGATCCTAAAAAACTGCCAGGGCGCATCAGCGATGTGGCGCTTGACCTTTTGGCCTGCGGCATTGATCCATCCAAGTCAACCTTGTTTGTGCAGTCACAAGTGCCGGAACACACGGAGCTTGGTTGGATTTTTAATACCCTCACTCCCATTGCCGAGCTGGAACGCATGACACAGTATAAGGATAAATCAAAACAACATAAAGAAAACATTAATGCCGGATTGTTCACTTATCCTGTTTTGCAGGCCGCGGATGTTTTGCTCTACAAAGCGAATTTAATTCCAGTCGGCGAAGATCAGGTTCAGCATGTGGAATTAATGCGTGTGATTGCTAAAAAATTCAACAAAACATTCGGCAAGCTGTTCCCCGAGCCAAAACCGCTGTTGACCGAACAAGCGCGTGTGATGTCCTTGGCTGACCCAGCCAAAAAAATGAGTAAGTCACTCGGCGAAAAGCACTACATAGCACTTGCGGATTCCGATGAGGTGATAAAAAAGAAAGTCCGCTCCGCGGTTACCGCAACGAGCCACGGCGATACATCTCCGGGCGTGGAAAACCTATTTGCAATTCTAGAGGCTTTGGGCGGCGAGGCTTTAGTAAAAGAATTAAAGGCCCAACATAAGAAAGGTTCACTCCAATACAGTGAACTGAAAGACGTAGTGGCGAACACCATTATTTCACACCTCTCCCCCATCCGCGAGCGCAGAGCTGAACTGGAAAAAGAGCGCGAACGCGTGGGAGAAATTTTGATTGAAGGCGCCAAGACTGCGCAAAAAATCGCCCGCGATACTATGGAAGAAGTGCGGAAAAAAATAGGGGTGCGATAACATATCGTCACCCTGAGCCCATTCGACTACGCTCAGGGCAGGCTGGAGTCGAAGGGTCTAACGCGAATACCGATTTAGATCTTTCGACTCCGCGAGTACGCTCCGCTCAAGATGACGAAACCATCAACGCGAGCAGCTCATCCCGTTTCTCTTCCATTAATCCACTATCAATCGCTTCCACATTCAGCCGAACCACTGGTTCGGTATTTGATTTTCGCACGTTCGCGTGCCAGGTCTCTGTATTCACAGAAATCCCGTCCAATGCCAAAATCTCGCACGTTGCTTGGTATTTCTCGCGGACAGCAGCGAGCACTGCATCTGGATTTTCAACCTCAGCATTGATCTGTTCAATCATATGGTATTTTGCACGCAAAGGCGCCACCAACTCATCCAGTGTTTTGCCGTAATGCCCGAGCATCTCTAAAAGCATCAGCGACATGCCAACCGCGGTTTCCGCAAAATAAAAATCTGGAAGATAATAGTGCCCGCTCTTTTCCACACCAAACAATGCACCTTGCTGTTCCATTTCTTTTTTAATAAACACATGTCCCACGCGCGATTGCACGACCGTTCCGCCTGCCTGCTGCACAAAATCACGCATGGCCCAACCGATAAGCGCATCTTGCACAATAATTCCGCCCCCTTGTTTTTCGATAAGATACCGCGCTAACAATGCACCAAGATAGTCGCTTGGCACGTACGCGCCGGTACTATCAACTACAAAAAATCGGTCAGCATCCGTATCAAATGCAAATCCAAGGTCCGCCCCAACCTCCTTAACCTTTGCTTCCAAATCATGTCGGTTCTCCTTTTTCATGGGATCTCCACCATGGTTTGGGAATGTGCCGTCCGGCTCGAAAAATAACTTAACGGTTGTAACTGGAATATCCTTGTACACAATATCGTACGCCACTCCGCCCATGCCATTTGCGGGATCAACCACCACAGTAAATCCTTCTGGAATCTTGCTTGTATCCGCAAGCGACAAAACTTTTTTCCGGTACTCATCTATAAAATTGCACTCGTGTACCTTGCCTGCACCATTAGCCTCAAAAATATCCATGGATTGTATGGCATCACGGAATGCTTCTCCACTCACCAAGTCCGGCATCTTTTTTACCATCTTGAATCCATTGTACTCTGCTGGGTTATGGGACGCAGTTATATTAATACCAGGCAATCCTTTGTCTCCACAAGCAAAGTAGAACATATCGGTTGAAACCTGACCAATATCCAAAACATCCACGCCTTGTTTTATAAGACCCGCAATAAGGGCATCATGAAGAGATGGGCCAGATATGCGGCCATCACGGCCAACAATAATTTGTTTTGATTTGCTAAATTCCGCAAATGCCCGCCCCACGTACTCAGCGACCTCCTCATTCACTTCATTTGGGTACACTCCACGGATATCGTACGCCTTAAAAATTTTCGGATTAATCTCCATAGTACCTTACGATTCAAATTTCTTAAACACCCGAACCTTAAAATTCACCAGCATGCCCAATCCCCAAACTACCGCAACAAACGCCAGCAACCCTCCAATCCAAGGAATGCCGGTAATAAGCCAGAGCACACATACGCCCAGCGCCATACTGCCAAGGAGTGATGCTTTTTGCGCTTGCTCACGGCCGCGGATAGCACCAAATAAATACGTTCCCAAAACAATCCCCACTAAAATTTTGGCGAGGTAGAGGGCAACTACATACCCCACACCGAGCAATATGCCGAGTGGCAGGCCGATAACCGTAAACATGAGCACAACCGCCACAACAGGAACCGCAATAAGCGCGACCAAACCCCACAGCAAATCCTTGGTCGGATTTTTTATTGATTCATGCACAGCCGTGCGCAAAGATGTTGGAACAATATTCACCAGCACTAATCCGACCACCAGCATCCCGAACAGGCCCACGATCCTAAAAAACCATGCCATCGGAGACTTTTGAACTGATGTTGAAATCTGCGTATGCTTTAGATCGCCACCGATAGCGCCGTTCTGCGTAAATGTACGCGCAGTAATATCCGCGTCTCCATTAATAGCGCCGTCCATAATCACTTCTTGCGCGTGTATGCGTACTGATCCACTAATGGAACTGCCGGGCATAATTTCGACAGTCTGTGCCATAATAGCCACATTGCCGCCGATGTTCGCATCAATAACAACTCTGCTTCCTGCCAGCCGCACATCTCCAGCCACGTCAGACTGAACGGTTACGGTTCCGCCCGCGGCAATCACATCGTGGCGTACTGGATTATCAATCACTACCACCGGGCCTGCGGCAATGACATCCCGCGCGCCCGTTGCAGGCACATGCACTTCGCCGGTGAATGAAAAATAGTCTTTTACCGGCTCCAGAGGCATGGAACCGGCATCATCCTGGGCAAATAAACTAGAGGCGAACGCGAGCATACATACGGCCGCCAGAGAGAAGATATAAAGTGGTTTCATATGGAATTATGGTATCATTTTAGAAGCCTGCATGCAACCAAAAACAGTGACAAAATGATTTAAATATGATACAAACGATTCAATAACTCGTTACTTTAACAATTGAACGAAACACAAAAAAAAGAAGGATGCCATGGCAAAAAAATGGATTAGGCCAGAGCTCGAAAATGAGCATTCACTCACTGATATTGACGGAAACAACAAGATGCATGTCGCATACTGCGGCACTGCCTCCGACAAAAAAGTCAGAGCGTACTTGCAACAAAGATGGCAGGTCTTTACCACTGCAGTGATCAAAAAGGAATCCGACAAACAAGCCGTTGCCATCGAAGCAGACAAACCACTCACCGAAAACAACGTACTGCAGTGCGCAGAACATTGGAAAGTCAAGGTGTTCCCGGTAGTAGTATTTCCAGAAACTACTCCCGACGAGTGTGCTGCTATATTCCGCGAACACGCAGGTAAACAACCCGAACAAGAAAAGCCCATCGAGAAAATGCCGCCAAAGGCAGCGGCCGAAGCGGCGCGCGACAGTGCCGATGAACTCGTGGCCGTACATCATCTCTACATTGCGCTTGAGCGCAGAATAGAAGGAACAGCCAACACGCTAGAAGAAGCCATTCAAGTAGACCGCATAGATCCAGAAATCGCGCGCAAACTCATCCGGTATCGTGAAAACGTGGGATACCTGCGACGCGTGTTCGAAGCAATCATTAGAGCAGGATTGAATGGAGACTTCAGCATTATCGAAGCCTACCAAGGCATTGATCCACCAACCCAGCCACAGGCGCGATTCGCGATTGACTTCGTTATTGTGGTTGTGGAGATAGTGTTTAGGTCTAACAAAATTCGAGGACATGGCGGCCTGCGCCAACAGTACTCGGACCTCTCCCACTTCAAGATCGAAGATGTGATTGATATGGGCATGGCAGCCCTATTCGCCAAAAATGTCTGCTGGGGCGAGCATGGCGTGATTGAGGACTGCGAAACAAAAAGTGCAAAAAACTATGCACTCATGTGCCAACGAATACCAAGCCTACCACCAGTAGAGGAACTCATCGCGCACCACACAAGCCTGTGGCCGCACGACTGGGTCTACTGCATCCGCGTGGCAACGCGCCAGCACAACGAAGGGGTTGCCGACGAATTCAGCAGAATGCGCTACCAACTCGGAAGCGGGCCAGATGAAACCGCGGCAATTAGACGTCGTGAAAGAAGCACGCTCAACCTAGTAGACCTTGAAGGTCTCGGGGTGGAGTCGTGCGAGATAAACGTCTGGCAGACAGATTCTAGCGTCATCCTTCGCGTCTGTATCCTCGCCATCGCAGAACAGATTGTACGCGGGCAACAACAAGATGGAAAAACACTCCATCAAGTTTTTGCGGAGCTTGCTGAACTACTTATGTATCCACCTGACGCGTCCTATAGTATTCAGCACAACTTGCACCGCGGACTACACTTGTTTTCTCATGCGCTTGCAGCCGCAGCGACTGAGTATCACGTATTTCCACGCGGCTCAATCATCCTTTTCGCCAACGACACCAACGAAAATGAACAAAGTAGCGAACCTGCACACCAGGTTGCTCTGGACGGCGGCATTGCACTCTCTTTAGGTGGCGGTCCCGAAGAACTACTCCTCATCAGCCACGAACGATTACGTGGCCGTATGCTGGAGCGGCCACGTACAGTGCAGGAATTCTTGCGCCCAACACTTGGTGCAGACGGAATTCCTAAGGCACACTTCATTCCTTTGACTGTTCGCACCAACGACCGCATGGTCAGGCGCCGGGCGCTCGTACTCGGTGTTGCAGATGCACATAGTGTACGACAGTTCCTCCAGCCATGGTCCGGCCTACTTACGCATGCCAGACAACTCACCGCACAGGCAGAACGATAAGAGCTACAAGGGGCAGTTCGGAAACATTCCTAACTGCCCCTCTTTTTTTTGACAAACGCGGCAGGCGCGGTATGATAAAAAGACGGATAGGAATCATGGTTTTTCATCTCTATTCTATGTTATAACTACTATAATCACGCTTCCCTTTTATTGAATAATCTACCCCCATGTCATCACATCTTAAACAATTTGACCCGGAAGTGGCAGAACAGATTGAAAACGAAGTAAGGCGCCAACGCGAAGGGTTGGAAATGATTGCTTCGGAAAACTTGGTATCCCGCAGCGTACTCGAAGCCGTGGGAAGCCCACTTACCAACAAGTACTCCGAGGGGTACCCCGGCAAGCGCTACTATGGTGGCAACGAATGTATTGATATCATAGAAAATTTAGCGCGCGACCGAGGATGCGAACTTTTTGGCGCGGAACACGCCAACGTGCAGCCGCACGCAGGAAGCCAAGCAAACATGGCAGCCTACTTTGCCTTAGCAGAACCCGGCGACAAAATCATGGCAATGGATCTGGCCATGGGCGGACACTTAACGCACGGCTCGCCAGTGAACTTCTCGGGCAAGCTTTTTACCATCATCCCCTACGGCGTGCGGCGCGACACGCACTTGATTGACATGGACGAAGTGCGCTCCATCGCGCTCAAGGAAAAACCGAAAATCCTGCTGGCTGGCTATACTGCCTACTCAAGAATTTTAGACTTTGCCGCATTCAAAAAAATCGCAGACGACGTTGGAGCGTATTTGATGGTTGATATGGCGCACTTCGCAGGACTGGTTGCAGGACACGCATACCCTTCTCCGTTTCCGTATGCGGACGTGGTCACTACTACTACGCACAAAACGTTACGCGGACCGCGCGGAGCTGCCATCTTTTCCAAAACAGAAGACCGCCTCGATCCGGACGGAAAAAAGAACCTCGCGCAAAAAATTGACTTCGCAGTGTTCCCGTTTATGCAAGGCGGGCCTTTGGACCATGTGATTGCGGGAAAGGCGGTAGCCTTTAAAGAAGCGCTGCAGCCTGCGTTCAGCACGTACGCGCACCAAATTATTAAAAACGCAAAAGCGCTTGCAGAATCCCTTATCAACAACGGCATTGACCTCGTATCAGGCGGAACCGACAATCACTTAGTATTGCTTGATATAACCAAAACCAACGTAAGCGGCAAAGAAGCAGAGACAGTGCTGGATTCCGTAGGAATCTATACCAACAAAAATATGATTCCGTATGATCCCCGCAAACCAATGGACCCATCAGGATTAAGAATTGGCACGGCCGCGCTTACCACGCGCAATTTTTCAGAAGACGAACTCGCACAAATTGGAGAAATGATTGCGCATGTTCTACATAACCCAAACCAAAAAGATGTGCTCCAGGGAGTGCGCCAGCGCGTGGCAGACGTAACATCCGCGCATCCGCTCTACGAAGGCTGGGCCTCTATTCAGTAAATGGACCTATGCAACACCAGGAGACTAACACAATCTCAGGCAAAGAGCTTGGAAATCAAATCCAAGTCGAAGTTACGGACCAAATCAAAAAACTCAAGCTTATCCCGGGCTTGGCTGTTGTTTTGATTGGAAATGATCCGGCAAGCGAGCGGTATGTGAGCATCAAACAAAAAGCCGCACTCAACGTTGGCATTGTTATCCATGTCTATAGGCTAAACGAAGCGGTAACCGAAGAAGAAGTACTACAAACTATCGACTGGCTCAATAAGGATAAAGAAGTGCATGCAATACTGATCCAGCTTCCTTTACCTAACCATCTTGATGAGGACAAAATTATTGCGGCCATGGACCCCAAAAAAGACGTGGATGGATTTCATCCGGAAAATATCAAAGCATTTCTTGCGGATTCATCACTATTCGCGCCTGGGCTGGTAATGGGCATCATCCAGCTGATTGCCGCAACCAACGAACCACTCCCCGGTAAACAAGCGGTGATTGTAGCAAAAAGCGAAGAATTCACCAAAACATTAGAGCATGCCTTAGAGCCATTTGAAATAACATCAACTTTGGTGCATCCAGATGCGCCCGAACTTTTAGAAAAAGTGCATACTGCGGATATTATCATTACCGCAGTCGGTAAACCGCACTGGCTCACCCAAGATATGATACGCGAAGGCGCAATTATTATCGATGTTGGCACCAAGGATGTCTCCGGAAAAATTACCGGCGACGTTGATCTGTCTTGTTGGAATACTGCTTCGTGGATTTCCCCGGTTCCTGGAGGTGTTGGGCCCATGACTGTTGCCATGCTGCTTAAACATACCGTTCTCCTTGCACGGCTATCTACAGAGCAAAACAAAAACTAATTGACCCGCATATTTTTCCATGATATACTTTCTTGGGTCTTTTCGCGCAATAGGGTGAATACTATATATTTATTCGCCGCTCGCGCAAAAAGATTTGTTCTTTCTTTTTTATTGGCGACGTAAGGCGAGTGAAATAAAAATACTTTTCATTTCCAAGCTTGAGGAGCCAACACACAGGGTTAAATACCTTGTATCTTGTGGAATACAGTGCTGTGGAGACTATCAGGTAAAAATGCCGATACCTTCAAAGTAACGATTCCCAGACAAAATATCCCGCCCAATCGGCGGGGTATTTTGTTATGACTGGATTTTTTTTACTAAATAGCATATAGTCTGTATGTACATATAAAAAAATATTCTTACAATTTTTTTCTTGGGCCGACCGACCCGCCATGTCGGCGGGAAGGAAGGTTAAGAAAAAAATTGAGAGGAGTAAACGGACGGAAGCCGAAACAGGCTCGCGCAGCGAGCATGTGGAGGCTTGAGTCCGTTTACGACGAGGCCACGTGGCCGAGTGGTTAGGCAAGGGTCTGCAAAACCCTTTACAGCGGTTCAATTCCGCTCGTGGCCTCCAAACAAAAACCGACTACGTAGTAGTCGGTTTTTGTGTACACACTATATGTTCATCATTTCATCCCAGGAAATGCGGCTTCGTAGTGGGTTAGTACGTAATCCCTGGGCATGCGTGCACCCAATTCTTCCATGCGCACATACTGAATACCAAACTGCTTCGCTTCTTCGCGCGTTGTCATCCAAATATCTGCCCGATACGTATATCGTACATTCATTCGATCCTCTACCACAAAAATTTTATCACCATACAAATCGGGAAATCGAACCACGCTGCCTTTTGGCAAAAAGTTCAACGCAACAACTCCGTCACGCACTGGCGTAATCCATGCGGTTGTAAAAGGGGTTGAATCAGTCTGGCGAGGTTCGGATGAATATGCGGTTACGGTAATCCAATGTTCTGCAACAACTGTTGGTTCTCCTTCTAAGGGCAATGTTGCAGGCTGACCCTCTGCAAACACAGATGCATCACTCAGTCTTTCTTCGCGAGATAAAACCATTTCATACGAATCAACAGATGGCTGAGCTCCTAATACGCCATAGCGATAGGGTTTTTCCTGACCATTGGTAATTGCTGCGTAGTTTTCGTATGCAGCTAAAGAAATAGAAGGCATGCCAAGCTCAAAAAGCAAAGCAAATACAGCTACGCTCAGGCACTTCTTAAGACGGTTATGTTGTCGTTTAGTAAGTATCATGATTACGTTTAGAGCCCCCCTATTCAGATCCCTTTAAAATTCGAAAGAATTTTTAGGGTGAATGCGGGCTATAAACGTAAAAAGACACCGAATCTTTTCGGTGCCTGTCTGGGAAACCTTACTAATCTAAGTATAGCACATCTAATCAAAAAAATCAAGGCCTGTGTTTGCGAACAAAAAATACAATCAACTTAGGACTCAAATAAGTTAGATGGCGAATCCAATGAGATTCCTAAATGCTCGTGCGCCCGGTCCGTGGTCATTCTGCCACGCGGCGTGCGTTCCAAAAATCCAAGCTGCATAAGGTATGGTTCGTAGATGTCTTCGATGGTTGCTTCTTCTTCGCTTGTTGATGCAGCAAGCGTTCCTAAACCAACCGGACCGCCGCCAAACTTTTCAATAATCGCAATGAGAATTTTGCGGTCTACCATATCAAGCCCCAATGCATCCACCTCAAGCATATCAAGCGCTGCGTGTGCCACATCTTCGGTGACAGTGCCGTCTGCTTTTACATCCGCATAATCACGCACGCGTTTTAAAAGCCGGTTTGCAATGCGCGGCGTGCGACGCGAACGTTGAGCAATAATTGTGTTCGCCCTGTTTTCAACTTGGATCGAAAGAATTCGTGAACTCCGAGCAATGATATTACTGATTTCATCTTCTTCATAAAAGCTCAATGGGTAGATCGCCCCAAACCTATCACGCAACGGAGATGACAAAAGACTAATGCGGGTAGTTGCGCCGATCAACGTGAAGCGCGGCAAATCTAATTTAAGCACGCGAGCAGAAGGACCTTTGCCAACAATCAAATCCAACGAGTAATCTTCCATGGCAGGATACAAAACCTCTTCTACGGTTTTCTGTAGGCGGTGGATTTCATCGATAAAAAGAATATCACCCTCTTCAAGGTTCGTGAGGATCGCGGCAACATCCCCTGCCCGCTCGATTGCCGGACCGCTTGTGACTTTGATGTTGACCCCCATTTCGTTTGCGATGACTCCGGCGAGCGTTGTCTTTCCTAAACCTGGGGGGCCATACAACAGCACGTGTTCAAGAGGCTCATTGCGTTTTTTTGCGGCAGCCATAAAAATCTCAAGGTTCTGCTTAACCCGAGTCTGGCCAATGTATTCGACTAAGCGCTTTGGACGCAACGTCACGTCAAGCGCTACATCTTCCGGATCACTGACTTCTGATGCTATAATGCGCTCTTCTTCCATAGTACATTAGCTTACCATAAATAAAAGCGCTAAAAAAGAGCGGCTACAAACCGCTCTTTTTTAAACATGTTACCGTTTGCGCGGCTTTACTTTTGCACGCACCCGAGGCGTTACTGATGCTTTGGCAGTTGACTTTTTAATGCGCGACACGCGAATGAGTCCGGAGCATGGCACAATCTCAATCCCCTTCTTCTCGAGGTTATCCAAGAACAGATTTAATCCGAGCGAGTCGGACGACATGTGCCCAGCAACAACCACGTTGATGTGGTGCTTTTGCGCCTCATCTTTCCACTCCTCACGCTGGTGCATGGAAATGATGGTGCCCACGCCCGCTTGTGACAATTTCTCGTAAATCTCTTTGGCGCCGTCGGTTCCGCCGGTGATTTCCGTGACCGCGATCTTGCCCGCAAAACTATCCGGAGAACCCACAAAAATCTTGGGTCCTGCTTTCTGTTTGGCAGCTTCGGCGTACTCCGGAATGGTTTTCAAAAACGCCATCACATCACTCACGCGCTCTAATTCTTTTTCCCGTTTCTTGATTTCCTTGTAGAGATAGTTTGCCACGTGGTTGTCGGTTGGGGTGTGGATGCACATAATCGGCATATCCAAAAGCTTGGCGCTATCAACGGACTGGCCATGGTTTGACGGAGAAATAGCGCGCTCAATCTGCCCAATGCGCGGACGCATAATCTTGTCCGCAACATTGATTGGCACGCCGTAGTGCGCGTAATTCTCAATCTGCATATCCATCACCTCGTGCAAGCCAGCTAAACCGCCCGAAACCGGATGGTGTGCGATAATCAAATCAATAGGATGTTCTGGATTGCGACGATTCAGTTCGTTTGCAAGCATTACTTCGCCGGTATCAATATCAACTCCAACCATTACTTTTTTTACGTGAAGGGCGCCATCGCCATGGAACACGCGTGTGTCTGAGTATGGATTCGTAAGACTCTCTTGGTCGAACTCTGCTTTTTGTGCGTCTGAAAGTTTTTCGTACTTTCCTTTTACATGCTTAAGAAGCTCACGCACACGGGAAGCACCGCGCAAATCCTTGGCAATACCCTCGCTTACAGCCAGATTATAAATTTGGTTGATGGTCATCATATAGTTGTCTGCTACTAATAGGAAATTAGCTTAACAGAAACGTTCTTTTGGCGCAAGAAATGTACTCCTTGACAACAGGAGTAAGCTATGCTAGAATGTTCTCTTGCCCCAAAAAATCAAAAATCCCAAAAACGACTCATGTAACAAACCACTTAACACTGCAGTCACGACAAGCATGGGGATAGTCTTCATAAGGAATAACGGCTCACGCTGCTATTCTCTTAGAAATTATCTTCTTGACTGCAGTGTTAAGTGGTTTTTGTTTTACTGAACCGTGCTCGTAGATAGATCCGCATCTTCTAAATTAAGACCGACCGCATCCACCTCCTTGGAAAGCGTTTCAACGCCGATCAAGCATACTTCCTGCCACGGACGATACTGGCTCGTAAAGGTGGTCTCATTTTTGGTACCATCCGCATAGGTAATAGCGTAGTCAAACGCGGCTTTCACTCCCGCATGCGGAGTTTCTGTACACTTGGTTTTTCCGACTGGCAAATCCAATGTCTCAATATACCTCGTGGGCGGCGGAGACACGCGATCCCAGAGACGCGTTTCAGACTGAGTAACAGTACGGCCGTCTTTGGTTCCCCAGTATTCAAAAAATAATTCATCCCCCTCAATACGGGTGCTAATCAATACATAGTTTGCAGTATCGTTCTTAAAACGGTAATCTGGCGCAGGATCATAAATAGTTGCATCAGTTCCTGGCCGCCCTTGGTCATCATAATAGTATGAAACCGAATACGAATGATTTTGGCGCGCAGTTACCGGCAATCCAGCCGCCAATGTCCCGCGGAACGTGGTGGTACCGATCTGGCATAATCCGCCCCCGTACTCGGGCACAGTCTGATTCCCTTTAATCACCAGCTCCGGCAAATACCCGGCAGCTTTATCAATCTTGCCCAGTGTTTTGAGTAATGAGAATTCCTCTCCAGGCGGAATCAATGTGCCGTTTACTGCATCTGCGCCAACTTTAATATTGTGCCTACGGTTTGCAGGAGATCGGGCAAAACTTGATGTTCCCACCCCTAAAAGCTCGGCAATACCAAGGTCATTCAAATCCGCGATCTCCTGCTTTGGATCAATAATTTCAACCACCGGCTCAAGCTCGGTTGCGCGCTCTAAAAGTAATTGTTGCTCCCAGAGCTTCCACGTATCTTCAATCAGTACGTACTGGCCTTGCGCAGGTGACTTAAACTCAACTACTTTTCCACTTGAAACCGCAAACCGAGGCTCCTGTGGCTCACGAGTGAGTTGCGTTACAATAGGTTCAAGCTGCTCTAGCAAATGTGATTTTGAAAACCCAAGTTTAATACTTCCACTCTCTTCGGCACGAATCTCAATAAGGCTGTTAATGGTAGATGCGGGCCAAAACCATGATTCATCTTCATACGTAACAGAAACTCCAACGCTAAACAACGCACGCTGTACAGCTGGCACAAGCGGCTCAGCCTGCTCCTTTGTTAAAATAGGTATATCTTTTTTGAGCTTTAACATAACCGGAGAAAACACCAGCCCATCAAGCTGCGATTGCGCTTCGTTAAACGCGCGTTCGTAATCAAAAATAATACCTTCTTGATCCTGCGTAACAGATGCAACACCATTGGTAATCACCAGTTCAGTAGATATGGCTGGTTGCTCAAGGCTTGCAAAATTTTTATAGAGTAATTCTTGCACTGCATCCTTCCGCCACGTGTACTCCGGCACAATTACCGCGCGCCCAATTAATCCCCACACTCGCTCTTTCCATTGTTGCAGAATGGAACCAGTTCTTCCATACAGAAGCGCACTCAGAACTGTTGCGTCAATATCGTAATTGATTAAATCATAGGAAAGGTCTGGATCGTCCGTGGTTGCCACCACCGTTGGAACGGTCACTTTGCGATCGCGGAACACAAATATCAAACCAGATTGGTCTAAGGTGTCGCTTGCTGCGGCAACGCGTTGCCGAACCTCATCGCCAGTTAACCCGCCCGTGGCATAGGAACCCACAAAAACGCCGGGATACACCCGATCTTGGTACACAGCCGCATAGCCCGATGAAGCTGCCGCGGCAATTGCGCATACCACAATGAGCACGACCGCGAGCCGCTCCCACCAATTGCGCCACAGATATTTTTGTATTGCACCCATCATATGTTACGGAGCCAAAAAACAGCAAAACATTATTTAAACGTTCTGCAATAATGCATTTAATAAATCACGTGCTTGAGTTTCTGGAACTGCTTCTCCGGCGGGAACAAAAACAAGCTGGCAATCACCTCCTTTTACAAGCGATGATGGAAGTGAATGAGTATCTACAAAAAATGATTCGCCGCTTTGCAGCACTACTCGCGATCCACTGCCATCGTGCACAACTTTTGCCTGCATAGATTATTCCTCTTTAACGCGAACCGAGATACTCTTTGTCTTGCGCGCCCGTGGCAAACGAACAGTAAGCACACCATTCTTGAGGCTTGCGGCAACGTTGTCTGCGTCAACTTCTACAGGCAAAATAATTGATCGGGAAAATCCTCCCCAGTAGCATTCCTGGTAGTAGTAATCCGAAACTGTTTCTTCTTTTTCTTGGCTGCGCTCTCCACGTATCGTAAGCATGTCGTTGTTGATGGAAATATCAATATTCTCAGGTGTCACACCGGCGATAGTCGAAACAACCACTACCTCGTTATCGGTACCATACACATCAACCGAAAGCTGGCCCTCATAATTTTCATCAAGCCAATCTTTCTCTTTTCCTTTTTCTGTAGGCGCAACAGCGTCGCCGGAAACAGCCACATTTCCTGCTTCGCCGCGGTCCTGGGAAACTTCCTCCTCTTCGTCTTCTTTGATTCCAGTCAATTTATTGAAAAAGCCTACCATAAGACAACACGGTTAGTATCTAATACCCATAGTATACTAAAAATATTCATACACAACAACCACCATTTGACCTCCAGCCCAAAACTTTGTATACTCGCTGTGTTCTTGTTGATATTTTACAAACTTTCTGTTGGGCCGAGGCTCAGCCGAGGTTAACAGAAAGTTTGAGAGAAGTAGGCGGACGAAAGCCGAAGCAGCCGAGCTCACTCGGATGCGAAGGCTGCAGTCCGACTACGACGAGAGCCGCTATCGTCTAATGGTTAGGACGCCAGGTTTTCATCCTGGTAATCGGAGTTCGATTCTCCGTAGCGGCACCATAGTAGAATTTGGAGTATCAATTAGCTGTTTAAGCGTGTAAATATGGGCTGTTTTTGTGGTTCCAAATGCCGAATAGTCGTATAAAACGCCTTCTGGAAAAATCATCTCTTGAAACTTGATTTTGTCGGTCAGTTTTACCTCGTACCAAAGCTTGTAAACATTGACCATAAAGTACAGGCAGTAGTTGACGCTCGCCTCCACATCAAACTCCTCGATCTGTAATTCGTTTCTGCTTAACCGAAGCAGGGTTACTTTTTCTTTGATCCGATTCAGCTCCTCTTTAGCAGTCTCGCTGTCAAAAACATTTTGCTTGGTGAGTTCAACGACTCGTACTTTTTCCTCCTCGACCTTCTCAATGTTCCGATCGATGGTAGCTATGTCGGTGTTGAGTTCAGTGTGCTTGCCTTCCCAATAATCAATAATTAAAGATCGGAACATGCCCA
>MOEI01000032.1:0-48278 GCA_001889965.1 bacterium CG10_46_32
CTGGGGTGTTGTTGCGGCGTGGTCAAGATAGGCGTGCTCATACATAGACAAACGCCAACCTATTTCTCAATAGGTAAAAAATTAGACAATTCATACCCAAAATATATATCCTCTTTTTTTGCATAAAGACATTCGCGTATCATTTTTTTATGATTTACATCTATAGCTTTTATTCTTGCTGATGTATTTTTTCTACGACCCCCGTTTAAAAAACACATGTAACCCACGGCATAATAATTTTGTTTAATTTTTACAATATGAAAAAATTCAAAGGCACAATTTTCGCTCTTTAGTGTATCTATCGCACTAGACTGCAAATCATTGTTAATTAATGACAGCCAAGCCTTAAATTTTTCTAACTTACTTCTCCTGATACGACGAATCGTTATAACTGAATTCAGCATAAGTAATTTTTTATGTATAAAATATCACTAGTGGCGCGTTAAAAAATTTAATAAACTTGCTCGCAGTAAGCTGTGGGGAATTAACCCGAATAGAGATTAAAAAAATAGCCGGTTCAGGCAGGAAACATACCTGACTGAACCGACCATACTATGCTCCCGGGTGTCTCAGCCCGAAAACTAACCGTCTGGGTGCAACACAGACTATCAGCGGCGACACGAGAGCAGAGAGTGCTCGTCGACCGCGATCCGATCCTGAACGCACACGACAGGCATGCGATCCTGAACGCATACTACAGGAACTCGATCCGAGAGGCAGATCGCCTCTTCCGTCGCCCCCCAAAACTCAACGGGCGGCAGTCCGAAGTACATGTCGTAATCCGCCAGCGTGTTGGCGATGTATGCGGGCCGCAAATGCTCCCGCTCCAGATCTGTGACGGTTGGATTATGGTTCAGGTACAAACCATGTACCGCCTCGCAGAAACAGCGGTAGTCAGCGGTGAACAGGATGTGGGCATGCCACATCGGATCCACATGGAGGGTGATTGGTACCGGACGATCACCCTGGTTGAGGACGACCAAGGCGTGGAAGCGCTTGTACTCACGCTCCATCGCATCAAGATGCTCCATCGCAAAACCTTCAGTGGCCTCGAGATAGCGCTTCACTCGAGTGAGATCCCACGACGCCAGGATGCCCAGCACGGGATGGATGGACATCAGACGCTCATATGCACTGCGAAAGCACAGTATTTTCTTTTTCCTTTTTGTTGATGTCGTGATTATACAAAAAAACGCAACCTCTATTGGTATGGTGCATAAATTCGGCTTTTCAACCTCCTTTCCGCCGAAATTAAAATTAAAAGAACGCAATTATTTTTATATAATAACATACCACGCAATATAGATCAAGTATGGGGGCTTAAATGTCAACGGGGGGGGTGAAAACATAAGACCTATTGCAAAATAATCTACGCATGATCCCCTTTTACATCAATAGGAAGCGTAAAGGTGAACAGAGCGCCTTTTCCCTCGCCCTCTGATTCTGTCCAAATGCGACCAGCATGCGCTTCTATAATTTTTTTGGCGATAAAAAGCCCCAAGCCCGAACCGCCGGTGTGGATCCGGGTTACTGCCTCAGCGCGCGTGAACTTCTGGAACAACCTGTCCATTTCGATTGGATCAATGCCAATGCCTGAATCACGCACCTCAAACGTAATGAATGATTTAGAACGCGAAAGCCGCACATTGATCCATCCTTTTGGAGTGTACTTAATGGCGTTATCAACTAAATTCATCATCACATCATGAATTTTATCACGATCAATAAGTATTTCCGGCAATGGCTCATCTGGTTTTTGCACAGTTAGCTCAAGCTTTTTTGCTTTTGCCTGGTTCTGTAAATCACCTACCACCTCATCTATAATTTCCTCCAGTTTTACCGGAGATTTGGTAAGCTCAAGCCGCCCGGTTTCAATGCGCGACACATCCAAAAACACATCAATCAAGCGCGTCAGCCTATCCGAAGAACGAAACACGCGCTCCAGCTGTTCACGTTGTTCCTGAGTTATCGCACCAAAATCCCCCTCCAAAAACATGGATACATAGCCTTTGATGCCGGTTAACGGAGTCCGTAATTGGTGTGCGGCAATGGATAAAAATTCGGACTTGGACTGGTCCAACTGCTGAAGATGTTTGTTCGCAACTTGCAGTTCGCTGGTTGCTTTCTCTATCTCGCTCTTGAGCTTGATGTTGAACTGCTGGGCCTCATCGTAGAGTTTGGTGCGGGCAAGGGCAGTTGCAATTTGTGGAGCTACGACATCAAAAAGCTCAACCACTTCGCGGTCAAATACATCTTTGGAAAGTTTTGGCCCCAATGTGCTGATAGCCATAAGCTTGCCGCCCAACATCACCCTGCGCGCAAGCGCGATGTTGTATTGGTGCAATTCAGCAACCAACCCACCCAAACGAACAGATTCTTCTTGCGTAGATGTATCACCTTGAACAAGATCCAACTCTTCTGTTACTAGCGTACTGCGACTTTGTTCAAGAAATTTTACCAACGGCGATGCAAGATTAATGGACAACTCGTTGTTGTTGCGAACCTCAAAAACACCTCGACTCTCATTTAAAACCCAAATATGCGCATGCTCCACCTTAAGCTGGTCGCGCAACATAGTTGAGGCTGAATTTATTAATCCATCCTGACTCACTTCCTCCGCGATACTATGCCCGATTTCTTCTAAAAATTTCTGATAATCAGGCTGTCCTCGAAAAAAAATATTGTCCGTAACTTTTATAAAAAATCTACTAAAGAGATCATGTAGAAGAATCACGAGCACGGCAAGCAAGGCGCCCACAAGCCAAGCGCGTGGATGCAGTAGATTTCGCTCGAATGCTCCAAATAGATACAACGTTGCTTGAATGATTAGTAATGATGTCACAAAGGAAAAAGCATACTGCACGATTCTGCTTACCACAAGACGAATATTCATTAACTGGTATTGGATAATCGCATACATAAACGAACCAACCATAACCAGTGTAAAAATAGGGCCAACAAAAAAGTACGAGAAATCACCCGACAACGGAGAAAATAAATTAGTTATACTCGCAAGTATCGAAGTAACTGCAGTCCCATAAATCACATAGGCAATTTGCATTTTTGGAATACCAGATAATTGCCGATATTTTTTAAAGAGTATGTAAAACGAAACCGTCATATATGCAACAAAATGCACGACAAAAATCAAAGACCATTTTCCGAATATAATGATTCGTTGAGGAGAAACAACAACGGTGTCGATGATTGCATTAGTAAAAAAAAGCAGGAGCGCCACAACAGCACTTGGTGCCCAAAGCACTATGTACGCCCACCACTGAAGAGTCTTTTTTCCATGGAAGATGATTGAAAAAGGGAGAAAAAATGTTGCAATGAGCGATGCAAAAAAATAGATAAAACTTGTCCATAGTCGTATGCTTTCTATCTGTGCATCCACATAAAACATTGCTAACGAAAATGCCCAACCAGATACGGAAATCGCAATCAACGTAAAAAGTACATTGTAGACCCGTTTATGCCTGCGGCTAAAAATAATTGCCGCAAATATTACGTTTATAAACGCAACAACAAGTAAGGGTAATGCGAATTTAAGCATATTTCTCAATAAACATAATTATGTTGTCCCACTCTAACACGTTGTTCCATTTTTTAATCAACGAAGTAACACCATGCTGCTTTGCAAGTTTTTCTATTTTTTTAATATTCTCGGCCGTTACATGCCCCACACTAAAATCTTCAGATGTTCTTTGTGCAAGACTCAATAAAGCAGTTTCCGCCAAACACGCAAAACTTTCTTCATCATCTAAGCCAGTAATTTTACTCACCTGCAATCCAGGAAAATGCACCAGACCCCCTTGCATGACCAGTACATCATCTCTGCGTATCCAATCAGATTTTTTGAGATTTGAGGGTTGTGTAATATCGTACACTACTGTGCCTTCTACTACACCCGCGGAATGCAGCACAGTTTCATGATGACTGGTTGCAACAACAATGATATTCGCTGTTTCAGCATCTGCTACAGTTGTCGAAACAGTTAGCATTAGCCCTGGACTATGGCTTCTTAGTGTATCCGCAAGCACATCTAAGCTTTCTTTTTTTCGCGCGATAATAGAAAGCGAATCTACGTGACCTGCTATGGCATGCGACACTGCCTGCCCAATAGAGCCAGTAGCCCCGATAATAGCAACATTCGCCTTTTTGTTTTTCTTCTGTAGCATGCCTGCAATGCTCTGCACATCTTGAATAACCACTGCCGCAGTAAGTGCGTTGCCATTAGTAATTGCTATTAGTGATTCTGCTTGTATATCTAAACCACCTGAAACTGCGGGAGATGATAAAGATCCAAGACCAACTATATTTGCGCCATAGTTCTGAGCTAGTCTGATTGCAGAAAGAATTTTTTTCTTAATTTTCTCGTCCCGCTTAAGAAACTGAGCAGGCACATTAACGATTCCAACAAGAGCGCCACGGAGCGGGCGTCTCTCGTGTGTTAATACAATATCTCCAATGATCCGTGGTGAAAATAAATAGAGTAAAAAATTTGGGACAAACCAAAAAGGGGGAAACGAACGAACAAGTTCTTTCCTGCTTCTTGGATGCACGATAAACGCAAAATCATACTTTTTCATAATTTTATTATACTAAAAAACAGACCAAACAGCCAACTTTGAATCAACTATAAAATAAATGCTATAAATACTTTTCTAAAATCTTATTCCGCTTTAACTTCAACGTCGGCGTAAGTAAATCATTTTCCTGAGTAAACTCCTCGGCTATAAGACGGAAGTTATGGATCTGCTCAACTTCTGGAAAGTGGTTCAGCTGGGAATGAAGCTCATGCTCATATAGTTTTAGCACATCTTCGCGCTCCAGTATCGTGGAAACATGAAACTCAATCCCCTTTTCTTCGGCCCAGCGGCGCAATTCATCGAAATCCGGCACAATCAAACCACTGATATGCTTTTGATTATCTCCATACACAAGCGCTTGTGCAATAAACCTATTGGTCTCCATCTCTTGCTCAATGGGTACGGGCGCGACGTTCTTGCCAGTTGAGAGCACAATCATTTCCTTTTTGCGGCCCGTGATTGAGAGAAATCCATCTTTGTCTAGGGCACCAAGATCCCCGGTCGCAAACCAACCCTCGCTGCTTATAGCTTCTCGGGTTGCTTCATCATTCTCATAATACCCTTGCATAACGCAATGGCCGCGGACCAGAATTTCTCCATCACCCGCGATTTTGACTTCTACTCCGGGAATGGGCTTTCCTACGGTGCCAAATCTATAATCTTCTACGCCGTTGGTCGCAACAACTGGCGAAGTTTCGGTTAACCCATAACCCTCCACAATCAAAATACCGATGTCTTCAAAAAACTGCATAATGTCGGGAGAGAGCGCGGATCCGCCCGAAACCGTAAACTTGATTCTGCCGCCAAGTGAAGCGCGAATTTTTTTAAGCACCAATGCATCCAGTATATTGTATATGGTTTGCGACAATCCAGAAAGCTCTCCTTTGCGCTTTTTGGTACCGTAATCCAAGGCTTTATAAAATAGCCAACGCTTGAGGCCGCTTTCATGCGTTGCCTTGTCCTGCACTGCATCATATACCTTTTCAAACACACGTGGCACGGCAACGAGGATAGTGGGTCGCGCCTTGAGGATATCATCTTTCATGGTGCGCTTATCTTGGGCGTAGTAAATTGCGGCACCACTTAAAAGAGGTGTGTAATGTCCAGCTGTACGCTCCAATGAATGCGAGAGTGGCAAAAATGATAAGAACCTATCATCTGGATTCACCGGAATGTATTCAGTAGCACCTAAGGCATTACGTAATAAATTATGATGCGAAAGCATTACGCCCTTTGGCTTACCTGTGGTGCCTGAAGTATAAATAATGGTATGTATATCATCTTGTTTAACATCCACCTTTTGAATATCCCCATCAACAAATAAATCCTTGAGCGGCATTGCGGCATCACATTCATCAAGCTTAGTTTCGCTAGCATCAACCACAATAATCTTTTCAACTGAAAGTTCTTGAATATCTTTATGATATGCCTGATAAAATTCTTGGCTAATAATAAGCCACCGCGCGCCAGTGTGCTCGGTAATATAGGTAATATATTCCGGACCGTAGGTAGTATGGATAGGTACATCGGTAATACCTAACTGAGCGCATGCCAAATCTATCATCGCCCATTCTGGACTGTTTGGAACCATAAAGGCAAGCTTGTCACCTTGCGATAGCCCATGCTTATTAAATCCTGCGGCAAGTTGTTTAACTTTTTCCTCAAGCTCGGCATAGGTTATAGTCTGGTATGTGCCATCAACAAGCCAGCCCAGAGCCTCATTGTCGGGATATTTCTCAACTGACCCTTTAAATGCCTCAAAAATGGTGTTGTGTTTCATGATTTGAGTATACCTAAAAACAGCCAGAATAAAAAGGAGGAACAGACAAAATCACGAAAACAGCTCCTGCTTCAGTTTTTCGATATACGCAGGCGTCGTACCACAGCAACCGCCTATAATAGTCGCCCCGATTTGTCGCCATTCTTTTGCGTATTTGAGATACTCATCTGGACCCGCATCACCCCCAAACACCCAGCCTTGGTCCTCGTGTGGATGGCCTTCGCCATTTGCATAGATGCCGATCGGCAGTGTTGTGGATGCGGCCAATTTCTGCAGGGCTATTTTGGTAATGGGAAGTTGGATACAATTGATACAGAGTGCAAGCGGATTCAGCGGTTCGAACACACGAACGGCTTCGGCAAGTGTTTCGCCGCTTAACAAATTCCCATCCGACCCAGTCACAAAACTCACCATTGCCTCAAACCCAACATCACGTACCGCTTGGTATGCGGCCAATGCCTCGGCAATAGTATTAAACGTTTCCAGCATGATAAAATCAACCCCGCTTCCGACAAAATTCTCCGCCTGTTCTCGATGCTCCTTGTATGCGATATCAAGCGGCGGAACTAGTGACGGTTCATAACAATCCTCAAGCGGAGCAATGGATCCGCCCACAAGGACATTGCTATCAAGATTTAATTCCGAAACTGCATCGCGGGCAAGCTTACTCGCCAAACGCGTAAGTTCACGCGCTCGACCACCTATTCCTGCTTTCGCAAGCGCGCGACGAGTAGTTCGAAAGGTATTTGTGGTGATGATTTCGGCTCCCGCAGCTAAATAATCAAGGTGAATTTGTTTGACTACCTCTGGATGGGTAAGTAATGCGTGAGTAGACCACAACGGCAGTGGCGTGGGCACTCCTCGACGTTGAATTTCTGTGCCGCATGCTCCAGACAATAATACGCCCCCCTCTTTGCTAAAAAACTGACGTACCGCATGGTTCATATGTGTATATTAATTAAAATTAAAACAGCCCTCGCTGGTGCGAAGGCTTACTGAGTTGTTTACATTAGACAATCCAAATCAACAACCAGCCTTCGCGGAAGGGCTCATCATCATTCCCATCATCAAGGATGCTTGGTTGGTGTGTTGGTTGGTCATAAATAACTGATATGCCAAGTGTATAGCGACGCACGATTCCTGTCAAATAAAAAAGTGCCCGTTCAAAATTCTGAACAGGCACTACTATCAATGCGCTGGAAACGTTGTACCGACGCACTTTCCCTCAAGAATGGGAATAATCACCCACTTGGCGGCGTTTGCGATGTTGGCAGTGATGCCGGCTCGCTGCAGCTTATTTGCAACATTCACCTTTGAGCGCATGCCAGTAGGGCGGCCGTCGGGCTGGTCGCGAACCATGTTACGGATAGCACTATTCACCCGCCTGACAATCTGAACCGGTTCACTGATACACTTTCCTGAGTCGTCTATACGACATAAACCATCCACGTCTGTTAACAGGATCGCCCGCTCAGCCTTCAGAGCACGGGCAACACGAAATGCAAGCTGGTCGTTATCCCCTTTCTCATTGATATACGCTTTCATTTCCTCTGCGGAACGAGTGTCGTCTTCATTGATGATGGGCACACAGCCGCACTCCATATACCGCCGCAGAAATTCGACAGATGCAATGGCTGCTGCACCGCGCCCAAAATCCGCGTGCGTTCGCAATACCTGCCCGGCAATAATCCCACACTGAGCAAATGCCTCAATCCACGCCCGGACGACAATCGGCTGCCCGACAGACGCCGCTATCCGCTTGCGCAGAACTTCATCCTGTATGGATGCCAAGCCCGGCGCCTTGCGAAGCCCTGCAAGCGTTGCTCCGGAAGTAATCACCACCACTTGATACCCACGCGCTCGCGCCTTCACAATCTGCGCAACAATATACTTAAACATCTTACGACGCAGAGTCCCCTGTGGAAAAACGAGCGAAGTGGAACCGACTTTTATTATGAGTATTTTGGACATCACTACTATCTCCTTGTTTGTTGTAAATGAACGATTTTCGCACACACCAAAAAACCAGCCCGGAAGCTGGTGTGCGAGATATGTATGGATCAATTATGAAATACAAATTACGCCAACTTCCGGTCGGATGTGTGCGCTTGCGGCGGGGTTAGGGTAATTGCGTATTTCATAAGTATTGGCAGTATAGCAAAAAAAATACGGGTTTGGCAAGCGGATAAAAAAATGCCTGACCACGCGTACGATTGTGGCTAGGCATTTCAAACAAAGACACACAACCCCATGATCGGCGATGATTATTCTGACGCCCACCGCATCAATACATCCAAGTGCTCTTGTAGAACTTGATGGATGCGCTCGTTGACATGGCGATACTGTTCCTCGGCGGCACCTGCCCCACAATCTTCAATACCCTCTGCCGTACCCTCCAATTCAAGAAACAGGTGCATCTTGTGCTGGTGGGAAGGAAACTGCATAACGAGACATGCTGGACCATACTCTGGTGCGTCAAACACCTTGCGGTCCATAACCAAGATGACTGCCGCACATTCCACATCATTATGACTAATAGGCGTACATGCGTGTGCTGAGATGTCTATTCCAATGGTCTCCAGCGACGGCTTATTGCGCTCCCAGTCCTGGGGATAGTCCTGTAAATTACGCTCCGCCAATGTCCTCATTCCGGCAGTCCCCCTAATACCCCGCGAGATAGCGACATACCGACCGCCAAAACCGCGCTCCTTGAGCAACTTATTGATACACGCTTCGGCAACTACTGACCGGTGTATATTGCCCTTGCATACCGCCATAATGATCTTGCGCTCCACGGATCCCTCCTTAGATTATAATGAACAACTGTTGCGCTGACCACTGTAACTATTTTAATCAACTGCGTCTATTTCTGTCTATAAATAAAATTACCCCGTCCGACAAGTGCCGGACGGGGCTCGTAAGATGTGTTCAGAAAAACACGTTCCTACGTGTACGTCAGCCAGTGTTGGAACTTGGTGTCCCTACCGTGAACGCATTCCTCGAACATCTGCATGAGCATAGCCGTGATTCGGCCAACGGCTCCGCTGCCAACAACTTCCTGTCCGATGCCGGCAACAGGCGTAACCTCCGCCGCGGTACCGGTGATGAACAGCTCATCGGCCCACATCAGCTCGTCCAAAGACACTGTACGTGCGTGCGCGGGAATGCCTAGTTCGGAAGCAAGCTCCAGAACCGTTGCCCGTGTGATGCCTGGGAGTATGGACCCAGTCTGGGGCGTGTAGATGCCGCCGCTCTTCACCCCGAAGATGTTCGCTACCGGAGTTTCGGCGACATTCCCTTGTCCATCAAGCAAAAGCGCTCCGCCATATCCCGGCTGTTTCGCCGACGTGGCCGCCATGTACGAATTGACGTAGTGTCCCGCCACCTTTGCCTCGTGGACGATGCTTACCGGGCTGGGCTTGGTAAAGCGCGAAACCTCGAGACGAACCGGGTCTTTCCCTTTGTGGACGGGCCATGGGAGCAGAAAAATGGCAACGCGCACCTTGAGGTCGTCCCGGATGAGGCTGATGCCCTCACCAAAGAACGCGATCGCCCGAATGTATCCCGCAGCCAACCCATTCCTTGTGATCAACTCGCACGTGACCTGCTTGAGACCTTCCATGTCATATGGAAGTACCATCCCAAGCACGTCGGCAGACGCGAAAAAGCGCCTGAAGTGATCGTCGAGACGGAACACCGCCGGCCCGCGCTCTGTCTCGTAGAACCTGATCCCCTCGAAGACCGCCGTCCCGTAATGCAGGCTGTGGGTAGTGATGGGGATGTTCGCGTCACCGATTGGTAGATACTCACCATCCATCCAGACACACGGCGCCGCCGTAGGGAGTGTCGTGTGTGCATCATTCTGCCTGTCGACAGGCATACTCACCTCCTCGTGTTGAACATCGGTTTGGAGATAATGACAGTTCCCAGTTCTGTGTATATTACCGCTTATTGCCTATAACCAAGAAAGTTGTTGTATTGAAAGGATCGTGATGCATACCATACTCCAAAATGTTCATTTTGTAAAGCCCTGCCGCAACCTGCGAAGCGAGCGTAGCAGTGGTTCGCGGAAGTTCGCCGTCAGCGATCCTTTTGACGCATAGCGCAGTATCATCACTGTCTTCTCCATACCGCAGCGCAATGCGCGGATATTTTTCTTCAAACGTACGTTTGCACTGGCTCACCGCCTGCGGATGCCCGAATACTTCCGTTATGTCCTCAATTGACGTAACAGACGGGTGCGCGATAAGGCACTGCAAAATCTCCATGCCATATACCGCCAGCACATCAAACGTCTGTTCGGCCATGGCATGCATGCTGGATACGTATGCGCCAGAACCAGAATTTGCCATTGCAAAGACGCCACGGTCAACGTCCCCGCGCACCACGGCACCAATGACCTTGTCCGCCTCAACGAGGTAGTGTACATCAAGCTTCTCAACCGGAACATCCAACTCTTCAGCGAGCCTCAAAACTGACTCATGTGTAAAACTACCCGCGATGCCATGAACGCCGACAGAAACAGTGCCTTTGTGTGTCGGAAAAACGATTTTCGCATCAGCACATTCCTGCAGTACTAATTTGGGCTTGATGGATTTGCTCTGGTGGAACGCAAATATTTTCTGAACCGAATCAACAAACCAACGTTCAATCCACTGCCGCACCCGTTTTCGTTCCGCCTGTGGCAGCGACTCCACAAACTCCCGCTGCACAGTAAGCCGCTGTTCAATGTCGGAGGCCTCAAGATGAGCAAGGCGGGATGACGCCGCGCGCGCGCTCGCGAGCAAATCAGCATGGGCCCCCATAATCAAGTCCTTCCGCAGCCAGTCAGCGGAACTGTTGATAGAATGAATATAGTAACCGAACAACACATTTGATGCGGGAACAGCCCATTCCATAAGCTTTGCCATACTAGGAGTTGCCCTACCTGCATCTTTGGAATATTGATCTATAAGCGTATCTAAAAATACGGTTGACATCTCCGGTAGGCTCAATGTGAGCCCAATCATAAAATCGTGCTCTTCCTCTGATTCGGCATGCAAGAAACTAATACCCTGCTCTTTAAGAAATGCCAAAAGACTCTGCACCCGCGGATGCGTGTCTGTTCCTGTACTGGTTTTGATGTGTGCCCATTTTTGCCCATTCAGAGGAACAAACGGACCGTGCAATTGATGGAGGGACAGGTGCGTGGCACCGGTTTTTTGAATAACTGCCGAGAGATTTCTCTTAATGGAACATATGTCAACAATCACCTGCTCAGGAGCGAATGTTTTGCTGTCCAGCAGCTGTGGAACGGCATCCCGAGGGACCGAAAGCCAGATATAATCCGCCTGCCATGCCCGATCCCACACATCCTGCGGATCTCCACGGTTAACTTCAACCACATCTCCATGGTGTTTTAACAAAGGGGAGAGTAAATTTTTACCCATGTCGCCACGGGCACCAATAATGGCATGCGTCATAAACACTACAAAGTAGTATAGAAAAAAGAAGGGTCAGACGCAAATCAATTGCGCCTGACCCTCGTCGTCGCACCTACGGTCACACCAACGACCCCTCCTGTCGCCATGAGGACGCCACAGCCTTGAGGTTAGCGTAGGCATTGCGAACCACGTCGATGCTTGGGCCCGCAGTACCGTAGAAGAACACCATGGGCGGGCTACCAAACGAGTGTAACTTCGTCAGACCACGGGACTTACGAGCAGATTCCGTGGTGATACACAGCTCCACGATTCCCTGCGCACACTGGTCAGCGGCCTGGGCGTTGCTGTTCACCAGCACCACCTTGCACTCTAGGCTCCTCACCAACGGCGCTGGAGAAGGATGGGATGCGACCCGCCAAGCACTCGGCACGGACCCGTTCATGGATGTCGCACGCGACGGCAACGCCGCAAGCTGCATCTCGTCCAGGAACATAATCTCCGTAGCGAAAAACGGGAGCGTGGCCGGATTCTGGAAGAAAAGCTTGTTGAGCGCGAAGTACACTGCGCACGTTCCAAACAGACCAATAACACCCGCCTCGTCTACGGCCTGAGCCTGCTCCAGGCTCGTCTCCGGTGTCTCGCACAGACTGATCTCAGTCTTGCCCGAAACGCCCATTCGTTCAGCCCACCGGGCCGCTGCTTGAGAGATGTTGGTCCCCTCGGGTCCGAGCGCGTAACACTGAATACGCATAATGTCCGGAGACCTCATAGTGGCTCCCATCTCTTCGTCTGATTCGGGCAGCCCGACGACCCGCGGAAACGCTTCCAGTACATCCAACGAAACTGCCTGCATGGCAACAACCTCCTGTTAATAGTATGAACAGCGAACAAAGAGCGGCTAGATAAAAAAAGAACGCGTATATACAAACAAAATAGCTGATCCTGAGATCAGCTACGTGGAATATGGGAACAACACACAGCAACCGATCTCTGATCAGACTACAAAAAAGTAGAGATAATAAGCTGTTCGGTGCGCAATTGCTTCCATATGTCAATATAATAACCCCTTCCCAAAACCATGTCAAGCGCGTACATCGAGGTGTGATAAATCTAACTGCAAGGCAAGATGCCTTTGTTGATCCATGTTGAGAAATGGCATCAACTGTTTAGCAATAACTTCAGTAATAAGCCCTTGCCCGGCCATGCGCGCCGTTTTCTGAATAATAATTCGCGCTTGAAAATCATCTATAGTAGCCGAAACCATCGTAAGTAAATGTTTAGCTGTACTGCTGTGTAACTGGCGCTCCCTCCAAATAATATGGTTCCTGACGGTTTTTACATCCTCATCGTTGACTAATTCAGGTGCAATCACGCCAGTATGCACCAACTTCCAAGTGTGCCGAACAAGACCGAGAATGCCGGATTTTTCCAATACGTCCGCATCGTGAACAATTTCCGCCTCATGAGTGCGGGGAGGAACCACACCTTCGTGCGACGCAATGCACTCGGCTATAGCCTCCCTCTCGTTTGGTGTAATCTCAAATTGGTGCAACACATGCTGTGCATGCTTTTTACTGACGTCGTAATTATAATCATCTCCTGTTGGTAATGACAAGTCATGCAGCCAGGCTCCGGCTGTCACCACTCCGAGATCAGCACCTTCAGCCTCAGCAAGATATTGTGCAATACGAACCACCCGTTCAAGATGTCGGTTGCCTTTTGACGCACCTTGGAATGCGTTGTCCCAGTCAGCGCTCAAAGCGCAAACTTTTATTTCTTTAAGAGTGTGATTGTCAATCATATATGCAATATGCACCGAGCATACCAAAATGCGCGCGGAATATCAAATTTTTTAAAAAAACTGGTTGTAGCATCAGCACGATGCCACAACCAGTACTCTCCTGACTACACGCGTTTGACACAACGTATGCCGAAATAAGAACAAATGTTGGAGAAATGAGACGAGGGAGACGGAACCTTCTCAAACTGCACCTCAGTAATCCTCCTTCCAAAACGAGCACACAGTTCAAGTATTGCTTCCTGGAACTGCACCAACTTTATCTCGCTACCAAGTACTACGCTTAGTATCTGCGTATCAGAGGAACTAAGCAGTTGGACCAGAATATCAACATCTTCTTCTGTGTTGACTACAACTGGCAACACGCCCACTACGCTATTTGCATTACCCTTTTCAGCAGAACAAGGGAGAAGCTCCATCTGCAAGAGTGTAATATACGTATTCTGCACCCACTCTACTTGCACTCCCTCAAACACCTCGGATAATTGTTCTAGCACGGAAATCACTTCAACAACTTCTTGCCGAGCATGGCGAGTGTCTTCTAAACGGCCCGCCCACTCATGCAGCACTTCTTTTCCAGATGTGACATCCTCTGCAGATACCCCTACTGAAACCGCATACCTACCCTCAACGCGGCCATTGATGTACGATCCACCTCCTCCTTGGTGGTCAAAATACGGTTGCAGCAACATTGAAAATAAAGGTAAGTCCCCTGCCCCGATAACGGATCGAAACGTGACCGCGCGTCTACTGTAATACGAGGCAATGCAGGTGATAGCCGCGCCAACACACGCATCGCGCCGTACGCGCAATTCCGTACCGTACACACCCCGCGCCTCCCCTTCTTCTTGAGCGGACGAACGAACCGCCCATTGTTGCGCATTGGGATACCTACGCAACCCACGCTCAACTATTTGCCTAAACCATTCAGGAACCAGACACTCTGTAATGGCATTCCGTACGTCCACAGAGAAGAGAATTTTCCGCCCCAAATTCTCTTCCTGATCCAATTGTTGGACATAGTTCCAAAGACGCTCATCTGACTTGAGCAACCGCTCAACAGCCCCACTTGCAATCGGAATGCCACCCGCAACATCCCTTGCCCCGATGACATGTGTGGCAATCGACAACCCGAATGTTTTTCCACCAACAAGACTGAATGGATACAGGCTCTGAGTGGGGCAAGCGAGGTCGTCACTTGATTCGAAGCCTGTAACAGAACGGGTCACCGCATCCTGCCAACAGTCGTCGAGTCCACCAAAATATGCATCCCGTATCCGACGCTCCTCAAGAATCAACTGCAAAAGAAGTCGCCCTTTGGCAGACTGGGCATCAAGATGTTGAAGCTGAGGAGCAATGACACTCATGAATACTTCGGTAAACTCAGGTCTCCAGACGCCTGGATTATCATAGAGCGTCTGGAATAATTGAGATGCTGTGTCGCACACCGAAGAGTACGTCCACTGCTGTCCTGCGAAGTTCTCATCCCCTTCTATGAGCGGAAGCCAGTTCATGAATCGAATGAGAGCATTCGTCTCCGCAAGCACAGAAACAACATTGCCATGACAAGTTTCGGCCTTGGCAAGCACTGTGCTCAATTGAATCAATTCATGACGCGAAACAACTTCGTCGCGCTTCTTGCCGCCTCCACGCATTGGAATCCACTCAAGCGCGTTGGCAGCAAACAATACATGGTGCGGCGGCGCACCAGTAAGACGGGCAAGGTTGATTAGAATCTTTTTCCGTACGGGGTCAGAAGAAAAAATATCACGCGTCTGCCCCTTGAGCGCACTCCACGAGAGCCCGTTCCAGTTGAGTTCTTCCGCAAACACGAAGTCGCGAAATACTGCAGGAAGCAGCAACGCTGCCGCATCCAGCCGACCCGCCAGACCCGCTGCATCCTCCTGGAATTCAGTCCCACATAACCACACAGGATTATCGACAAGAACTTCCAGATGATAGAAGGGGTTCATCAGCCCAAACGCAAGGTAAAGTCGATTTACCAGTTGCGTAATGCGTTGTGGTAGATCATCAGAAAGCGACTCAGCGGCATAACGCCTTGCCAACTGCTGATCCGTAATCCATGAGTACAGTCGCGCACGCTCCAAGCTTCGGGCCAATCGTTCTGGTTTGCAAACGCAACGATCCTGCCATCTCCGCATAATTCCCCGCGCTTCTTGCACACGGGAAACGATGTTTTGATCGCCGTCTTTTTCCATTGCAGTTAATGCAGCATCAAAGCCAATGCTAGGTGAGCGGCGAATAACTTCGGGCCACAGTCCGACAAGCAGATCTATGCGGCTGGCATCAAGAAACGGAATGACAGGCACCGCCCAAACCTTAAAGATCCCCTGCGGCTCTCCATCTTCACGTTCAATCACAAATTCGTCACTCTTGTTCGTATGGTATGCATATGTCCGACCTACCATACCACGCAACGCCGTTGCCTCTTCGATCGTCCACATGTCCTCTCCTCCCAAAGTTATAAGAATGCGAAAGCTATATTGTCAAAGATCTAAAAACTGACCCGTATGAGGTCAGTTTTATATGTGTGCTATGATTGCAGCAATCTCAAAAACTAACCTCTGTACACTTCGTACCGTAGGTATATCCGCCAAAAATAAAAATTTCCTGTTCGCCACATTGCATCATAGTTACTATTAGTCTAACATAAAATTAAAATAAGTCAAACGAGGTTGCTACTACCATCTTGACAAACAAAGTGTCGGCGGTATAGTTAGTCATAATAAGAAAAAATATATGAACATTAACAATATAACCACCAGGAGGGTATAAGTACTATGAATGCACTCTCTGTATTGAAAGAGCGTGGCTTTGTTCAACAATGCTCAAATGAAGACGCCATACACAAAGCGCTGGCAGAACCAGGGGTTGTCTTCTATGCAGGATTTGACCCCACTGCCGACAGTCTGCACATCGGCAGCCTTGTTCCTATCATGGCTATGGCACATCTGCAACGCGCTGGACATATTCCAATCGGCCTTATCGGCGGCGGCACAACGCTCATCGGGGACCCGAGTGGCAAAACAGAAATGCGCAAACTGATTTCTCCTGAAGAAATTGAGCGGAACGGCCACGGGATACTGAGCCAGCTCAAGCGGTACCTCAAGCTTGACGAGGGTGACGGCATGTTCGTGAATAATGCGGACTGGCTCACTGGACTGAACTACATCCAATTCCTCCGCGACATCGGCCGCCACTTCAAAGTCAACGAGATGATACGGGTCGAAGCATACCGACAGCGGCTTGAACGCGCGGAAGGCCTCTCGTTCATCGAATTCAACTACCAACTCCTCCAGGCATACGACTACTTGGTGCTGCATGATAGACACGCCTGTCGCCTGCAGATCGGAGGAGATGACCAATGGGGCAACATCCTCGCAGGAAAAGACCTAATCCGACGCATGCGGAGTGAAGACGTGCATGCATTGACGTTTCCGCTCATCACCACGGCACGTGGACAGAAGATGGGAAAGACCGAAGCCGGGGCAATCTGGCTTGACGCTTCCAGAACCTCGCCCTACGAGTTCTATCAGTACTGGATCAATGTGGACGATCGCGATGTGGCACGGTTCCTGGCGCTGTTCACCTTTCTGGAAATGGAAGAAGTGAGCCAACTCGGCAATCGAACGGGCGCTGAACTCCGTGAGTCGAAATCCATACTTGCGTTCGAAACTACGACTTTGGCGCACGGAAAAGAAGAAGCGCAAGCAGCACAAAATCAATCCCGCATTCTCTTCACGCAAAGCGATGGCGCAACAATTGATACACCGAGCACAGTTATGTCTCGGGATATATTTGTCCCTGGAATCAACGCGGCAGATTTACTACACAAAGTCGGCCTCGCAAGTTCAAAAGGCGAGGCGCGCAGACTCATTCGAGATGGAGGTGCATACTGCAATAACCAGAGAATCACCTCGATCGATACTCTCATCACACTGGAGAATTTTACAGACGAGAGACTGACGCTTCGTAAAGGCAAAAAAAACCACCGCACCATCACCATCACCTAGACAACTACAAGGAAAGGTGCCATGGACGCAACTGAAAAATTAAAAGTTGGGTATCTCGGGGCCGCTACCGATAGCGGCCCGGATACCACCACGTTCGGATTCATGGCAGCGAAGCAGTTTTTTGCCGCCACCGAAGACGAAGTGAATTTTGTCAACCTGCCTTCGCATGGAAACATCTGCAAGGCAGTCGGCAAGCAGGAAATCCGGTTCGGGGTAGTGGCCGTTGAAAATGTCATAGACGGGATGGTGAACGAGACGGTCCGCGCGATAGAAGCAGCACATGGGCATTGGGGAGTGCATATCACTGGCGAAACCGTCATCCCCATCGAGCTCTTCTATTTGAGCAAGGACGGCAACCCGCAACCCACAGTGGTCTCCCACGAAAAAGCGTCGGGCCAGTGCAGTCGGTTCGTCAATCAGCTCAAGGATGAGGGTATCGCGGTCGAAACCAGAAACTCGACCGGAGAAGCGGCATATGCGGCAAGCCAGAACGGTGAGCTCGCATGTATCGCTTCCAGCCGCGCAGAGCAGGTGTACGGCCTCAACCGTATCAACAATACCGGTAACATTGTCGACAACCCCAACAGTATGACCCGCTTCTGGATTATCAGCAAGGAGCACGGCAACCGCACCGGCCACGACAAGTCGTGCTTCCTCATCAACCTGGAGCAGGCAGCGGTCGGCGCACTCTACCGGACGCTGGAGTGCTTCGCACGGCATAGGTGCAACCTGCTGATCGCGTACCCTATCTCCATACCGGGGAAGCTCTGGGAATACACGTTCCTGCTGGAGTTCGAGGGGCACATCAACGATGATTCCATCGACGGCACCTGGGAGGAGCTGCGCAATAGTGGACTCTGCCTCAACCCCCCGACCTTTCTGGGCTCGTATCCCTCAGTAACAACGAACATTACCGTTCCTGCCTAAAAAGGAGAAGGCAACGAACAAAAAAGATCAAATGCTGGCTATCTAAACTATCGATAGCCAGCATTTTTTATATAAATAAAAAGTGTCTATCGCAACATACGATAGACACCATTGATCAACGGGTACACTTTCGCCTACCGGCTGATGATGCTCACTTACCCATTTCTTCATTGAGATGGCGAAGAAGATAGCCGAGCGTGCCAATAGGAACCACGGGCGATGCCGAATAAAGATAGGTCCCTACCAGACGCTTACTTTCACGCCGCCAGGACCGGATACTCGCAAAAGTCTTTCTCATTTCAAGATAGGCATACCCAGGAGACAGCTGCATATCCATTCGTACCAGGTGTGGGATATCCGCCGTGGCAAGTTGAGTAACCATCTCTGTCGTAGCGGGCACCATGACATGCCCATATGCATTACCGCGAGTCTCGTGTCGCGCAATATGTCCCGTCTGGTCTGAACCAATAAACCAACCAGGAGAACGAGCCTCTTGCACTCCACGCACAACTACATCGAGATTCCACGGCTTCACCTCCAAAGCGAACGGCATTACAAGCCCGCTAGCAAACCCTTCATATACACTGTCGCCATCCTCGTCTTCCAACAACATCTCCCCATCTGCCAGCGCCCAACTCAACATGTCCTCGGTGTAGGTCAGTATATAGGGACTACGAATATTCATCCCCATCGGGACATGAAACGCGTTACCCTCCCGCAAGAGCTCGCGGGACAGATACATGTCACACACTGAGCAAAAAGCCTGGAGGACAACGTACAAATTACTTGCCTCACGTTGAAACGTATGCAGTGCCTGCGAAAGCACGGCTACTGCCTCGACATCTCTGACTGCCTGCATCGCAACAACCACAAGCAAACGATCGTCCTTCCTGTTCACGATGTCGCCTACTACTCCCCTGTATTCGACAACAGACCGTTCGGTCAACTCGTCACAGGGAATCTTCAGCTTCACCACCGCAGGAGAGTCAATCACTTCTGTTGTCGGACTATCCACTCCAATGAACTTTCGCATCATCGCCTCCTTGGCGTTTTGAGTTGTGGATCCTATTGATAAAAAGACCAATCAAACGAATCTACCATAACAAACCAACGCCTTTCTGTCAATGGAACGGTGTAACGTTGTCAACGGGAAATAGAAATGTCACCTTTTGCGGGATTTAGAAATGTCACCCCTTGACGAGTTGGCGTGCTAATACATCTGCGTGAAATCAAGTAATCCCCTACTCCAAAATTGAACAAAAAAACCGTCCCGTCCGATAGTGCCGGACGGGACGTAGTTGCAAGAGGCAAAACTTAACCTCTTCGAGGAACAGTTCCCCAACCTGGAGCCCTGGTCTTGCGCGGCTCAAAGGTGGGACGGATCATTTCGCCTTGCGAATGCACACCGCTTATGATGAGTCCGATACCGCCATTTTGGGGTTGAATCGGCAAATCGCGCATATAGCATCCGAACGAATCCTCCTCGTAGCGTTCAAGCACATCGCCACACGAGCAGCACACTACCTCCTTGATCGCGCCCCAGCCGATCAGCTGAGTTTCAATGCGAGTACTCACATGCTGGCAGTCTGACATTATACTTACCCCTCCTTTTGATTTACACGATGGGTGCTAAGATAAATACTTCAGATCCAATTGACGATTCTTCTACATATCCGTCACAATCAATGCATACTCCGTGCTTAATACGGCCAAGGTATCGGACCGTGTACCCGTTTCCGTCTGTGTGTTCAATACGAGAATTAGCCGGATACGTTCCGGACAATTTAACATGCCGGTGGATACACAATTCCTGACGTTCTTCTCGCTGCTTCTCAAGTGCGCGGTCTCTCGCATAGGAAAGTGCATAGGCCCAGTGCATGACTATTCTCCTTTGCTAAAAATTGTTAAAAGAACCAGTGCGAATAACAAAAATCCCGCCCCCAACGCACAACAAATAATTGTGCATCAAGGGCGAGATTCTTACGTCTCGCGGTACCACCTTGGTTGCCTAAACGTTTCTAACGAATTTTATAATGCAGCTTATTGATAGAGGCCGTATATATTAAATAGTGACCTTCAAAAGCTACAAAAAAATCCGTCAGTAAAACGGATTAAGGCCACTTTACCGACTCTGACCTACCTTTCGGTAGCGACATCAGCTAGACCATGATTACGGAGTCTGCCGAATTCGTACTATCGCACGAACCTCCTCACTCTGCCCAACCCCCAGCATATCACCCTTAAAATTCTTACAAATTTTTAGGGAACCCGACATTGCCAGGGACAGAGATCAACGGATTTGTAATTGTTAATGCGTGCATTATAGCACGCTCGCAGGATTTGTCAAATAATTGCCTTGTTTAAATACCAAATCACCCCGTTCAAAATTACCGCAAACGAAACCCACAAAAGATACACAAGCATTAAGACTCCCGCAGCGCGGCGCACATACCAAAACGCAATAGTAGTGGCAAGAATCATAAGCCACAATGCTTGAATTTCAACAAACGCATACCCAATTTCGTGTGCTCCAAAAAATACAAATGACCACACAACATTCAACGCAAGTTGGGCGCCAAACAGCGTAAGTGCTAAACGCTGGTGTTCCCCTCGCCCGTGCTGCCACACTAGGTACAAAGCAACGCCCATAAATAAAAACAAAAAAGTCCACACTGGGCCAAATACCCAATTGGGCGGATTTATCGCAGGTTTAATAATAGCGCTATACCACGGCTCCCTATTTGACATGGTGGCAATGGATCCAATAAACCCTGCTGCTTGGGGAATAGCCAAGGCAATAATTAATTTTTTGATGTTTATTCGTGACATAGAGCGAGCGAAGTGCTCAAGGCCGAAAGCTTTGAGCACTTCCGAGCCGAAGAGCGAACATACGCCTATATTTTTTTCTTATATACATAGTATACCACATAGCTTGACTAAATGGTATACTATGATATACCAATTAGTGCCAAAGCAGAACGGCATCCTGCGGAGGCAATCGTACCTTGTTCTCGGCAACACACCCGCAACCACAGGAGTCGCCTATACGCACAAACGCACAACCCGCCGAAGCTCCGCCGTTTTCTCGTGGAGCGTGTCGACGGAAGAAGAAGCAGAACGGAGCCTGGCAAGGACTCACGTTTGCGAAATAGAATCCTGCCGCAACGCTTGTAAACGTGCGGCAGGTATTTTTTTACTTCAAAAGCTTAAAAAACCCCTCCCGCAGCTTCTGAACTTTTGGATTGATGATTGCCTGGCAATACGCTTGGTCTGGATTTTTTTTAAAATAATCGTGGTGATCTTCCTCGGCTTCGTAAAACTTTTCCAAGGGAGACACTTCTGTAATAATAGGGCTGTTAAATATTTTTGCATGCTCAAGCTCGCGGATAAAACGTTCAATTCCCTGGCGCTGGTCGTAGGTAGGGTTCTCAACTGTACCACCTGCATACCCGAGTATGTAATCCCCCATTTATTAATAGCAGCTTGCACAATGTACGGCAATGCGTGAAAGTTGCTGGGTCAAAGATAAGAATAATTCCATAGTTTTATTTAATTATCATACCACAAGTATCTTTGCATTGCCCAATTATATTTTCTAATAAAAAAGAATCCCCGCCAGACTATAGTGTCCGGCGGAGATTGGGTACAACAGGCGCAGGATTCAGCCAGCCATTACTACTTCCTGCTCTTCCGGTATTTTGAACCATAGGTTCACCGGTGTCTCGTCGAACGGAACAATTGCTTCGGAGTGATAGCCATCATGCTCCGATAAAAGCGTAAACACCAACTCGCCTCCAGCGGGCTCCTCGACCCTGAACCGATAGAGCACGTAGAGTGTACAACGCTGCGCCACCAGGTGCGCGAAACAGTACTGAGCGAGGTGCGGCGTGTATGCCGTGGGGTGGGCCAGGAGCGCGTCAAGCGACAGACCTTCGCGATCTTTGTTGAAACGCACCGACATTGGACTCTGCATGTCCACACACACAGGGTACGGGCCACCAAACCGAACTAGAACACGTGGTACCAGCTGACACATCCTGATCAGATGCCCAGAGAATGCCAGCTCAAAGGTGAGGTTGATGCACGGCCTCACCCCTTCCCACACAATGGACTCATCCGGAATCAGCGCCGGCTCGTCGACACGACTAATCCAGTCAACGAGCCTGACGCCTCGCGAAACTCCCATAACAACCTCCTTCTCGTTGCGAGCGTTGTGTGAAACGCGTACGTAAGGAATGAAAAATCAGCCTATCGTGTAACTGCAGGATTGTCAAGGTGCGCAGCAACTACGCTTGAATCTTTTTCTGCCCGCCCATGTAGCCTCGCAGAACTTTCGGAATCTCAATACTGCCATCTTTCTGCTGGTAGTTTTCCATGATGGCAATCATAGTGCGGCCCATGGCACACACAGTGTTGTTGAGCGTATGGACGAACTTTGACTGGTCGCCATCCTTGTATTTGATGTTCAAGCGGCGTGATTGGAAATCTGTATCATGACTGCAGGAGGCAAGTTCGCGATAGGTGTTTTGCGCGGGAAACCAACCTTCAATGTCGTACTTCTTGGCGTTTGGCGCGCCAATATCTCCTGAGCACATGAGAAGCACATGGTATGGAATCTTAAGAGACTGCCAAAACTCTTCGCTTATGGCGAGCATGTCCTCATGCATCTCCCAAGACTGTTCCTGGTTACAAAACACAAACATTTCAATCTTATCAAACTGATGACCGCGGATAATACCGGTCGTATCCTTGCCATAGGTGCCGGCCTCTCTGCGGAAACAGGAGGAGAACGCAAAATATTTAAGTGGCTCTTTCATAATATCAATGGTTTCATCCGAATGGTACGAAGCAAGCGGCACTTCCGCGGTACCGATTAGATATAAATCATCCTCGTCCGCGTTCACTTTGTAAATTTCGTTCTTATCGGCCGGGAAAAACCCTGTGCCAAACATTGCCGGCTCGCGCACGAGCATGGGCGGGAGCATGGGAGTAAAGCCTTTGTCGCGCATAAAAGTTGCCGCGTACTGCATGAGCGCGAACTCAAGCATCACTAAATCATTTTTTAAATACCAAAACCGGGAACCGGAAACCTTTGCGCCGCGCTCTGTGTCAATAAGATCCAAAGACGCGCCAAGTTCGGCATGATCCTTAATATCAAAATTAAACGCCGGCTTTTTGCCCCATGTTTTGATTTCTTGATTTCCGGATTCGTCCACACCTTCCGGAACAGACTCATGCGTCATATTGGGAAGCTGGATCAATAACTCACGCAATTCGCTTTCAACCGGAACCAGCGCTTCTTCCAGTTTCTTTATCTCACCTCCAAGCGCTTTTAATTCTTTAATTGCGTCGGGTGAGGGCTTGGATTTTGACCCGGCTTTAAGCTCGGCGCGCTTTTCATCTGCCTGTGAAATAAGTGCCCGGCGCTTTTCGTCCAATTTCAAAATTTCATCCACCGAAACATGGCATTTGCGGATTTTGTTATTTTCTTTTACCTTATCCGGATTTTCCCGGATGAATTGGATATCTAGCATATAATCCACGTCGTCATCCTGAGCCCATTCGGCTTCGCTCAGGGCAGGCTTCGTCGAAGGATATAAGTTGGCTTGACGCTATATCTTTCGACTCCACTTCGTTCCGCTCAAGATGACGAAATATTATAATTCTTTTATTGAAACAATCTTGATTTCCTTTTCGGCACGCTTTTTGACCTCAATCTTATCCCCAGTCTTCGGGCTAATAACAAGACGAGTCGGAATACCGATTAAATCCGCATCTCCAAGTTTTTCTCCGTTAGAAGCCTCTCTACGGTCGTCCCACAAAACCTCTTTGCCGGATTTGGTGAGTTGTTCATACACTTCTTCGGACTGCTTGTAAACGGCATCATTATCACCCAAACTTACAAGATGATACTCGTATGGCGCCACTTCCTCGGGCCATATCATGCCAGCCTCATCATTATGCACTTCCACAATCGCGCCCATCAAACGGGAAATGCCGATGCCGTAACAGCCGATAATAACTTCTTTTGAAGTTCCATCTTCATCGGTAAATTTGAGATCAAAATCTTTGGAAAACTTGGTGCCTAAATCAAAAATGTTTCCCACTTCAATGGATTTCACGGCTTTAATTTTTTCTTTACCGCAGCGTGGGCACCTATCCCCTTCGCCAACCTTCGCAATTTCCTTATTCTGGCTGAATCCACAAGCGCACGTAAAAATTAAATCCTCGCCATTCTCGGTTGCAACCTGGAACTCGTGCGAGAACTCCTTGGTAAACGAGCCGCCAGATGCTTCGGTGATAATGGCATCCAAACCGCAACGCGTAAATACATTCGTATATGCTTGTTTTGATTTTTCGTAGTACGCTTGTAAGTCTTCGCGAGTGGCGTGAAAACTATATAAATCTTTCATCAAAAATTCGCGCCCACGGAGTAATCCCGCTTTGGCGCGCAATTCATCTCGAAACTTGGTTTGAATTTGGTACCATGCTTTTGGCAAATCGCGGTAGGAATTAATATGCTTTTTTGCCAAGGGGACAATTACTTCTTCGTGAGTTGGCCCAAGGCTGTATTCGGAATCGCTCTGGGATTTAATTTTAAATAATACATCCATGCTTTCCCATCTGCCGGTTTTTACCCAATTCTCTTTGGGGTGCAATGCCGGTAAAAAAATTTCCTGGCCTGCGATTGCATCCATTTCCTCGCGCACAATATCGCTGATCTTATGTAACACGCGCCACCCCAACGGCAGGTAGGAATATACTCCTGCCATGAGCTGATCTACAAACCCGGCGCGCACCAAAAAATCATGATTTACGCTTGTGGCGTCTGCTTCGCTTGTTTTGCTAGTTTTGCTAAAAAGCTGGGATTGCTTCATATGTCCGTATTCTACCACGAACCACCTAAAAATCAATTGATGCCGAGCAAATCGCGGATCCCTTTGTGGTTTAGCATATCTCGATACCCCATGGCATAGGTTTTTTGTATGCTTTTTTTTGTACTCTGGATCGTGCTTACCGGAGTTCCATTTTTTGGCTCAAGCAATTCAACACGCACTCCCGCAGGAACGCGATACTCTGTTAATTCTTTCCATTGCTCCTTATATCTGCTCCGGAACGTTTTTGGCCGAAACCTATTCCATACTGCCATTGCCGTACTACTCTCAATCCTTGGAACCACATTGTTGATGGCAATAATTTTTGTTGCCCCGCGCCGCACTGCCTCCCGAATGTGCATGCGCAAACTTGCAGAAAGCTCGGTATCGCAGTATCGATGGCCGTCAATAGATATAAACTTATTAAACGCAACCGGCATTGCCTTGCTCGCGCGCAACAGCTCAAAAATTTCTTCCTGATCTTCCCGGTCTTTGTCTGAAAAATATACAAGATCGCCACTGTCCGCATCTGTTGCCGCAATCAAAAGCTCGGAAGGCGATTCCTGCACAAGCCGCATGTCCACGGCATTATCCCGCTTCATAATAACATCAATCAAGTAATCTATATCAAGAATCCTCCAAAATCGGAATCGATTTAAAAATTTACTGGTAAAAACTGTATCAGTCCAAACTCGAGTAATTGCATCGTACTGTTTTGCCGCGTAATACGCGAATGTGCCAGTTGAGCCTGACCCTGCAATCAAAAAATCCGGTTCAGTAAACCGGTATTCTGTTGCGAGCGCGACCATGGCGCCTGCCGCATAACTGCAGGACATGCCGCCCCCTGAGCCTACCACTGCAACGATATCTTTCCGAGAATTTTTTTTTGCCATAACTTAAAAAAACACCAATATACCGGATCAAACCCGGAAGGCTAGATGGTCAAATGAGAAACCATTTCCACGAAGCGGTTTGCGTAGCCCCACTCGTTATCGTACCAGGCAAGCACTTTAAGCAGATTTCCGCCTACCACGCGCGTAAACTCAAGATCTACAATAGCAGAATGAGGATTACCGATAATGTCCGAAGACACTAATGGCTCATCAGTAACCGCGACAATATGTTTGTAGGGATACTTTTCCGACTGTTCACGAAATAGCTTGTTGACCTCCTCTACGCTCGTGTCTTTTTTAAGGACAAACGTAAAGTCCGAAAGCGACCCATCGATAGTGGGCACGCGGAGCGCTATGGCATCGAATTTTCCAGAAAGGCTGGGAATAGTTTTAGTAGTCGCAATTGCCGCCCCAGTTGAAGTAGGAATAATATTGTATGCGGCCGCGCGCGCCCTGCGAAAATCCTTGCTTGGGCCATCCACTAAATTCTGCGTGGATGTATACGAATGGATGGTGGTAATCATCCCCTTTTCGATTCCAAACGCATCTTGAATAATTTTCGTAACAGGTGCGATGCAATTTGTAGTACAGGATGCGTTGGAAACAATTTTGTGCGCAACTCCATCGAGCGTATTTACACTGATCACGTTTGTGGCGGTCTCCTCGTCTTTGGCGGGAGCGCTTATGATGACGCGCTTTGCTCCGGCTTTGAGGTGGGCATTTGCTTTTTCTGTGGTTGTAAAAAATCCAGTTGATTCAAGAACCACATCAACCTTAAGTTCCTTCCAGGGAAGTTTTTCGGGGTCTTTTTGCGCGAGTATAGGAATCACGGCATCACCAATACGCAAACTACCTTTGCAGTCGCTTGATTTTAGAGGTTTTTTATCGGAAGCTGAAATTTCTTTTTTGTACGTACCATATACCGTGTCGTACTTCAAAAGATACGCGAGCATCTTTGGATCAACCAAATCGTTTATGGCAACCAGTTCAATGTCGTTCTTTTCAAGCGCGATTTTTGCCGCAGCCCTGCCGATTCTGCCGAATCCATTAATGGCTACTCTGCGTTTTATTTTTTCTTTTTTGTGTTCCATATCGCAAGTATATCACAGTTTGTGCTATTTGACGATAGTTCCAATTGTCTCGCCCGCAACAATTTTGGCAAGCGCTCCGGGCTTGTACTTAAAAATAATGATAGGAAGCTTGTTATCCATGCACAAGCTGAACGCAGTTGAATCCATTACTTTGATACGCTTGGTAAGTGCGCCATGGAAAGTTATCTGTTGAAGTTTTTTAGGTTTTTTCTTTCCTTTTGTATTTGGATCAGAGGTGTACACGCCATCAACAGAGGTAGTTGCTTTAAGCAGCACTTCAGCGCCAACCTCCAAAGCGCGGAGCGCGGCTGCCGTATCAGTCGTAAAGTATGGATTGCCCGTGCCTGCCGCAAAAATCACAATTTTCCCGTCTTTAAGGTGCGACTTTGCCTGACGGCGAATGTAATCTTCTGCAACTTCTTTCATGGAGATCGCAGTTAAAACTCTGCAATGCGCCCCACACTGTTCTATCTCAGCCTGCAAGGCAATCGCGTTCATGATGGTAGCGGTCATGCCCATGTAATCTGCTGTGGCGCGATCAATGGAATCTTTAGGAATATTTCTACCGCGAAAAATATTGCCTCCGCCGATTACCACGCCAAGTTCAATACCGCTCTTTGCAATCAAAGCAAGGTCAGTCGCAACCGCTCGGGTAATGTTAAAATCGATTCCAAACCCCTGTTTGCCCGAAAGCGCTTCTCCAGAAAGTTTTAGTAAAATTCTCTTGTACCTTGGTTTTTTCATGAATGTATGGTTTTTAAAAAGCCCCGCTACGTACGGGGCTTTTTAATTATATATCTAATCGGGAAAATCCCGTAATTTCAATTTTCTCTCCAATCTTTGCGGTTGCCGCTTCAACAAGATCAGCAATGGTCTTTGAACTATCTTTGATGAATGGCTGGTTCAAAAGAATCGCATCAGGGTTGCTATCGCCTTTTTGATCTACCGGTACATCTGCCTCGCTTACATACTCTGGGCCAGTTGCCACAACCTGCATGGCAATATCGTGCGCGAGTTCCTGAAACTCAGGATTGCGCGCCACAAAGTCAGTTTCGCAAGCAAGTTTTACCAAGGAGGCTACTTTGCCGTTCGCGTGGACATACGATCCAATCCAACCTTCGCCAGCTTCTCGGCCCGCGCGTTTGGCTGCAATGGCTTTGCCTTTTTTTTGCAATTCTTTAAGCGCAGCCTGCTCATCACCGCCTGCTGCATCCAGCGCTTCTTTAATATCCATGATCCCCGCGCCAGTTTGGTTTCTAATTTTGAGAATAAGTTCTTTCATAGTAGTTTACTCTGATTTAGTTTTACCCTTGCCCGCGAGTACTGCATCGGCAATCACATTGGTAATCAGTTCAACAGACTTGAGCGAATCATCATTCGCAGGAATAGGATAGGTGATTTTAGAAGGGTCAACATTGCTGTCGGCGAGCGCAATAACCGGAACTTTGAGCTTGCGCGCTTCTGCAAGCGCTGTTTTATCATACTTACTATCAACAATAAACACCGCGCCCGGCGTGCCAGAAGTTAAGCTGCGAATACCGCCGATATCTTTATTTAGTTTATCATACTCTTCGGTAAATTCTAATTGCTCGCGCTTGGTGTATTTTGCAAGACGTCTTGAAGCGGTATCATCTTCAAATTTTTTCATGCGCTTCTGCATATTGGAAATAGCGGCCCAGTTCGTAAGCATGCCACCGATCCATCGGTTCACCACATAGGGGCTTTGAGCGCGCTCTGCGGCAGCGACAACAATTTTGCGCGCCAACGGCTTAACTCCCACAAACAAAATTGGCTTTCCCTCGGCAGCAATCTTAGAAACAAATGTTGCTATGCGCGTAAGCGCATCGCGGGTCTTTGCCACGTCAATCACATGGATTTCGCCACGCTTACCAAACAAAAAAGGCTTGGCCTTAGGATGCCAACGCTGAGTGGTGTGTCCATAGTGCGCTCCTGCTTCCAAAAGCGCCTCAATGGAGGGAATCGTAACTTGATCTGACATATATATGTTCCTTTTAACTACTACTGCGCCTCATAAGCACGCCAACCCTATACAAGGGAGGAAAACGCGCCTCTTCGCAGTATGATTAATAAAATTGATGACAAGACACACTATAGCACAAGATTTGGAATGATGCAAGTATGGAAAAAAAGGCTCGCACTACCGAAGTAGTACGAGCCTCATAGAACACAGCACGTTACTCCTAGAGCATTGCAGTCTCTAGGGCAACCTGGCGATCGCTCTGACAGCGCATTGCATCCGGAAGCCCAACCGGCAAGCGCGGCCTGCGAACCAATGTGCTGCCGCTGGACACTGGTGGCATGCGCGAAGCTCTGAAGATACTTCTAACAGCATCAGCGCTTATGATCAAAAAAGATGTGCCACGAGCCATGCAAACCTTGAACTCAAGCCCCGCACGGGCGTTTGCATGGAACTGAATCTTCTGGCGAACGGGTCGCGCGCCGTTGTCATACGCGACACTAATCAGATGATACAGTTGGCGCGCTACAAAGGATCCATGAAGGCTGAATTCAATCCACCCCCTGTCTGGATCTGTCGCCTGTTCCGCATTGACCCACCTCCAGAAAATAGCGGCGATTGCATCACCTTGTTGCAGCTCCACCCCCTCGGCAACCGACAGTGTACTGCCGCACAACTGCGTATCCATGGTACGGCCCCTTTCTTGTGTAGTATGAATGAACGAATGGATTGTCAAAATTAAAAGAACCTCCCGAGCGGGAGGCCTTCTGTGATTCCAATGTGGTATCAAAATTAAAGGCTTCCGCTCGGTGCGGGTGTAATAATACCGATAATAATAATACCTTTTGCGGAATTCATGTTATCCACATTTTAGCAAATCCAAAAAATTTGTCAAAAAGAAAACAGCCACCACATCCTGTGATGGCTGCTCGACTGATTGCATGAACAATAGACCGCTCGTTTAGGACGAAAAGTCGAAGTGTGCGATTCCCTGCAGAAACAGCTTTTGGTTCCGTTCGCCAGGAAATCGCTCTAAGGCATAGTTTGCCTTCACCGTAAGCCCATCAACCAGAAACAGCGCACAGCCGAGTACATACCGCTGGCCATAGCGAAGTTCTTCGAACCTAGCAACCAGCCGAATGTTGCCTCCTTGTTTGGGCGTCTGATGCCTGATGTCGCGCTCCGCGAGCACATACCACTGGCTCGCGTAATCCCTGTCATCACCATCATCCTCACGTAACAGCTCGAACGCATACAAGCTTTGCTCGGATTCACGTGTGAGCTCCAAGGCCCATGGCGTGCGATCGCGCGTGGTAAAGCGGTAGCTTGCTCCTGCAACAAACCCATACACAACAGGCCTGCGCGTTTGAAAGTAAAAATGCCGATGCGTATTATCCTGCCATTCTCCAGTGTACCCGCCCTTGCGGTCTGCTGCGAACATGGCAACAGTCACGGAAAATTGACGCAAAGGCACCAATTTGAGCTGAACTCCGTTGTCACGCGCCACCAGTGAATCAGAAATACCAGAGTACTTGACTGTGCCCACTTGGAACGGATTCAAGACTGACCATTCCCGGGCAAACGGCGGAACAAAGTATCCGCCGGTAAACTCCAAAAGCCATGGCGCGAGCCAGTGCATCTTCTGCTTGGGCTTCCAATGGAAACGGAAGTCGCGCAAACGCACAACTTTATCCTGGTCATCTGTCGCGAACACTCCCACGAGATGCGTGCGACTATTGATACGACAATCAATAATGGACCAGGCAGTAAGCGGCTGCAAATCCCCGAACTCACTCTCTTCTCCATAGGTGTCCTCATTGACCCAGGAACCAAACATACTCACGGACGTGGTGCGTTCCGCAGCCCAAACCGGGATTGCGAGCGCACAACACAAAAGCAATCCTGCAAGCATCCTCATACGTGTTGCCCTCGCTTTCCTGATGACAATACATTTTTTGCAAAGATCGCAACCTACGTCGTTAAGGTTGATTAAAAATCATACCAACCGCCCAATTACTTGTAAAGCCGCTTTTTGGGGGATACTTGCATTATTTTATACTTTCTGGTACACTACTCCAGTATATGAAACAAGATATCCATCCAACCTACTTTCCAGAGGCAAAAGCCACCTGTGCATGCGGCAACACGCTTACTGCTGGCGGAACGCTTAAGGAAATCCACACAGAAATCTGCTCCAACTGCCACCCTTTTTATACGGGCAAACAAAACTTGATTGATACTGCAGGCCGCGTGGAACGATTCCAGACAATGGTTAAAAAAACCGCTGACTTAAAAGTGCGTGGAAAGAAAAAGAAAACAGACACAAAAACAGATGAATCCCCTCTTGATAACCAGAAAAAATTGGAAAAAATCAAAGCCAACTTGGACGCAAAATAACTTTTTATACAACGACCGCCTCATTTATTAATGGGCGGTTTTTGCCTGTCCTGAGCGAAGCGAAGGATCCCTTAATACCACTATGATTGAACAAATCAAACAAATCAAAACACGGCTTAAAGAATTGGAACAAGAACTCCAGTCTGTTGCTGTTGCTCAACATACGGGAAAACTAAAAGCAATCTCACAAGAATACAGTGAGCTCAAAGAAAAGGCTGAACTCGGCGCAACCTATGAATCAACGCTTATCTCTTTAGAAGAAGCGCACCAAACAAAAAAAGAATCCAATGATCCAGAAATGATCCAGCTTGCAGATGAAGAAATTCAACATTTGACAAAGCAGAAATCCAAGCTTGAACAACAATTACAGGTCGCACTCTTGCCCCAGGACCCAAACGATAAAAAAAACATTATTGTGGAAATCCGCGCGGCAGCAGGCGGAGATGAATCTGCGCTCTTTGCGGCAGAGCTCTTCCGCATGTACTCACGCTACGCAGAACAGCAAGGCTGGAAAACCAGCATGATCTCGGAAAGCAGAATTGGCATCGGTGGGTTTAAAGAAGCTATTTTTGAAATTAAAGGACAGGGAGCATACTCGCACCTTAAATTCGAGAGCGGCGTGCATCGTGTGCAACGGGTACCAGAAACCGAAAAAAGTGGGCGCGTGCATACCTCAACCGTCACTGTTGCAGTACTGCCAGAAGCCGAAGAAATTGATGTGGAGCTCGCCCCAAAGGATTTAAAAATCGAAACATCCACCGCGCAGGGGAACGGTGGACAATCGGTAAACACCACCTATTCGGCAATCCGTATGACCCACCTGCCAACAGGCATTACGGTCTCCATGCAGGACGAAAAATCCCAGCAGCAAAACCGGTTAAAAGCCATGATGGTTATGCGGACGCGAGTTGCGGCGCACTACGAAGCTCTGCGAGCCAAAAAAGAGCGCGACACGCGCACCAGCCAAATTGGAAGCGGCGACCGAAGCGAAAAAATAAGAACCTACAACGTTCCACAGGATAGAGTGACCGACCACAGGCTCAAGGAAAACTGGCATGGCATTCCACATGTACTGGACGGCGGCATTGGAGAAATTATTGAAGCGTTGCAGGCGCAAGACATGAAGCAAAAAATGACCGCATGACCATACAGGAATTGCTCTGCCACGCATATAAAGAACTTGCGCACTTAGAAACCCCACATCTCGACGCTGAAATTATCTTGGCGCATGTGTTAAAAAAACCGCGTGAATATGTGCTCGCACACTCCGAGGAATCCTTATCTGATGCAGAAGCGCACAGATGCAACAGCCTTATCGCTCGCCGGAGCAACCGCGAACCAGTTGCCTACCTCACGAACCATAAAGCGTTTTGTGGGCGCGATTTTTACGTTGACCAACGCGTGCATATCCCTAAGCCTGCAACCGAAGACATGATTGATGCGATACAGCGTGAAGTGCCGAACGATTTTACAGGAACCATAGCAGATATTGGCACTGGCTCGGGCTGTATTGCGGTGACACTGGCCTTGCAATTTCCAAAGGCCGCAATTTTTGCTACTGATATCTCGGATGACGCGCTTGCGGTTGCCGTACAGAACGCAAAACAATATGACGCGCATATTACATTTTTAAAAGGCTCACTCGGAGAACCACTAAAAAAACCAATGGATATAGTTGCCGCAAACCTCCCCTATGGATGGCATAACGGATGGACCGACGATGCAGAAGTATTTTTTCAACCTGAAATTTCCTACATAAGCGGCAGTGATGGCCTCTCTGCTCTATATGAACTGATTAAAAAACTCCCCCGCATGTTATCAAAAAGCGGACGCGCATACCTAGAATTTGACCCGCGCCAAATGCAAACCATTACAGAATTTTTGGCTAAAACTAACTATACATACACCCTATTAAAAGACACGGCCGGTTTTGACCGCATCCTACGATTAACAAAATAAAAAATCCCCCTACCAAGCGTACTTCCTACTCGTACGTGACGCTCCGCGCCCCAGGCACTACCTCAACCCATGTCTGGCCCTGGGCAAGCACAGCCACCTCTCCGCTTTCCAAAAACCATTGCGTTTGGCTATCACGCGTTTCTTTTTTCCATGTGCCAGCAATCACGCGACCATGCTGGAACAACAGCATCTCACCCTCCCCTTCCATGTCAAGGGAAATACGGTCGTACCCGCTTGGATAATAGCCTTCAGCTGGAACTTTTTGAACAATAATATTTGCAGGCGCGATGTGCGCATTGCTTGCGTTGTCGCGGTGCGCAACGCCGCCCAAAAATCGCGTGTATGAATCGGTTTTTGCATCATACTCATAGGAAGCATCAAACCCAATACCCGGAGAAAAATCAATATAGATAGTCGAGGCCGGTGGCGCATTCAAATCATGAGCATCCCCTGTGTTTGTGTCCTCCCACTGCCAGATAAGCTTTTCTTGTGGCAATGACGTTAATTCAAAATCCTGAATGCCAAGTTTTATCAGCTCGCCAGACGTAAACAAATTATGCGGCCGGGGAATATTGTTGTCGCGCCAAAAGTATCGAACACCTAAGCCGGAAATCTCGTTGAGATCAACAACATCAGTTTTTGGAATCAGCGTCAATGCCTCTGGACTGCCGCCGCCATGCCACAAAAATGCGCTCCAGCCGCTTGCGATTTCAACGATATACGGCCGCACGCTCCGAATGGGGCCTATTTTGTCCGCGCCTTCGGGCGCTCCCGCAAATAGAGCCACAAACCGAGTTGATCCGCCTTCTGCAAGCACTTCATACACAACAAGCGCGCGAGAAAGGCCAACTTGATAAGGAACCGCATCCGGATGATTATCAATCATAATTATTACCGGATAATCAAACGCATCCGCAAATACAGGCTCACTCGGTTGCCTGCCCTCGTCTGCTCCTAAGGACGAAAAAATAGTGTCCCCGGAAGAAGCACGGTTTCTGCCCACGACCTTAAAACTAATCACCCACATGAGCACGATGATTAACAAAAAAACACCAATACGTAGGTGTCGTTTTTTGATACTACTAATACTACTAGTATATTTTTGTTTTTGCATACCTTCATCAAAACTTCGTTAACCAAAAAAGATAGCTAAAACAAACTACTCTTTTTTGGACTCAGCTTCTTTGCCGGAATTAATTGCTTCGGCTCCCTCGCCTTCTTCTTTCTTCTTTTCGGTTAAGACTTCTGGATCTTTGGTGGTAACCTCAGTGGAAAGATCAGCATTTAATTCTTCCTCGGATCGAGGCTCAGAAACTGCAGCAATAATCTCATCTCCCGGAAGGTCGGTAACAACACCAGTAGGCAGTGCCAAATCTCGCACGCGAATAACATCTTCAAATGTTTTAAGTGATTCGATGGAGACTTCAAAATGATTTACTAAATCAGCAGGCAAACATTCAATAGGCAGAACATCGTGCTGTTTTACTAAAATACCGGCAAGATCTTTTACGGCAATTGATTCGCCGATAAAATCCAAATGCATTTCAGTATGCAACTTTCTATCCATGCGCACCTGATACAAATCAATATGTTCGTACATGCCGGAAACCGCATCGCGCTCTACGTGCTGAATAATCGCTTTTACCGCATCCTTTTCTCCCGCAACTTGCACATCAATCAACCCAGAGGATCCGCCAGCGCGGTATAGTGTTGGGATTTGATTCGCAGCAATCGCAAAATGACGGCTTTCAATGTGATCGCCGTACAAAACACCGGGCACTAATGACTGCTTGCGCAACGCGCGAGCAGATACTTTTCCACCGGGAGTTCTTTGTTCTAATGCAATAGCTGCTGTCATACAAATTATGAATCAAGAAGTTTAATTAAATTAGGACGCTGTCTGATGAGCTCATATGCCTCAATCACGTCGTCGGAGCTGATAGGTGATGCATTTTTGAAATGTATCACATCATCCCCTGTTAAATCCGTAATCAACCCAACGCTCGAAACGCCAATACCGCCAGTCATAATCACGGCTACTATTGAGCTTTCGCACGTGCCGCAGGTGATATGAATCAAATGCGCGCCATTTTTCTCCTCAAGCACAGAGGCCTCGCTCGGATTGTAGTGCGTGCTGCACAAAGGACAATACGAAATTAATCGAAGATTTTCTAGTGATGAGGAAGAGTGTTGATACTGTGGATTTTGAGGCATACGCTTTGTATTTTAGAATATGAACAGTATAGCCTAAAAGAAGATGGGAGTCAAGACTTCTTAGATCGTGCGGCAAGTGCGATCCCAAGGCCTGCAAAACTTGTTACCAGCGAGCTTCCTCCGTAGCTCACAAAGGGCAATGTAACGCCAGTAACCGGAAACAATCCCATATTCATGCCAACATTAATAACAGCCTGGGAAAACAGCATCACTAAAACGCCGAGTATCAAAAAATGCCCAAACATACTATCGCACGCGCACAGCGCGCGGTAGAGGCGCCAGAGTAAAAATAGATACACGAACAGCAACAACGATGCCCCCAAAAATCCAAGCTCTTCCGCAATTGAGGCAAAAATAAAGTCTGTTTCTTGCTCCGGTAAAAAATTAAGCTGGCTCTGGGTTCCCAGCCCAAGTCCGCGGCCGAATATGCCGCCCGAGCCAATGGCAACAATGGATTGGGTTACATTGTATCCCGCGCCCAATGGATCAGATTGCGGATTCAAAAAGGTAAGCAAGCGTTCTTTTTGGTAATCATGGAGCATAAAAAACCAACCAACACTTACTGTTATCATTCCGACAAGCACGAGTAGTGCAAGTTTTTTCCGATCAAGTCCAGTTGCAAGCACCATACCGCCACTGGTGAGGAGCAGAATAAACGCGCTTCCCATATCTGGCTGCAGAATGATCAAGAGTACTGGAATGCCAATAATAATTAAAACCGCCAACACATCGGAAAGGCGGGCAATATCAAAACGAATTCGTTCGAGCGTGGTCGCCAAAAATAGAATCACCGCGAGTTTTGCGAATTCAGCGGGCTGTATGCCAAAAGAACCAATAGAAATCCAACCACGCGTGCCACGGGTTGTCTCGCCAAAAAAAAGCAATCCTAAAAGTACGACAACAGACAGAACCCAGAGAATAATGGAAGCATTGCGCCAAAGATGCGCATCCAAAAACTGCGTTCCGAAAAAAATCGCAAGCCCAAGCGCCAAAAACACCATTTGTTTAACAAGACGCGTATCCTCAGGCCAGGTTAAGCTATGGATTAAAAGCAATCCAACTCCAGAAAGCGCAACTCCCGCAGAAAGCGCCCACCAATCAATTCGACGCACTGCGTCCTGGATATTTAATCGCATACGCAAAGCAATTAGAAAGGAGTTACTCCACTGCCGCGCAATTCATAGGTGCTTTCGTTGAACGCATCAATAGTGAGATACGCGCTCACCATATGCACGCCCGAAATCGTGTGCAAAAATCTGCGCTGGATTGTGATTGAGCTTCCTGATTCAATAGCATCGGGCTTTTGTGTCCACACGGCGGCAACTTCTCCATTTGCATAGGTTGCAACCAACACTAAGGATGGAGTAACAATAGTATACCTACTTGCGTTGCCAACTACTACGCTTATATCCGTAATGCCACTACGAGACTGGGACTCAAACGTTTGAACAGAAATCCCAGACAATGCATCCTGCGGACGAACCAATATGCTTTGATCTTTTACCCGTTCCCACGCAATATCAGCAACAAGCTCGGCGCTACTCGGCAATCCTGAAACCGGAAATCCAATAGCAACAAGATAGGTTTCTTCTCCTGGCAAAAGGATCCATTGCTCTGGCATTGTTTCTCCTCCTTGCCACTGAAACGTGTAGGTAATATTCATAATCCAATCGTGGTTTGTATTTTTGACGGCCGCAACAAAATCCGCGCGAGAAACGGCGGCTTGGGTTGTGGCTGCATCCGAAGCGCTCGAAAGAACCGAAAGCTCCCGTATGGCTAATGGTTCAGGAGCTGTGGCAGTGTGCACCGCAAGAACATCTGAAAGCGGAGCAACAAGTTCCTCGGTCCGCGCTTCGCTGTTGTTCACATCAATCACGATCATAGAAACACCGTAGAATGTGTACGCCCAAAAGAGCACGTTAATAGAAATAAGCGTGCCTACTAAAATTTTCGCCAGCATCATCTTGTGCTCTTGATACCAAAAGCCAATCTTTAGCCAACGATTAACAGAAGGATCTTGGTACTGCTGTATCACCATAACTTTTTTCACTATACCATATTTTCTTAAAACAGACTATTATGGTATACTTAACGCACTATCATAAAAATAAATACTATGTTTGAACTACAAACAACACAAGACCTATTTTATCTCGCGGCCAGTATTGTAATTCTAGTTGTGGGTTTTTTCCTTGCATGGTCATTATACTACCTAGCACTCTCTCTGCGCGACGCCCGCAGTGTAACCCGGGATATCCGAGCGCGCGTTACCGCGCTCTGGGAAGTTATTGAGCTTGCGCGCGAAAAACTGCAAGTAGGAAGCGCGGTGTTTAAGCTTGCGGCAACCGGCATTAAAGAGCTCGCTGAGTACATGCGCGCGTACACTGCAGGTGAAACAAAAACCAAAAAAAAGAAAAAAGCCGACCAAGATGAATAGCGTGCAGATATGGTAATGACGCTGCAGTATAAAAAAATTTAGGCACCCACAGAGAGACAATTGCGCTCAATAGACGCGACAACCGAGATCTGGTAAGATGAGTACTGCTCTATGCCATTTGTTCACCTCCACTGCCATTCTCATTATTCCCTTTTAGACGGGCTTCCAAAGATTGATGCGATGATTGCTCGCGCCCTCGAACTTGGTTCGCCTGCTTTGGCGTTGACTGATCATGGGGTGATGTATGGAGCAATTGAGTTTTACGAAAAAGCCATCAAAGCAGGTATCAAGCCCATCATTGGCATAGAAGGATACCTTGCCCCACACTCACGCAAAGATAGGAAACAAGGTGAAAAACCATTCCACCAAATTTTGTATGCAAAAAATTTAACGGGATACAAAAATCTTTTAAAACTTTCAAGCCGCAGCCATTTAGAAGGCTTCTACTACAAACCACGGTTTGATAAAGAACTGCTCGAACAGTACAAGGAAGGATTAATTGCCACCTCAAGCTGCCTGCAGGGCGAAATTCCACAGCTTATTCTCAATGGCAACGAAAACAAAGTCGCGGAAATGATTATTGAATGGCAAACCTTGCTTGGTAAGGATAATTTTTATTTGGAGGTCCAGCCTCACCCTGAAATTCCAGAACAAGTGCGCGTAAACAAGGTGCTGCTTGCTATGGCCAAGGAATACTCAATTCCTACCATTGCAACCAATGACTCTCATTACATTAAAAAAACCGATGCCGAAGCGCAGGATATTCTCGTGTGCGTACAAACAGGAAAAACCATACAAGATACAAACAGGCTCAACATGACAAATGTGGATCTTTCCATGAAAAGCCAGGAAGAAATGGCAGCTGAATTCCCCGATAACCCGGAAGTGCTTGAGGAAACCGGCCGCTTGGCGGATAAATGCAACGTTACACTGGAATTAGACAGCTTTCATTTTCCAAAGTTTGATCCTCCAGAAGGACTCTCTTCGGATGAATACCTTAAACAACTCGCCTACCAAGGGCTCGAAAAAAAATACGGAACAACTCCGCCCGATGGACACCAAAAACGCGTTGACTATGAGCTTGATGTCATTAAAACAAAAGGGTATGCAACCTACTTTTTGATTTTTGCAGATTTCTCCAACTGGGCTCGTTCGAACGGAATTATTGCAACCGTCCGAGGATCTGCAGCAGGATCGCTCGTCTCGTATGTCATTGGCATCACTACGGTTGACCCCATGGTATTCCGCCTTCCGTTTGAACGATTCTTAAACCCCTATCGCCCAAGCGCGCCTGATATTGATATGGACTTCGCGGATAACCGCAGAAGCGAAGTTTTTGAGTATGTGCGCCAAAAGTATGGCGCGGACAAAGTGGCGCAGATTTGTACCTTTGGAACCATGATGGCACGCGGCGCAATTCGAGACGTGGGCCGAGCACTCGCCTACCCCTATGCATTCTGCGACCGGCTCTCCAAAATGATTCCCCTGGGCAAACAAGGATTTGCCATGACCATTGATCGCGCAATTAAAGAATCTCCGGAATTTGGATTAGCCTACCAAAATGAGCCAGATGCAAAGCGCTTGATTGATTTTGCAAAACAAATAGAAGGATGCGCGCGCCACCCTTCGGTGCACGCAGCTGGCGTGGTGATCTCCCCTACTGAACTGACTGATTTTACTCCACTACAAAAAGAAACTGGCGGCGACAACGTGATTACGCAGTACGAAATGCATGCCGTGGAAAAAGCAGGCTTGGTTAAAATGGACTTTTTGGGCATCCGGAACCTTTCTATTTTGGGTAACGCCATCAAACTGGTAAAAAAGACAAAAAATATCGAAATCAAGCTAGAAACAATTCCCTTTGATGACGCTAAAACATTCCAACTCTTGGCGCGTGGACGAACCATGGGCATGTTCCAGCTTGGCGGTGGCGGCATGACGCGCTATTTAGTTGAGCTTAAGCCATCCAAAATCACCGACATCATGGCAATGGTCGCGCTGTTTAGGCCTGGGCCTATGGAATCCATTCCCGCGTTCATTGAGCGCAAACATAATCCAGCGCTCATCACGCATCTTGATCCACGCCTTGAAACCATTCTCAAAGACTCCTATGGCATTATTACCTACCAGGACGACGTGCTCTACATTGCCATCCAAATCGCAGGATACAACTGGGAAGAAGCAGACAAGCTGCGCAAAGCAATGGGTAAAAAAATTCCCGAGGAAATGGCAGCGCAAAAAGAAAAATTCATTCAAGGCGCAATAGCACACGGACAACTTTCAGATGAAACAAGCCACGGCCTATGGAAGCTGATTGAGCCGTTTGCTGCCTATGGATTTAATAAAGCGCACGCCTGCTCCTACGGAGTCGTTGCCTACCAAACCGCCTACATGAAAGCGCAATTCCCCGCGGAATTCATGGCAGCGCTCATGACTGCGGAATCCGATGATATTGAAAAAGTTGCGCTTGCCATTGAAGAATGCAAAGCAATGAACATTACTGTTCTGCCTCCGGATGTAAACCAAAGTTTTGCTGACTTTACGGTGATTGACGACAAAACAATTCGGTTTGGCTTGTCTGCCATTAAAAACATCGGCAGCCACATTGTGGAGGTGATTATCGCTGAACGAAAAAAGAGCGGAACATTTTTGGGCATTGAAAATTTTTTGGAGCGCGTAGTGGATCGCGACTTAAATCGAAAATCGCTCGAGAGCTTTATTAAAACAGGCGCGCTTGATAGCTTTGGCACACGCGCCACTCTTTTTGCGAATATTGATATGCTGCTCGACTATGCGCACGGTGCGCACGAAGCCGCAAACCGAAACCAAGAAAGCCTCTTTGGTGGTGGCGCGCAAACAACAGAGCAGAGCTTTGCGCTCACGCTTGTCTATGCCGAACCAAACCAAGATAGTGAACTTGTATGGGAAAAAGAACTGCTTGGACTGTACCTCACCAGCCATCCACTCGAAAAATACAAAGCGCTCCTTGCAAAAAGCCCTGTACAAATTGTGAATATTAGTCCTGACATCAAACAAACAATTACGTTTTTCGGCTACACAAATACCATAAAAGAAATCACCACCAAAAAAGGAGATCCAATGGCCTTTGCAACAGTGAATGATTTAACTGGAATTATTGAGCTTATTGTATTCCCAAAAACGTACGAACGGTACAAAGCGATCCTTGCTCCGGATCAATTAGTAATGGTGACCGGAAAAGTTGAAAACCGCCAAGGCAAACTTCAAATCATCTGCGACAAAATCGGGCTACTCACCGAAAAAATCGCCGCAAAAAGCACTCCGGAGCCAGTACGTAAAGCATATATGCACATACGCCTCACTGAGCCAGTTGATCCAGGGCAGCTTGATCAAATTAAAAAAATATTGTACCGTGAAAGTGGAACAACACCTGTCATACTCCATATTAATGGTGGCACAAAACTGAAACTTCCCGCAGGTGTTGATATCTCAAATGGCGCAACCCAAGAACTGAAAGCGCTTATCGGGGAAGACCAGGTGACAATTGGATAAACTCAAAGGAAATACTATGGCAATGGACATTGTTAAACAAACCAAAAAAAAGGTAGAGGCCTCCAAAAAAAAGCTCATAAAAACCATTGAGCTCAAATCCTACCGCAAGCTCGCAATAAATTTTTTGATTTTGACAGTAAACCTCATTATTATCATTCTTTATTTTTCTCTTTCGCAGGCAAAGGTGGTGGTAGTGCCGGCAAAAGAAGAATTCTCGCACTCAACATCAATAGCGATTTCTGAAAATCCAGAATCCGGCGAGGCTGGACTTGCTATTGAAGGATCAACCACCAAAGCAGAGGTTTCGCATACGCAAACCTTTACCATTGACCCAACAACATCAGAAAACGCAAACGCAGAAGGTGTGGTTACTATTTCCAATAAAACAGCCGACCGAAGCCAAACATTTGTAGCCAATACCCGGTTCCAGAATGAAGCCGGAGTAGAAATTAAAATTAAAAAACAAGTACAATTAACTCCCGGCGCTACCGCGCAAGTGGAAGCATACGCTTCTAACCCCGGAAAAGCAGGAGAACTTGGAAAGGAATCCGGACGGTTCCAAGTGGTAAAGCTTCCCTACTTACAAGACAAAATCTATGCAGAAGTAAGCACGCCATTTACCGGCGGAATAGTGCCGGTCCGATCGCTCACTGATGCAGCGTTCGCAAAAGCGAAAACAGAAGTTGAAACGGTATTGCGCGAAAAAGGATGGAACCTGCTTTCGCAAACCAACGAAGTAGACGTGGATAAAGATGCGCTTGCCATGGAGGTAACTAATGTCTCCTCAACCGCGAACCCTGGAGATAAAAATGTAGCATCATTTTCAATCACATCCAAAGGCACGGTGAGTGCATTTACGTACGATAAAGCTCGCGCAAAAGAAATAATCAAGCAAGAACTTATCAAACAAATATCTCCGGACAAAACACTGATTTCGTTTGATGATAACTCCTTTAGCGCCACGCTGAACGAAGGAGGGACCTCGGTAACCGCAAAAATTACTGCGCTACTTGCCACAAAAATTCCCGCTGTTGCATTAAATCAAGAAGACATCATTGGCATGAACCAAGAAGAAGTCCGGGTGCATTTCACTAAAATCACTGGCATCCGCGATGTGCAAATTAAGTTCTGGCCGTTCTGGGTGCGTAGTGTCCCCAATCTAAAAGATCATATTGATATTGAAATAAAACGGTAACCCATGGACACATCCCTTGAAACGATCCGCCATAGCGCGGCCCACCTTATGGCCGCTGCAATCCTAAAGCTCTATCCCGATGCCACATTTGGCGTTGGGCCGGCTGTTGCGGACGGCTTTTATTATGATATAGAGCTCAAAGACCAGCTTGCTCCAGAAGATCTAAAGCAGATCGAAAAGCAGATGAAAAAACTCAGCTCTAAAAACCTTGCCTACACGCGCGAGGAAATGGATATTGATGAGGCAATTGATCTTTTTGAAAAACGCGGACAACCATATAAAGTGGAACTGCTCAATGATTTAAAAAAACATGGTACTACGTCTGCCTCGGAAATGTATGGAGACGAAACAGCAACTAAACAAACAGAAGCTCCAAAAAAAGTATCAGTGTACACAACTGGTGATTTTGTAGATCTCTGCCGCGGGCCGCACGTAGCATCCACCAAGGAAATCGGCGCGTTCAAGCTTACTAAACTGGCGGGCGCATACTGGCGCGGAGACGAAAAAAATAGCATGCTCCAGCGCGTGTATGGAACCGCGTTTGCAACAGAACAAGAACTGTCTGAATATTTGGCAATGCTTGAGGAAGCAAAAAAGCGCGACCACAAAGTACTCGGCCCTAAGCTTGATTTATTTACCTTCTCGGATCTGGTGGGCCCAGGCTTGCCTTTGTGGACCCCTAAAGGCACCATCCTGCGCGACGTGCTGGATGATTTTGTGTGGGAGCTCCGGCACACACGCGGCTACAGCCGTGTTGAAATTCCGCACATCACCAAAAAAGATTTGTACGAAAAAAGCGGGCACTGGGATAAATTCAAAGATGAGCTATTCCGCGTTACTACGCGCGAAGGCCATGAGTTTGCCATCAAGCCCATGAACTGCCCGCATCACACGCAGCTATTTTCCCGCAAGCCGCATTCCTACCGCGAACTTCCCCAGCGCTACTGCACTACCACTATGTGCTACCGCGACGAACAGTCCGGGGAGCTCTCCGGCCTCTCCCGCGTGCGCTGCATAACACAGGATGATTCGCATGTCTTTTGCCGCCGCGAACAGATTAAGGACGAGATATTCGCTATCTGGGATATGGTAGACGAATTCTACAGCGCGTTCGGATTCTCTCTTGCTCCGCGCCTCTCGCTTTCCGATCCGGAGCATATGGATGCCTACTTAGGCGACCGGAAAAATTGGGAGTTCGCGGAAGAATCACTGCGCAATATTGCCAAAGAACGAGGCGTAGAACCCATTGAACAAATCGGCGAAGCAGCGTTCTATGGACCTAAGCTCGATTTTATCGCCAAAGATTCCCTTGGCCGCGAATGGCAAGTTGCCACCATCCAACTAGACTTTAATATGCCCGAACGGTTTGAGCTCAACTACACCAATGAAAAAGGTGAGGACGAACGCGTGGTCATGATCCACTGCGCCATTATGGGCTCCCTAGAGCGGTTCCTCTCTATTTTAATCGAGCACACAGCCGGTGCATTTCCAGCATGGCTCTCCCCCATCCACATTGCGCTTTTGCCGGTATCATCCGAAAAGCATTTGGAGTACTCACAAAAACTCGCCGATGAATTAACAGCTTCCGGAGCACGTGTCTGGGTTGATGATTCAGATGAATCCGTCGGCAAAAAAGTGCGCGTTAGCGAACAGCAAAAAATCCCCTACATTCTGGTTATCGGCGACAAAGAAATGGGCGGAAAAAAACTCGCCGTCCGCAAGCGCGGAGAACAAGAGACAGAAGAGATGACTGTAGATGATTTGGTAGAAAAATTGAAGCGATAAATTCAATGGCTCAACCGGTTGAGCCATTGAATTTAGAGCGGGCTTTTAATGGCGCGCAAGGCGGTTCCCGCTACTTTTGTATATATCTGCGTGGTTCCCAAGCGCGCGTGCCCCAACAGCTCCTGGATGTACCGGATATCCGTGCCAGCCTCCAATAGGTGTGTTGCAAACGAATGCCGCAGTGAGTGACAGGTCGCTTGTTTTTTAATACCCGCCTCACACAACGCATCTGCAAACATTTTCTGAACTGAGCGTTCGGTGAGCTTTCCTCCCCTATTACTCTCAAACACAAAATGGCGCGCATCTTTTGTGGCTACATATTTTCTAAGCGGAACCATCACTTTTTCCGAAAAAAGTGTTACCCGATCTTTGGATCCTTTACCTGCTCGGACCGTTATCAATCCCATATCAAAATCCAAATCCCCCACTTTCAAATGTACAACTTCGGAAACACGCAAACCCGCGGAATACATAACCCCAAGCAGTAATTTGTGTTTGACGTTTTTAATGGCGCCAAGCAATGCTTTGACTTCCCCTTTTGAAAGCACAATAGGAAGTTTTTTTGCGGATTTAGAGCGAGGAATGGATATAAAAAATCTCCGCTTGAGCACGGAGCCGAAGTAAAATTTGAGTGCACTGTACACCGTATTAAGGGTTGATGCCGACTTCCCGGCATCTGCGAGCGCTTCCAGATAGGTACGAACATCAGCTGTGGTAATCGATTTTGGGCCCTTATCCGCAAATCGCAAAAAACCTTTAACGCTTGTTATATACGAACTGATAGTCCTCCGGCTGAATCCCCGAAGCTTCATTTCCTGCATGAATTTCTCAAAACCTGCATCCTCCTTGCTTTGTTTCATACGTGGTGTATGATTGATATTAGATGCCTTAATTATAGCTAACGTTGCCTATTAAAACAACTAGTTCGTATATAACTAGTTGCGACGAAATAATTTTTTTTATAAGTTTTTCTCAATCGGTTTTTTAAGCCAAGGAATAAAATAAGTTTTTTAAGAATTAGGATTTTAGGAGGGGTAATACCATGGAGTTTTCTTCGCTCTTGGAGGTCGCTCGAAAAATTCTTTATTTAAAATTTTTATGCTTGATCAATTTCAGTCACTCAATTCATTGAAAAAAGATGGTTTCTTAGGTTTTAAAAAAATCGGTGATCTTTTTAAAAATTGCTCAAATATTCCTCAAGAAAGAGGAATTTATTTAGTACTTTACACGGAGAAACACTATCCTAAATTTATTGACCCAGGTAAAGGCGGTTTCTATAAAGGCAAAAATCCGAACGTACTAACGTCTAAGCTCGAATCAAATTGGATAGATGATGCAAAAGTTATCTATATTGGCCAAGCTGGCGGTAAAACCAAAAAAGGTAAATGGAGCAACCAAACACTCTACGGCCGAATTGCAATGTATATGAAATTTGGGAAACGATGCCCTGTCGCCCATTGGGGCGGAAGATATATTTGGCAGATTAAAAATTACAAAAACCTTACTATTTGCTGGAAGTCATTACCCAATAAAATTAAGGACCCCAGACGAGTCGAAAAAGAAATGATTCGTGATTTTAAGGGTATTTACAACGACAAAAGACCGTTTGCCAACCTCCAAAATTAAACTATTGATTGCTAGGTGCGGATGTAACTATGCCCGAAAATGATAAAATTTTAGATCAATATCGGGGTTGTCTGATTGGTCTTGCTTTAGGTGACGCCTTGGGCGTCCCTTTTGAATTTTGGAAAAAAGAAAATGTAATAAAATATTTTGATAATCACGACCTCGAAATTAAAGATTTTTCTCGTGGTGACATAAACTTTCCGGCGGGATTCTACAGTGATGATACGGCTATGATGATTTGCCTGGCGGAAAGTTTACTAGAAAAAAATTTTGATTTAGATGATCAATTTGATCGTTATCAAAAATGGTATTTAACAGGATACGCCACGCCGTTTGATGACCGTAGTTATGGCATAGGGCAACAAACATTAAAATCATTGATGAATAAAATAGATTTTAATACAATGGATGGTTCTGATGAACGGGCTGGCGGTAACGGCAGTTTGATGCGTTGCGCGCCTATTGGGCTATATTATCAAAACCAACATGAAGAGATTAAAAACAAAAGCCTACTGGCAAGCTATCTAACCCATAATTACCATATATCTGGTTGGACTTGTACTATCTTAAACACAATCATATCCTTTATTATCAATGGCTATAATAAAAAACAAATTATTTCAGAAACAAAAAATATTTATAAAAACACCGCCCCTAATGAAATCATAGCATTATTGGAAATTGACTATGGTTCAATGGGTGAATTTAGCCATAATATCAGTGGCTACTCAATAGATACCCTTAAAATAGCGCTTTGGTCTTGGCTGACATCAGAAAATTATCTAGAAAGCATTAAAAAGGTTATACTACTTGGAAATGACACTGATACTTTTGCAGCTGTGACCGGCGCTATAGCTGGATGTTATTGGGGGTATGATTCAATCCCAGTCGAATATAAATTACCTATCAAGAAACATGATTATATAGTAAATTTAGCTGAAAAATTATGACAGAAGAATTAAATACTAATATAACTCCACCAGCCGTGGACGCGCCCGTGGCTCCAGTCGAGGCGCCGATTGAAATACCAGCCGCTCCCTCTCCTGCTCCGCCAACTGAACCCACACCAGAGCCAATCACGCCAGTTAAACCAGCACCCGCCCCTGTATCCCCTGCTCCGGCTCCGACACCTACACCTCCAGTGCCAACGCCACCCCCTGCCCCCGCGCCAGTGGCCGATAATACAATCCAACGGCTCCTAGCCAAAGCCAAAGAGAAAATTCAGTTCCGCAAGCAAGCCAAGCTGGAGAAAATCATGGTCTTCGCCAAGGCGCAAGGCAGTGTTACCAATGACCAGGCGCAAAAACTCCTGCGCGTCTCGGATGCCACAGCCACCCGCTACCTAGCCCAGTTAGTCAAAACCGGCCGTCTGCGCCCGGTCAAAGCCGTCGGCCGGGGCGCTCGCTATACTCCAGCGCAGTAAACGGCTCAAATGGTGGAAATGAGCCGTTTAGCCCTAGTGGCTTTTGGCCGACTTGAGCCGTTTTTGGCTTGATTTTTGGGGCGAAAAAGGGTAAAGTTGGGGGTATACAAAGCCTTTTTGAGAAATATATTCAATCCATCGTCGCCAAGTTCTCCCACCATGAGACCAGCGAAATGGGTTATCGGGCTGATTTTGAGATTTTACTCAAAAGAATTTTTGCGTCCATTAAAGTTGAGCGGATAGACCATGATGCCAAAGCCAAAGAAGGCAACAAGCCGGATTTTGTGGTGATAAAGCACAGCGTGCCAATTGTCTATATT
>MOEI01000032.1:48302-49208 GCA_001889965.1 bacterium CG10_46_32
GGTATTATGGCTACGCCAATCTGGCACTGACGGATTATGTGGAATTTTGTTTTTACAGAAACGGCGTTCGCTATCAAGAGCCAATAAAAATAGGAAGTTATGATTTAAAAAGCCGGATAATTACCGCCAATCCTGAACAGTATGAGCATGTGGCTAAAACACTGCTTGATTTTACCCAATCACATAAAGAGCCGATTGGTTCCGGCGCGCACTTGGCCAAGATTATGGGCGGCAAAGCACGGAGAATTAGAGATACTGTCCGACGGTTTCTGGCTGTATCGTCGGACAAAAATGTCGAGCTTGTTCGCGTTTATGAAACGATCAGAAAACTTTTAGTCCATGATCTTACACCTGAAGCCTTTGCCGACATGTATGCCCAAACCCTTGTCTATGGTCTTTTTGTGGCGCGGTATCATGACAAAACGAAAAAAGATTTTACCCGCCAGGAAGCCCTCGACTTAATACCAAAATCAAACCCGCTCCTACGGCGTTTTTTTGACCACATTTTGGGATCAGATTTTGATAAACGACTTGAATATATTGTCAATGAGCTATGTGAAGTCTTTTCTCATGCAAATGTTGAAGAACTAATGCAAGAGTATTTTAGGGAAGATTTGTGGGGTAAAATTCATAAAGGCTTTGACCCGGTAGTTCATTTTTATGAGGATTTTTTGAAAGAATACGATGATGCTTTGCGCAAAAAAATGGGCGCTTACTACACGCCTTTGCCGATTGTTCAATTTATTGTGCGTTCGGTTGATTATTTACTCCAAAAAGAGTTCGGCCTAGCCGCTGGTTTGGCTGACACCGCCAAGACCACAGCCAATATCCACCGCGTCCAAATTCTTGATCCAGCCGTGGGCACCGGCACGTTCATCAGCGATGTTATCGGGAAAATTTACGCAC
>MOEI01000024.1 GCA_001889965.1 bacterium CG10_46_32
AAGTACCCCGCCTGGGGAGTACGGCCGCAAGGCTAAAACTCAAAGGAATTGACGGGAATTCGCACAAGCGGTGGAGCGTGTGGTTTAATTCGATAGTAAGCGAGGAACCTCACCAAGGCTTGACATCCTGGGAATCCGCTGGAAACAGTGGAGTGCCGCAAGGAACCCAGTGACAGGTGTTGCATGGTTGTCGTCAGCTCGTGTCGTGAGACGTTCGGTTAAGTCCGTTAACGAGCGCAACCCTTATGATGTGTTACTACGTGTCACATCAAACTGCCCTGGATAACAGGGAGGAAGGAAGGGACGACGTCAAATCAGCATGACCCTTATGCCTTGGGCTACACACGCGCTACAATGGCCAGTACAAAGGGACGCCAAACCGCAAGGTGGAGCTAATCCCCTAAAACTGGTCTCAGTCCGGATTGAGGGCTGCAATTCGCCCTCATGAAGCTGGAATCGCTAGTAACCGTATATCAGCCACGGTACGGTGAATACGTTCTCGAATTTTGTACACACCGCCCGTCACATCAAGGGAGTCGGGGGTACCTGAAGGTCCACATTAGTGGGTCCAAGGTAAAACCGGCGACAGGGATGAAGTCGTAACAAGGCATCCGTAGCGGAAGCTGTGGATGGAACAACTCCTTTCTAGGGAGAAATTATTCCGTTAGCAATAACGGGATTAGTGCTGGTCGAACTTATTTCGCTCTTCGAGCAAATAAGCTACAGCCTTTGCGTCGCCTCTGCAAGGTTAAATAAAAGAGGAATGGTCATGGTCACTGTGCATTTAGTGTACTTGCGCATACTATGGCGGACGTTTTGCAACCATATCATTCCCTCAAGTAAAAACAGCTCGCCCTTAAAAGGTGGGTTGTTTTTGGCTCTTGAAAAATAATGCGCTTTCTGCTATTCTAGCCTAGTATTATGATTCGCGGGTTCGTAGCTCAGTTGGTTAGAGCGCCACGTTGACATCGTGGAGGTCAGAGGTTCAACTCCTCTCGGACCCACCACCGATCTTTTAAAATCGAACCATCCGTGCTATAATACAGCTATATGAGAATCGATAAAGAGCGCGCACGCGTCCTCAGGCTCAAAGGTTATAGTTATAGCGAAATTAATAAAAAACTTGGCGTACCAAAAGCTACGCTTTCTGATTGGTTTTCCGAACTCATGCTGCCCGAACAATCCCAAAAACGGATACAAAAACGTGTCCAAAAAAAATCTATTGACGGACTCATCAAACGAAACAAACTGCAAACTCACTTAGCGCAAAAACGAGCTTCTGAAATTCGAACTACAGCACAAAAAGAAATCAAAAAAATATCAAAACAAGAGTTACTTCTCATCGGCGCCGCGCTCTATTGGGGAGAGGGCCACAAAAAACTAATTACAAAAGGAGGACGAGAGCGCACGTACCACTCTATAAGCTTTAGTAACACTGATCCAATAATGATACAAGTGTTTATCCAATTTTTAAAAACGAATCTCGGTATACCAGTCGATAAAATGCGCGTTGGCGTTAGAATATTTCAACACATCAACGAGCAACACGCGTTAGATTATTGGAAACATATTACCGGCATACCTTCACAAAATTTCCAAAAAGTGTACTATGGGGTGAGTAAATCAAGCGAGGGCAAACGCCCATTCAATCGCTTGCCATACGGCACCATACAGATTCGAGTGGGAGATACAAAAAGCTTTCAAAAAATTATGGGATGGATCAATGGAATAAAAAAACAATTCAAGTAAGTACCGTGCCGCGGTAGCTCAGCGGTAGAGCGAAGGCCTAAATCTTTGGGCCTTAGTCTAGTAATAGACTACAGCAAACCAGGTGAATTCGGTGAAACCCCATTGGGGCAATACCGAGCCAAGCCCGTCCAAAAGACGGGAAGGTGTAGAGACTATCCCTTTTGGGAGTACTGTCCGCTCTATAGCGGATGGGAAGCGCCTGGCCCCGCCGAATCGGCGGGTGATGATATAGTCCAATCCTTGGAGCAATCCAAGTAATAACAGGTTCGGAAGAGCCTTGCGTCGGGTGTTCGACTCACCCCCGCGGCACCATCTCTCCTTTCTCTTTAAAGATTTTCACTTGGGCCGACCCGGCGAATGCCGGGGAGGTTAAGGGAAAATCTTAAGAGGAGTAGGCGGGCGTAGGGTGGAGCGGGCGAACTTGTTCGCACGTGTAACCCGAAGCGCGACTACGACGAGGGCGATTAGCTCAGATGGTTAGAGCGCGTCACTGATAATGACGAGGTCCGAGGTTCGATTCCTCGATCGCCCACCACGGGGTATGGCCTAATTGGTAAGGCACCACGTTTGGGACGTGGGGATTCTGAGTTCGAGTCTCAGTACCCCGACCAAAAAAACGCTCACACGAGCGTTTTTTTGTTATATATATTATACTATATACATGAGATTCACTGATAAAAAAATACGCTACGCAACAGCTACAGGAATCATAGCGCTCATAGTGGCAGTACTTGCGCTGGCAGCGCCCCATGCCAATGAGTATGTGTACCGCTACGCGCCTCAGCTAGTGCCGCGGACAGGGGGAATTCTTCCGCTGGAACCAGATGCGCTCCCCGCTACGAGCATCTTAATGGTTGGAGATGTAATGCTTGATAGAGACATCTACACCACCGCGCAAAAAAACAAAAACTACGCATACCCGTTTGAACTGATTGATCCGTTCCTGAAAAATTTTGATGCGGTGATTGCAAATCTGGAAGGCCCGATTACGGACGCAACGCCAGTCGCAACTCCTGGTGGAGTGCTGCGGTTCACCTTTTCCAAAAACTTTGTGCCGGAAATTGCCAAACGATTCAGTGCGGTGAGCCTTGCCAATAACCACATGCTTGATTTTGGAAAAGACGGGCTTACGCAAACCCGCGAAGCATTGGATGCGGCAGGGGTATCCTATTTCGGAGACCCACAAGAGAACGAAGGCGTGTACACAACAACCATGCGGCGAGGCGGCATTACCATTGGCTTGGTTGGATACCATAACCTACGCGCACAAGATACCCAAGGCGTGATTCGCGCCATACAAGCAGTGCGCGACACAACTGATTATGTAATTGTGTATCCGCACTGGGGCATTGAATATCGCCTAGAAGAATCAAAAGCCCAACAACAAGAAGCACGCGCATTTATTGACGCGGGCGCGGATTTGATTATGGGCAGCCACCCACACGTGGTGGAGCCCCTGGAAATCTACAACAAGGGCGTGATATTCTATAGCCTGGGAAATTTTGTGTTTGACCAATACTGGTCCCAGGAAACTATGCGTGGCATGGCAGTTGGATTAAGTCTCGAAAAAACAAAAACCGGCATTTCACAAATCTTTACGCTCTACCCCCTACTCATAAATGGCACGGGACAACCCGAACGCGCGGATGCGAAAAATGCGGCAGACATATTAGGCCGCATAGCGGAAACAGCAACCGTGCCCGATGCAGTGCGCGAACACATAGAAAACGGAACCATTACTCTTGCTCCGTAAACGCAATGCCAAAGTAGCTGGTTGTTTCCGCGTACGTTTGCTCGGTGAAATCATTCGCGTTCGCGCGGTACCGAATAGCCATGTGCAAACCTTTTTTTACCGCATACAAGAGCACGCTCGCGAGGCTTGGTGGAGAATCCACGTACGCATTGTTTAGGCGCATAATCTCCTCCACATTTCCCGCAACCATGAGCCTTTCAGTTAGCTCATCGTTTTGATCTGCCTTCTGTTCGGTTAAATAATGGGAGAAGTCGATTGATACTACTACTAAGTCGCTCTCATCCGCGTTCTTGGAAAGCCACTGCGCCACGCGATCCGCATCCGCACGCGTTGCTGTTGAATTAAATATGATGGGCACCACCCGCGCTTCAGGAAAATAGTACCGCACAAACGGAATAAGAGCGCCCACAGAGTGCTCGTGCGCAAACGCATCCACAAACGGTGTGATACCTAAAAAATCAGAAAGTGATGCGACAAGACTATCATCTGTTGCCGCATCACCAAGCGGGGTCTTATAGGTAAGATGTGCCGTAGTAATTGTAGAAGGACTCACGTCGTCATGATTCGGGCCAATGATGATGACTGTATCAATGGTCTCGCTGCGCGCGGAAGCAAACAAGCTGGCGATGATTTTTGATGCGAGCAAATGGTGCGGCGCCACGAGCGCGCGGATAGGCGCGCTCTCCACTGTTTCGGACGGAACAGACATAATGGCGGTAGTAAACAACTCATGATTGTAGAACACGTCTTGTGTGGGTATAGCAATGCGCTTTGCGAGGATTTCGCGCGGTACTATGGTAGCGCGATCCCCTCCCGCAATTGAACAGCCGGCAAGTAGTGCGGATGCCGCAAACAGTATGCTCAGCCGTAGTATGTATACCGCCATATGCATTAACGAATCGTAACAGTCTGAGCATCCGAATAATTGATGAAATCAGGATTGAGCATGGATTGCAGCACCGCAGGCTCTGCCGCGTACGTGCCTTTGGTTTTAACGCGCGCGAAGTACGAAATGTAATTGCCGCAGCCGGTATTGTTCCAGGAATCCCATACCTGATACTTAACCTTTTGGCCGTCAATATTGTATGGATACCAATTATGGCAGCCGCCACCGTAGTAGCCCGTATATCGCTTGGTGATAGGCAACAAGCCGCTTGGCAGGATGTCGGTAACCTGGTAGCTGCCACGGAGCGCCTGGCTGCTGATGGTAAGGTGCAGCCTGACCTCAACCTCATCACCTTCCTTTAATTCTGTGGTTTGCTTGCCCCCTACCAAGTACTCGCGCCAAATGCCAATGTCAGTGTCGCGCGCAATATTGCTCGCCTGGATTGGCTGCTCCGTAATAGTGGTAATACCCACATCGCCGGCAATAGCAATAAACCGCACGCCGGGCGCATCCTGGGCGCTCACCTCAAACCGGTGCACAAACGAACGCCCGAACGAAGCATCTTGTTCTTTGCCGGCAACCGTATAAGTTACTGCCGCATCCTGCGGAATAGTATGCTGGAGCGACTCCTCCACATAGGCAAACTTTTCAAGGTCTAATAGCAACTCGTTGCTTCTATTAAATGCGCGGACCGCGCTCCACAAGCCTTCGCGCTCTGGCGCGCCAACTGCTGCACCAAGAATAGCGGCAAGTGCGGTAAGCTGCCTTGTCTCAACCTCGTTATCGCTCACGCGGATAATAATGTCCGGCAACTTTTCGTGCGCATACTGAGACATCAATGAATAGTAAATGCTACGGCCAAGCTCATCCGCGCCCAATTCAGTAGCAGCCAAGGCAATATACATATATTCCTTAACAGACAAGTCGTCGCGCACGCGCCAATTATTAAGCACCGGTAAAACCGGAACATCAAGCGCTGCTAAGCCAAGCAGAGAAAGTGTGATTTCTTCGCGGTTGCTTTGGGTGCTGTTGAACACGCGCAAAAAATATTGGGTAAGTGCTTGCTGGTCAAATATATCCGACGCTGCAAGCGCCATTTTCGCGGAAAGCTCCAAATCTGAACTGCTGTAGGGCAGCAAGGAAATGCCGCCGTCTGATTGCTGATATACATATGGCTCAACCGCGGGAACGGCCCGATCTTCCCCAAAGAGCTCATTCAACAGTTCAACGCTCTTTGCGCGGGGAATAATCTGATCTGCCCGGTCGCCCCAGGACCAGGTGAGCCGCTGTAATGGCGCGGCAAGCTGGATACGGGTCCTATCCCCAAGCAACACTTGTACCGAGCTTCCAGAAGGAGAGGTAATACGGGTTTCGGAAGTTAGTATGCCATTCTCTTGTGTGCGCACTGAAAGCCGCGACGTAATCACATTAATAGGCAAACGCACAGCATCATTCCCTTTTTCGGTAGTAAGATTGTACTGCACATCATGTGTACCCACGGTAAGCGTCGGCAAAGCTGCATACGCGGACTGGAACGCTTTTACACTAATGGGGTCTGATTCTTTAGCGCCCAAGGATTTTGATTCCACGGTAAAGGTTGCCGAATCCGCGCCAGTAAGCGCCGTGCCAAAGGCGCGCATGCGCACCACGGGCTTGTCTGCGGCAAGGTACTCGCTCCCAACCGTAATATCCGCGAACACCGGCAAGGATACCTTAAGGTTCGCAGTTTCTGTGCCAATGTACAAAGAATCGCTTATTGCCTGAACCGTGGCGCGCCACGAGGTAATATTATCAGGCAAGGTAAACGTTAGGTTTGCCCGCCCAGACTGGTCCGTCACAACCGATTTAAATAGCGGCGCATCTGTAAAATACTCTCGCACGCCATCGCCTTTATCATTATGCACGTAAAATCCGTCCGCAATATAAGTGTGCTGTGGGTCAACGGTAAAATTGTACACCTCAACAGACTCTTGCTTGCGTTCAATTGATGTAATAAACACCTTGGTGCCGTCTGGAGCAAGCAGCCAGTCGCCTTGCGTAAGAGAACCTGCACTCCTAAAACTGTGGTTTGCATACACCAAGTGCTCGGGCGTTACGCGGAGCGTCCCATTGATAATAAGGTACCCCCCAACTAAGTGGCGAAATGTTTGCGTAACAGTTCCGGTTGCTTGCGTGAGACGCAATGGGTCGGAGAGCGTCCGTATGACATCACCCTCGCGTATATCCTCAATTGGCTTGGTGGTGCCGTCGGCCATTAAGATCTGCGTACCCGCCAAGAAACAGCCACCTTTTTCAGCGGCAGTCGCGTCTGAGAGTGGTTTGTGGCTGTATGAGCTAAAGTATGAACCCGCGGATATGGTTGCGTACACCCTGGCAAGTGGATCAGCAACATCATTTACCATTGCATAGTATGCCTCATCAACAACATTAACATTCACCGCAGCGCGCTGTGGGTTTCCCTGTTTGTCGGTTACGCGCACCGAGAGCGTGGCCTCTTCGCCGGGCCCATACTGATCCTGGTCGGACGACACGCTAATAGAAAGTTCGCGATCCTCCTTGTTAAACAACACCGTACCGCTGTTTGCGTGGTATGCCCCATCCTTGAAACGCACCCCCTCAATACTTACATTCGGCACATCCCGCTTCTCAAACGTAAATGAATAGGCGGAATTGTTTGATGCGGCATATTCCTGCAATCCATTCTGGAGCTGGAGGAAAAGATACTGGCTGCCATCGCCTTCGGGAAGGCTGCCTTCATCGTTTGATATGTCCGCAACCACGTGATCCCCGATTGAATAATTTGTGCCGTTTGGAAACTCAAGATAGGTGTAGTCATGGCGGTATGAACTGCCGTATGATTTTGTATGCCTACCGTCGTAGTAGTAGGCATACGCGCTGTCCAAATCATATTTTTCGGACACATCGTACACTTTTAAACGAATGCGGTAGGAAGTTTCCGACTCCACCGTGATGCGCCGCACATACTCTCCGTTTGCGTCGGTTGTCGCCGAGAACGAATCAACTGTCTCGTCATGCTGCGCATAACTGTACTCTGGATATGTTTTTTTGGAAATAAAATCATAGTACGTGCCCGTCTGATTTTGGGTGTGTGTCGTCTTTATAACCTCGCCGGATATACGGGTATTGGGCGCCACAGGAACATCATCTCCGTACTTAGCAGTGCCCTCCCGATGCATATCAATGCCATAGGTGGAAACCGTAAGCTCTGCAATACCCTTCTCCGGGTAGGTAACCTCGCTCCGCATAAACACCTCTGGACCATAAAACGCGATATACTGTTCTGCGGTGATTTCCGCGAGCTCGGCATTCTTAGGCATAATAGAGAGACGCGCGCCCCTCGGCCAGCAGGAATACGAAGAGGAGGATGAACCGCACGGCTGGTATGCTTTGGTATATGTTAAGCGGGCCTTGCCTTGTTCGTCTGTGGTAAATGCATAGTCTCCCTCGGGCATCTTGAACACTAAATCAAGGTTCGGTACAGGCGTGCCTTCAAAAAAGCTTGCCTGCACGTCAAAGTTAATGGTCTCCCCCGCAAATGCCTTGGTGCGGTCCGGTGTCAGGCTCAATTGGTATGTGGGCTTTACATATGGCTGAATTAGGATGTACTGGCTGGCAAGAACCGTATCGCCTGCGAGCAGTTCTATGGTGTAGTAGTCCGGATTCACACCATCAAGCGGAAGCTCTCCTTCAAATGTTCCCCTGTCAGTAAGATGCACTGCAGACTCGGCAACATTGACCGGACGGTAGTAGTAATCCACGTACCCATTTTTAACAAGCACCAAACGGACATCATCGGTGACGGAAGTATTGTCTCGGCGTTTTACCATGCCCCATAATTTAATAGTGTCTGTGGGCTGATACTTGGGGCGGTCCGTGTACACATAGTGCCAGTAGTCATTCGCCTCACTCACACCACTATCATAATCATAATAATAAGAAGACGAGGTGCGGCTGGCGGACATGATGAGCCGCCCATTGCCCGCGGTAATGTCAAAATAGTACGAATCCTTATCCGCAGTATCACGGAGCACCTCAGGCGTCGCAAACCGCGCAACGCCGTTTGCGTCTGTGCGATACGCGCCCGCTTCTCCAATCACGCTCACTGCCGCACCAGCAATCGGCTGGTTGGTCGCCATATTGTGCGCCCATACAATGGTGTCAGTTTTTGTGATATTAAAATATGCGCTCACATTGGTTACCTGTATCCAGGACTGCTCTTTTTCATTTCCCAGCGTAAAATTCACCACATAAAATCCCGGGGGCAGTGGTTCTGGAAAATCAAGATACTGCACATACTGGCTTTTTTTGATTTCCGTACTAAACGAGGCCATGCGCGTAAGTTTGTCTGTATCGTACTGGTAGTTATCCTTAGAATGTGCCCACCACGGAATTTGGTCGCGTTTGCCAAGGGCTTCGATATATTGGTTCGGAGAGGAAAGAGTATATACATCCACCTGCACTGGATTACTCTCCTTGGAGCTGGCATACACCTGGACCACCGGCGGCTCGCTTGTGGCAACCTCCATGAATGGATTGTATACGTTAAAGTAACTCTGATACGTTCCGGTATTACTTGCTCCTGCGGTTTCGAACTGGAACACAAAATCTTCCGCAAGCGCCTCTTGAGTGCCGGAAAGCGGCAAGCCGCGCTTGGCGGTTACCGTGTATACCGTAGCTAGTGTAAGTGTGCCCAGTGGCGCCAAGACCAGAACTCTGCCATGTTTCTCAAGCCGATACTTAAACTGCGGCTCAATGGATAGGTACTGCTCGTAGTCCGTAAAATTATCATGGCTGAATGTGATTTCAATACCGGTGTTCACCGGCACATTGGTGGCCTGGTTCCTTGGCAGGTTGGTAAGTACCTTAAAAGAATCCTTCACTTGGTACGCCCAGGAGTAATCGCGGCTCTGCAGGCGATCTTTGGTATCATAGAACGCGGTGGAAAGCGACACTTTTAAAACAGTATTGGCTGGTAATGAATCTTTCGGCGTAACCTTCCATTCGGTATCTGAAATCTGCTCAATAGTATAGGGGACATCTGGCTCAACAACGAGCGATTCTTTTATCAACGTGGTGTCAACAGGCTCCTTGCTGGTGAGGATATATGATCCGTCCGCAGGCACGCCAAGACTGTCCATAGCAACTGGAGCAAAGGTAAAATTGTCTGCCGCGTGCGCGGGACTGATAATAAGTTTAGAAAATTGCCCGAACGGATCCTCTTTCGCGATCTGCATGAATGACGAAATGTTGGTGGTCTGTAATACAATTGCCACTAACACCAATACGCTTACCATAGGAACAAGCCGCTTGGGACGCATAAATGAATTCAAAAATACAAATACAGTATCCATAATTGATGATGTGCGCCGACGCTCCAGGATTTTCATTTTAAGCGTATGCTCAAAATCAGGGGAAGCGCTTTCGGGCGCATGCTTAATACTCTTAATAGTGTCTTCCGACTCCTGTAATAACGCATTTTCGTCGAAATCATTACGTTCTGATTTGTCTGTATTATTGAAAAAATTCATATTTTTGGCTAATATTAGTCTTTTTCATACTCCCTACGAAATTGTTTAAGCGCCCGATGAAGGAGCACGCGCGCATTGTTTTCAGAAATGCTGAGTGCAGCTGAAATTTCCGAAATAGAGAGCTCTGCAAAAAATTTTAAATGCAGAACATGTTGGTACCTTTTTGAAAGCTTTTTCAGTATTATTTCAATATGTTGACGATTTTCGAGCTGCACTACCTGCTCTTCTGGGCCCGCACGATGATCCTGAATTTCCTGCGCTTCACCTATATCTACATCCTTATTGTGTACTCGTTTCCGGTAGTAATCAGTTAAGTTATTGGTAGCAATTCGATATACCCACGCGCCAAATGTATGCCCTCGGTGCTCATATCCTTTTATATTCACCAACACCTTCATAAAGGTTATTGACACAATATCTTCCGCAACTGAATGATTTCCGACTCGCTTAAAAATATACCCGTATATCTTTGGAAAATAATGATTATATAACATTTCAAAAGCATGATCATCTTTTTTTGCGCGCTCCACGATATCTCGCTCATTTTCTAATATATTTTGTTCCGCAGAATTATCCATAGATAATAACGAGAAAATAAATAAACTATTACACTATAAGTATAGCAATAAATCCAAACACTCACTAATAAAATAGGGCAATTGACAAAGCCAATTAAATGCGTAAAAGTACATGGCATGATAGCTATTCTCGACAACATTCGATCAAACCACAACGTGGGTTCAATCTTCCGCACTGCGGATGCTTTGGGCATAAAAAAATCTATTTGTGCGGCATCACTCCAACCCCGGTGGATCGATTCGGCAGACCTAATAAAGAGCTTGTAAAAGTAGCGCTGGGGGCGGAAAAATACTGCGAATGGGAGCACGTGCCCAAAACCTATATTCTCTTGGACAAATTAAAGCAAGATGGGTATACTATCTATGCGCTTGAACAGGCAAAAAATGCCTATTCGCTCAAAAAAATACATCTTTCAAAAACAATGCAAACAAAAAGCGCGCTTGTGGTAGGCAATGAAGTAAAAGGCCTTTCCAAGACAATTCAAAAACGCGCTGACTATATTATTGAAATCCCTATGCTGGGGATCAAAGAATCACTTAATGTGGCAGTTTCTTTTGGCATAGCCACCTATAGCCTTATTAACAATCATTAACTAATAGTATATGGATATTCCTATAACCATAGAGAATGCTACAAACGAACAGAGAACAAATGGACATAATGATAATGGCCACACGCACAACCATGAGCCACAAAAAAGCGGCGGCAGCCGCATAGGCCTCTTTATTATCATTCTCTTGGTCATTGCCGGCGGCATCTGGTTTGCATCGCGCAACCAGGACGCCGAAGTTACTCTGTTCAGCAAAAAAACAAATAACAAAACACCAGAACTGACTCAAATTGCAATGCAGATGCAAACAGCAGCACCAACCGCGGATGCGCTTGCTATTGGTATGCAGAATGATTGGATTGCTAATATTTCCGACATTACATTTACTCGCTCTGGAACACTGTCCGCTGTTTCGGGTGGAAACGCAACAGGCGCCGTTGGCACCGATGTCATTACCGGAGTGTACCACCTCTATGCAACATTTGATAATCTCCCGACGCTTGCGGACGGATCTTTTTATGAAGGATGGGTAGTGCGAACAGAGCCACTTTCAATTGTCAGCACCGGAGCGCTCGTGATGCAGAATGGACACTATGTAAACGCCTATCTCTCGCGCACGAATTTGCTTGACCATGATACCTACGTACTAACCACAGAATCGGACGACGGAAACGTAGCGCCCGGAGCTCATATATTGGAAGGCGCAATGGTATCTAAAAAATAAAACATACACACCTATGACACACTACACCTGCCCTGCATGCGACGGCGTATCTGAATCTCCAAACGTTTGCGTGACTGATGGATGCGCAATGGCTGGTCTTCCGCTTAAGCAGTGCGCTTGCGATGACAATCAGCACAAGGAAATTGAAAACGAATCATTACCTCAATAGCCACGCGCTAACATCATACCGACACCGCTGGCATACGTTAGCATCACAAACATGATGTTGTAATATACTATTCTTTGCTACACTCCTCCTATGAAACACGAACAATCACCAAGCGCATCGGCACATATACAAGAAAATATCGTTGATGACCACACTCCACCATTGAGCAAAAAACAACAAAGAGCGCTTAAAAAACAAGAACAGCGCGAACAAAGAACTCGCGAACAATCAGGAAAAAAAGCTAAGACATGGCTAGCATGGATCGCGGTAATTGCAGTAATCGCTTTCGGATTGTGGTTGCTCGTGGCGCGCTCAAATGGTACTGGCGGAGCACCTATACCACCGGCTGCCGAAGCCACAGACCAAGATTGGGCAGTAGGCGGAGCAAACGCAAAAGCAACACTCATTGAATACAGTGACTTCCAGTGCCCAGCCTGCGCAGCGTACTACCCACTTGTTGAACAAATTACCAAGGAATTCGGAGAGCAAGTCAAATTTGTATATCGCCACTTCCCACTGCGCACTATCCACGCGAATGCCGCAAACGCAGCACAAGCTTCGGAAGCAGCTGGCACACAAGGGCAGTTTTGGGAAATGTATAGCCTGCTTTTTAAGAACCAACAAGCATGGGCCTCAGTGCGCGATCCATTTACTGTGTTCGCTCAATACGCGCAAACCTTGGAACTTGACGCAGAACAATTCAAACAAGATTACGAATCACCTAAAGTTAAAAATAAAATCCGGAGCCACGAGGCAGCCGGCAGGAATCTAGGCGTATCTGGCACACCAACGTTTGTGTTGAACGGAAAAGTCATCAGCAATCCAAGCGGATACGACGCATTCAAAGCCCTGCTTGTCCCGATCGTCGGAGAGCCTATTAGTGATGACAACCAAAACGCCAGCACAACCCCAGAGAGCCTCTAAGCCTCTGGGTGCCACGCTTTCGGCCAAACAGGTACAGGCGTTCCAGAACCGCGTATACAGCCACTACCGCGAAAACGCGCGAATTTTTCCATGGCGCACGACCCGAGACCCCTACGGCATCCTGGTATCCGAAATAATGCTCCAGCAGACGCAGACTCATCGGGTCGTCCCGAAGTACACTGCTTTCATTGAGCGCTTTCCAACGATCCAAAAACTTGCGGCCGCCCAACTCTCCTCGGTCCTGCGCGCATGGCAAGGATTGGGCTACAATCGCCGAGCAAAGATGCTGCACCAGGCAGCGCGCCAGATCGTGAAAAACTATGGCGGACGCATACCTACCAGCACGGACACCTTGCAACAGCTTCCCGGCATCGGGCCGTACACCGCTGCTGCTGTTATGGTGTTCGCGTTCAATACACCAACAGTGATGATTGAAACCAATATCCGTTCCGTGTGTCTGCATTACTTTTTCCCCGAAGAAAAAAATGTTGATGATGCCGCACTCATGCCGCTGATTGAACAGACGCTTGATGCAAAAAATCCACGAACCTGGTACGCGGGCCTCATGGACTATGGCGCACACATAAAGCAGACAGTCCCGAACCCGAGCCGCAACAGCCGTCACCATGCCAAACAGCAAAAATTTGAGGGTTCCAATCGGCAGATACGCGGAAGCATCATTAAACTACTCATTGCCCAACCGAGGCAGACCGCGGCTGCGCTCACACGAGCGTTGGCTGCGGACCAAAAGCGCGTGGCCACCATTCTTGTACAGATGCAGAACGAAGGGTTGCTAAAAAAGCGCGGAACACGATTTGTTGCGGGGTAAAAAATAGCGTATCATACGTATATGGATGAACGCGATAAAACAATACAGAGCCTTAAAGAGCGCGATAAAAAACTCCGAGAAAGTATTGAACAACTCACCTACCGGCACGAAAAAAAACTTTCACACGCAAAAAGCGGATTGCATGATATTCGCGTAAAGCTCACCGCGCTCAAATGGACGGTGCAGCTGCTTTCGGATAATTTGGATGCCGACAACGCGGAACACAAAAACCAGCTTGCAGCCGCGAAGCATGCAACCGCCGATTTGGTGCGCATGGTTGAGGATCTTGGACGGACGCTTGAAGATCCTGCCTAAAAACAAAAAACGCCTTTATACCCTATTCCTACTACTTGTTTAATACTATATTGTTCGTATAACATGCAGATTTGGTATAGTATGCGAAAACAGTTCGTATAATAACGAGTTAGGTGAAATATTTTTTAAATTATTTTTTTGGGAATTGCTTTTTGAAAAAAAAGATAAGGAGGAAAATTTAATTTTTATTTTTAGGGAGGGGTAATACCAAGGTGTTTTCTTCGCTCCCTTTGGTCGCTCAGAAAAATCATTTAAAATCAATAACTTTATCCTGTCTGTAGGCAGGATATTTTTGTATATAAAAAATATGATGTTCTAGACAAGTCAATTTCTTTCCGCTATACTCATATATTCCATTTTGGCATATTACATTATGGAATATATTATAAATAAGTAAACAATAACAATATGAATAATACTATCTATTCCAAAGGTCACAAGCAACTGATAGAAAAACTTAAAAATGCCCGAATTGAAATTGGACTTGATCAAGTTGAAGTTGCTGAACGTTTGAATAAAACTCAATCATACATATCTAAAGTGGAATCTGGTCAACGCCGAATTGACATTATTCAGTTGAAAGAGTTTGCAAAATTATATAAAAAAGATATTCACTACTTCATAAATTAACTTTTTGTATGGATTTAAAAACATTGAAAGACAAATTGAAAGAAATAAAAAAAATGGGTTTTGTAAAAACACATCGCAGTGGTAATACTGGAATAGGAAAAACACTTGAGGATTTGCTTGAAATTAAAGAAAATAATATTCCACTTCCAGACATTGGAGAGGTTGCGGAATTAAAATCATATCGTAAAAGTTCGCTATCAATGATGTCATTATTTACTCTTGAACCCTTACCTAAAGGTGGCGACAGAGACCGAATGTTGCTTGATGGTTTTGGTTATTCGAAAAGAAATAACAACCGCTCCAAAGAATTACATAGCACACTTTCAAGTAAAAAATTTAACGCACAAAACCTCAAAGTAAAAGTTGAAAAAGATAAAATTAGAATTATTGGGAAAGGAAGAAAATTAAATATCTATTGGGATATGCCTTCTTTAGAAGAAAAATTCAATAAAAAGTTACCAGCACTTGTTTATGTTCTTGGCGATACAAAAATTATAAAAGAAAAAGAATACTTTCATTTTGTTGAAGGATATTTTCTTGATGGCTTTAGTTTTGAGGCATTTAAAAAAAGAATGAAAAATGATGATATTGTTCCCGAATTTAGAATGTATTACAGACCAGATGGATCTATTAGAAATCACGGCACTGCTTTTCGCATAAAAATGAAAAAACTTGATGACTGCTTTGCTAAAAAAGTACGTTTAATTTAAGTTTTTCTTAATACAACAATGCTTTCTTTATTCATTGTTTCTTCTAATGCTCCTACAATGTTGGTAGGTGAATTTCTGATTGGCATTCTTTTGCCTGGTATATTTCTTACAAAAATATCCTCACAGGTAAATCCTAGTTTTTCTCCCAACTCCGCAATAATAAAATCAGTCGGTATTCTAACTTGCTTAACTAAACGATTTCCAATAACCAAACAAAAATATTTTCCTGACTTCAAAATCTCATGAGCTCTCTCCATACAATCATTTAGTCCTACATAAAAACTCAAAACATCCCGAGCTCTTTTTTCATCCTTTTTTAAAATCTTATCTAAAGTATCCCTAAGATAAGTAGAATCAAGTGCATGTTCCATGCTTTTAGATGCTTTTCCACCCAATAATTCATTATCAACTCCAGAGGCCTTGTTTGGATCTTCAAAAATATCAATCCATTGCGCCGAAAGACGTGAAAACTGTCCATACGCAACTGTAGTCCTGCTATCGCCATATGGCGGTGAGGTAATAATATAATCAACTGAATTATTTTTTATTCCGTTAATTTTTGAGGAGTCGCCCTGAATTATTTTAACCCATGTTTTTTTATCGACATCTCGATAAAAATCAGTCATACCTTGTATGTTTATCCCTATTTTCTTTTTAAAAAGCTCTAACACATTAGGGTTGTGATTGTCTAATTTTTCGCCTTTATTCCGAACTAGCTTAAACTCTCCATTTTTAGCATTTGATGATTGGCGCACAACCTCGCTAAACGCAACAAGGAAAAAATTCTTTATATTCTCATTCTTTGTTTCAAATATTGCTTTTTTAATCTTTGCTAATTCTGTAATAACTTTTGGCTTAAACCAAAAATCTAAATTGTTAAACTTTGGATTTTCAATCTCTTTGTCTTTTACCTTATCTATTTTATTAAGCAATGAATAATATTCACGAGTTAATATTATTGGGTTGATCGGTGTAGTTTTCGCTTTTGCTAAAAAAATAGCTAACGGATTTAGATCAATTCCATATACATTCCTCCCAAGCAGACGACTCTCAACAAGCGCAGTTCCTGATCCGCAAAATATATCACAAATAGTATCTCCTTTTTTACTATATGTCTCCAACAATCTGCGTGCTACTTGAGGTATAAACATTGCTGGATAAGTATGTATTCCGTGCGTATGCGACTTTGTTCGCTCACCGCGAAAATCCCATGAGTAATCTATTCTTCTTGAATATTTTTCTTCTTTCTCTGGTGCTTTCTCAATTTGTTGCTCTAGGTTGCGAATAATTTTTACCACAACACCGCGCACTTCCACCTCTTTTCTATAAAATGGAAATAGCGTTGGATTTGCTGGCTGGAGCCGAAATCTATCTTTTTCTCTATATAATTTTTTAAGTGTTGCTTCATTATCATCTATAATTGCAACCACAGTTTGACCATCATACGCGGTTTCCTGTTGTCGTATTACAACTGTATCGCCGTCATAAATACCCTCGTCAATCATACTATTTCCAGAAACGCGCAACGCATAATGTCTGCCGGTAGAACCTATTTCATCTCTAGCTATTGTAATTGTCTCACGAGATGATTCTATGGCTTCTATGGGCTCTCCTGCGGCAATAACACCAACAAGTGGTATATCAATGGCGGTTTTTTGCCGTTCGGCTAACATACTTCGTGGCTTATTATACTCCTTCTTTAGTAATCTGGCTTCTTGCAGTTTTTTGACGTGGTAGTGTGCGGTTGAAACAGAGGCAAACTTAAACTTGCGCTTGATTTCTTCAAGCGACGGAGCATATCCATTCTTTATTGAATAGGATTTTATGAATTCTAAAATTGGTTTTTGTTTTTTACTGGGCATGATTTTTGACAAATTATTTTACTATAATATAATTATAGAAAGAAAATAGAAACCAGGCAAGTCTGGTTATCCACAACACGTACCTCACCATCTGTTATTACATTGATATATAATATGTCTGAATTAAAAAATCAACACATAATTCCACAGTGCTACTTAAAACAATTTGTTGATCCAAATACACCAAAAGGATACGAACCCTATGTTTGGATTTTTGAACGCGGAAAAAAAATAGGAAAAAAGAAAGCCCCTAAAAATATTCTTGCTGAAACAGATTTTTATACCTTAAAAACAAAATTTGGAGGAAAAGATTATATTATTGAACAATCTCTTTCGCAGCTTGAGGGTGAATATGCGTCCATTTTTGAAAAAAAAATAAAGACAAGATTACCGCTAAATAATTTTGAGCACGTTATTGTATGCGCTTTTGTTGCTGCAATGCTACAAAGAACTCTAAAACAGAAAGAGAATATTGAAGGATTTCTTGATGAACTTATAGAAATGGCCGAGGATATGGAAAAAGCACATAGTGTTCCGCCCAAAAAATCATTAGAGTTAAAAGAAGAAAAAAAGAATGCCCATAAAACTAGTGTGCTCAAAATGATTCCTCATATAACTGAAATTCTTCTAAAGATGAATATTGCATTCTTGTGCAGCAACAAACGAGGATCCTTTATAACTTCAGACGCACCATGTTTTCTTTTTAATCCACGTCTTCAATGGCAACGTTTTTATGGTCCAGGTCTTATACAAAGAGATGTCGAAGTCAGAATGCCTTTATCATCAGAAATTTCAATAAGTTTCAGCTGGATAAATAACTTGAGAGGATATTTAGGAATTGACACAAATTTGATACATGACTGCAACCGAATGACATTTGGACATTCGCATCAATATTTTATTGCTAACTCGCCAAAAATTAAACGTCGCTGGTTCAGAAAGTTTCCACTTGACCCTGTCTTTATGATAAAAATTTTAAAAAACAAAATCTGGCCACAGGTAAAATACTGGGCAGAGAGGCAATTTCGAAAATATGTCCGATTTTAAAAAATTAAAACGCGCAAAAAAACTAATTGCTGAAAACAAAAACGATGAAGCCATTAAAATTTTATGGGAACTTTATGCTTGTCAAAATCAAAAAATTAAATTTCAAGCAATATTATACTTAATCTACACGCTAGATCATTTTACGGAGAACAAGAGACTTCTCGAAATAGTAGAAGAAGGGATTAAAATGGCGCCAAAGCTAGGAGAAAACGATATTGAAGTAAACTTACTTGTAGAAAAATGTAATTTTCTAAATACCAAGCTCGGGCTTATGACCTATCGTCAAAAAAATTTAAAAATGTCAGAAAATGTTTTTAAATGGATTAATTTTTCAACAGAACGAGAAAAAAGAGAGTTTGAATTTCTAACTCAAAATAGAGTGAAAATAGAAGAAGAAATACAAAGTCTAGAGAGTAAAATTTCTAAATATACAGAAGACAGTAATAGTCACTATTTCAAAGGTAATGTCTTTTTGAGGTTGGGCGAATTTTATGGTACAAAATTTTTTAACGATCAACTTGATTCAATGATTGGCGGCAAAACCAGAAGTAAGTTTGCGAATATGTACTTTGTCAAAAGATGGAACTTAGGTAAGTGGTTTCTATACAAAAAAGTTGGGCGTAAAAAGATTCAAGAAGATTGGTCTAAATGCCTAGATTATCTAGAGCTAGCAATTTCAGAATTTGAAGCCGGAAGCCATGGAGGAGAAATGGCACATTCATATTACAACCTTGCGACAAAGTATGGTCTCACATTTCGATTTAAAAAAACAAAAACTTTACTTGATCATGCCGAAAAACTAGCAAATACAAATAACGAAAAACTTTTGCTTTCCAAGATTGAATTATACAGAAAAGAATTAGCGAACAAAAATAAAAATATTAGAGATACTGTTGGAGAATATGGTCTTGATTTGCCGAATAATTTAAAATAGAAGAAAGATGTTTTGGGGAAAGGCCATTCACCCCTACCCCTCTGTCCTTTCCCCAAAACAAAAAACTTATTTTAAGATTTAAGAAAAGTAGATTTAGAGAAAAAAATAATTAAGAAAAAAATTACATCGCACAACAGCGCATATGAGGTTCGTAAAAAAGTGAAAATTTTGATAAGATTAATGTGCCACTTTTTTACTTTCCCAAATTTTTGCTTGCGAGTACGCTCCGCAAAAACTTCTCATATCCCTAACGTTGTGTGTAATAAATTTTTTGATTATTTGTTTTTTTGTGATTGACGAACGGCGGGGGGGGGCGACGAGCGAGCGAATTGAGGGGGTATTAGGTGTCTTCGCCCATTGCGAAATGGGCGAAAATTCTATCACACTAAGGCAAATTTATTTGATTAACTCCAAAAATGTCTCAACTTTTTGGCTAATACATCATCAAAAAGGTACTGTTGACAGATAGTATACTCATACGGTATACTACTTACAAGTATACTAATTAATGTACTACAAAAATATGCCTTTTATCAACCGTAAACAAGAGTTAAGAGTACTCAATGAAAAATGGCAATCAAATACTGCCCAATTTTTTATCATTTATGGCAAGCGACGTGTTGGTAAGACTGAACTTATCAAACAATTCATCAACGACAAACCGGCGATATATTTTTTGGCCGACAAACGTACAACCGCCGATCAACTGCGCGAGTTGGGCCAAATTGTTGGCAGTTACTTTAAAGATGAAATTTTAATCAAAAATGGTTTTGGTGATTGGCTAGAAGTATTCTCATATTTAAAAACAAAAACAACCGCCGAGCCATTGATTTTGGCGATAGACGAATATCCATACTTAACTGAAAATGATAAATCCACCAGCTCCCTTTTTCAAAAAGGCTGGGATGAATATTTGAAAAATACCAAAATATTTTTAATATTGTCCGGATCAAGCATCGCCATGATGGAATCAGAAACGCTGAACCAGAGTGCTCCCCTGTTTGGCCGCCGCACGGGACAGATTTTGGTTGATCCATTAAACTTTTCTCAATCGCAACAATTTTTCCCCGAGAAAAGTTTTTCTGATTTTCTCAATATTTATACTATCACCGGAGGCATGCCAGCGTATCTTTTGCAGTTTGCAGATGACAAAGATATGTCTGACGAAATCAAGACCAAAATTTTCAATAAAACCGCCTTTTTATACAACGAGGTGGAATTCACCCTAAAGGAAGAACTACGCGAAACTAAAAACTATTTGGCGATACTCCGTGCCATCGCGCTGGGAAAAAGAAAGCTAAGCGAAATAGTGAATGAAGTGGGGCTGGACAAAGCCACCGCGAATAAATATCTTTCGGTGTTGATTAATCTACGTCTGGTGGAACGCGAAGTGCCAATAACCGAAGATAAGCCAGACAAATCGCGACGGGGTTTGTATAAAATCTCCGATAATTTTTTCGTTTTCTGGTTCCAATACATTTTTCCCTACAAAAGTTATTTGGAAATGGACAACTACGATTATGTGCTGGAAAAAATGTTTAACGGTTTGAAATATAATGACAATGTAAATTCCGGTTTTAAAAGTATTACCGCACAAGTGTACGAGCGTGTGGCAGTTGAATTATTAATTGCTTTGCAAGATAAAATTTTTGCGTTTGAACGAGTGGGTCGTTATTGGGACAGCAATCAAGAAATTGATGTGGTAGGATTTAGTTCGTCAGAAAAGAAAATAATTTTTGGCGAGTGCAAATGGTCTGAAAAACTGGTGGGTATAAATATTTACGAAGAGCTAAAAAAGAAGGCGACCAAAGTGGACTGGAATAAAGACGATAGAAAAGAGTACTATATTTTATTTAGTAAAAGCGGATTTACCGAGGAAATGATAAAAAGAGCTAAGAATGATGGCGTGTTTTTGGTGGAGAAGGACGTTTTGGTACCCAAAGAAGCTTCACAAAGAGAATAAAAAATTTATGAATGATAAATTTAAAATTTTTATAGACCACATACCTGGGCTGGCAAGCACTCAAATTCTATTCCAAACCTTAATTAGTTTGTCTAAACACCTAGGCTGGGGTTCTGTAATTAAGTCTTTTACGAGGTCGATTGTTTATTAATCTGACCGCTTTTCCTATATCCTTTTGTTCTATGTTAGCATTTGTGTGATACCTGCTCTTAGCAAGGCAGATAGCTCATTTCTTTGAAATGGCTTAAAATGACTGTAAGACATCTTTGTTTTTGGTTAATAATTACTAGACATAATTATTTTACCTTAACTTAAGTGTCTTTTTTATTTAATTAAGCTTGGGAGCAGAATGTAGGACCAAAACACTATTCTGATATAAACTGATATAGTTAAAATATCATATTATAGGCGATGTATAGGGCTAACGCCCAGGGGGGGTTTACAAATAGCCATAAAAGGGTTTACAATAGGTATATATACTATTTACAATAAATCTATGAACAAAAAGCATACTAACATAAGTGATTTTATACTTGAAATGGCTCAAAAAAGCCCAAACGATTTAGTTTATCTAGTGGCAAAAAATTATAAAATCTCCAGACAACGAGCGCACAACTATGTCGCCAGACAAATTAAAGAAGGTAATCTAATCAAGGTGGGCAAGACGAGGGCTACGCGATATTTTTTAGCTGATGGCAATGAAATTAAAGTTTCAATAAAAATAAAGCCTGGATTAGCAGAAGATCAAGTCTGGTCTAAATATATCAAACCACTACTTCTAAAATATTCACAGAATATACAAAATATTTCAGCTTATGGTTTCACTGAAATTTTTAATAACGCCATTGATCATTCAGAAGGGACAACTATATATTCTGAGGTCGAGATAAAAAATGACAATCTTACTATTACAATAATGGATAATGGTATTGGTATATTCAAAAAAATACAGAATGCCCTCCAGTTAGAATCAATAAGAGAATCTATTCTTCATCTTTCAAAAGGAAAATTTACAACAGACCCTTCCAAACATACAGGCGAGGGAATTTTTTTTACCTCTAGAATATTTGACCGCTTTTCTATTTTGTCGAGTGATCTGTACTATAGTTTTCAAAATCAAGAATGGTTTTTATCTCCCGAAAAAAATGAAAATTTTGGAAAAGGGACATATATCGCAATGACAATTTCTCTTAAATCAAAAAAAACTCCCAAAGAAATCTTTGATCAATATGCAGATCAAGAAATAGGTTTCGGGAAAACAAAAGTTGCGGTTGCACTCAGTGCTGACCCAAATGACCCCCCTATATCAAGATCACAAGCGAAACGTCTTTTGATGGGATTAGAAAGATTTAAATCTATAATTTTAGATTTCAAAAATGTAAAATCAGTTGGACAATCCTTCGTAGATGAAGTTTTTAGAGTCTTTCAAAACGAACACCCTGACATTGAAATAAAATATGTTAATACAAATAAAGAGGTAGAATCCATGATTAAAAGAGGGCTCACGACTAAGTAGCTTTGGGATAGTAATATTTTCCCTCTAGCGCTCTTCCACTACAAAAAAAGGAATACATCAGTTAACAGCGCATAAGCGGCTAAGGCTAACCTGACGATGAGCCTCCGCCCAACTCAGCAGAGCTGGGTTCGCATACGCAGGAACATTAATTGCAACTGTTGTGGACTCGATTGGTAAAAGACTGTAGTTATCGCCCGCACCACAGAGGATGAACGCTAAGGACAGTTGGTTGCCTTGCGGAAGCCCGCGGCTTGAGCCTCGGCTTCGGTTTTAAAATACTGCTCGCCCTTGGCTGTATCAATTTTTACGAGATTGTAGTTGTCACACCCTTGGATGAGGTAGGTTTTACCATACCCGCGCGTTGAGATATTACCCTTGATGGTATACTCCTCGCTTGGGGGCTCGTTGTTTGTTTCCCGGCGCTCGGACAAAGAATCCTCGTACTCGCAGTGCGCCCAAAGCCCTCGGTTTTCGCGGATAGCCTCCTCCTGCGCGGATACCAAAAGATCCCGATACCTATTGTCCGGCGGGCTGGCCACTGCCTGGGCGTACCCTTGCCGCACGAGCGTATCGTTTGCGAGCACCCGATCTTCGGATTCGGACGGAGCCTGCAAAAACACGTACCGCAAAGGCCGGTGGTATATATCTTCCCCGGAAACGTCTCGCTCCAAAATAACGGTTTGGCCATCCAAAAGACTTTTGGCAAAATCACGAGACTCCTCGTAGAAACACGCGCCTTTCTCGGGCGCGTCTATGCCAATTAAACGCACGCGCTGTGTGTTGGGAAGGCGGATGGTGTCCCCGTCTACGGCATACTCAACCACCACCTGCTGTGTGCCGGTTCCTATGGAAAGTTGATCTTTTTTGGCGTACAAAAAACCACCCGCTGCCGCAAGTATGACCAACACCAACGTAGTGACGCGCCGAAGCTGTGGTCTGCCAAGTTGCATACCTACTCCTTCCAATCTGTTATGACAAGCTTTTTGCCTGATCGCTTGACCACAACCTTCTGCTTTTCGCGCCACTTGAGCGTATCCACGTACTCAACCGGAATGGAAACCACCAAGCTTCCACCCAACCGTGTGAGTTTACGAATGTGCTTGTCTTTGCGTTCGCGTGTACTCATATGTATATATTATAATATATATTGCAATATATACAAACCAGTTGCAGAATACGCCCCAGTGGCGTAGAATTGATATGTTTATATCCCCTGCGGAATACTGGGGTTTATTGCCTATATGCACTACAAATATATGTGTGACGGTTCTAAAAACAGGTACCAGTAGTATAGAAAAGGAGTTTTAGTTCAAAAAACACCCCCGCAGTTACCTGCGGGGGTGTTTTGAAGTATAGATTAATCCTGTATGTGGCGAGAAGCAAACCCGGTGCCGGCCGGAATCAGTCGTCCGATGATGACGTTTTCTTTGAGCCCGCGCAAATGATCAACGCGGCCGCTGATAGCGGCATCAATCAAGACTCTCGCGGTCTCCTGGAACGAAGCCGCAGAGAGGAAACTTTCAGTGGAAAGCGAAGCTTTGGTAACACCCAAAAGCAGTACTTCGCCTTCGGCAGATTTCTTTTTCGCCTTGTGAGTATCTCTATTCACTGCGTTGAAATGCGCGCGATCCACAATTTCACCGGGAAGAAAATCAGTGTCTCCTGCGTCTTTAATGTACACGCGGGAGAACATCTGGCGCGCGATAATTTCCAAATGCTTATCGTTCAATTTCTGGCCTTGGCTTGAGTAGATGTTCTGAATTTCCTTCATAATGTAGCGCTTGGCCGCGTCTTCCCCGCGCAACTCGTATAATTGATGCAAATCAACGCTCCCCTCGGTGAGCACATCGCCATGGCTTACCACTTCTCCTTCTTGTGCCAAAACAGAGAATGTTCCTGGAACAGTATAAGAAATCATGTCCCCAGCCGCGGCAACAACACGTAAAAACTTTTTAGTCTTTTTCACGGTGCCATCCATATTTGCATTCACCACATCGTCCCCGTCAGAGAAAATCACATCTCCTTTTTTCACACGATCTCCATCAGAAACTTTGCAGCTCTCTTCGGTGTACTCTTCTAAATCATATTTTTCTTCCTGATTTTCAACCGCAGTAATTTCAATAACGCGATTGCCGCCTTCTTCGTAAATGCGGCTTACTTTGCCGGAAATCTCGCTCACGACCGCACCCTTAGTAATACGGCGTGCCTCAAAAATTTCTTCTACGCGCGGCAAACCTTGTGTAATGTCTTGGCTTGATGCCACACCGCCAGTATGGAAAGTACGCATGGTCAGCTGAGTTCCCGGTTCACCAATTGATTGGGCTGCAATAATGCCAACCGCGGTCCCTAATTCAACCGGTGTATTGTATCCAAGGTCATACCCATAACATTTACGGCAGGTGCCGCGGCGCGATACGCACGAAATTACAGAACGAATTTTAACTGAAGGGAGATCCATGCCAACAACTTTTGCAACATCTTCGCGCCCTATAAATTCCCCTGCTGGAATAATTTCCTTGCCGCGCGGCCCCGTAATAGGTTCCGCAAGTACGCGCCCAAGCAAACGATCGGAAACAACAGTATTCATTAACTCGCTGTCTGCTTGTGTTACTTCCCAACCAATGGTATCGCCACAATCTTCTTCGGCAACAATAATATCCTGAGCAACATCGATCAACCGGCGGGTTAAGTATCCTGCGTTCGCAGTTCTCAGAGCAGTGTCAGTAAGTCCTTTTCGTGCGCCGTGAGTGGAAATAAAGTATTCAAGTACATCAAACCCTTCTTTAAAGTTCGCTTTTACCGGCAGCTCCATGGTAGCGCCAGAAGGAGATGTCACTAATCCCTTCATACCCATCATCTGAGTGGTTTGACCCCAAGAACCGCGAGCGCCCGATTCAATCATGGTATATATAGGATTGAGTTTGTTGCCGTCAAACGATTTTTGAGATGCTTCAGTAACCCGATCCTTAACACGGGCCCAAATTTCAATAACACGCGCATGGCGTTCTTCGTCGGTGAGGAGGCCTTCTTCGTATTGGCCGGTAATCTGATCAACTTCTGCCTGTGCGATTACAAGCATTTCTTTTTTAACGGTTAATGTTGGCAAATCAGCCATTGCCCAGCTCATACCTGATTTGGTTGCGTAATAAAACCCAAGACGCATCATAGCATCAAGCATCTGTGCGGTTCGATCAGCTCCGTGCAGATAATAACACTCGCTCGTAATATCTTTAAGCACTTTCTTGCTGGTGACAGTATTGATGTAGCCAATTTTTTCCGGAACAACTTCATTAAACAAAAGACGGCCAACAGTAGTTTCGAGGCGTTCACCTTTGTGTGCCGCAGTAATGTGTTGGTGCAACGTAATCACGCCTGCATGGTGCGCAATAATTGCTTCAGTTGCAGAAGAAAATATAGTTTTATATGGCGCAATAGCATCATCCAGCTGTGTTAAGAAGTAGCAGCCGAACACAATATCCAACCCTGGCGTCACCACTGGTTCGCCAGTTGCGGGCTTAAGCAAGTTTTTTGAGGAAAGCATAATTTCTGCTGCTTCTCTCCGTGCTTCCAACGTCAAAGGAACATGCACAGCCATTTGGTCCCCGTCGAAATCTGCGTTAAACGCGGAACACACCAATGGATGTACTTGAATAGCTTTTCCTTCGATCAATGTCGGTTGAAACGCCTGAATGCCGAGCCGGTGCAAGGTCGGAGCGCGATTCAAAAATACATGCGCATCACGCGTTACTTCTTCTAGGATGTCCCACACTTCGGCATGCCCAGCCTCAATGTACCGATTAGCGCTGCGCACATTATGCACAATTTCACGCTTAATCAACTGGCTTATAACAAATGGCTTGAAAAGCTCGAGTGCCATGGTTTTAGGCAAACCACACTGATGCAGTTTGAGTTTTGGACCAACTACAATAACGGAGCGCCCTGAATAGTCGATACGTTTTCCTAAAAGATTCTGTCTAAATCGACCTTGCTTTCCCTTAAGCATGTCTGCAATAGATCGCAACACGCGGCGCTGGCCCGTTGAAGCAGTTACTGTTTTGCCGTGGCGCGCACCATTATCAATGAGCGCGTCTACTGCTTCCTGCAACATGCGCTTTTCATTGCGGACAATCACTTCTGGGGCATTCAGTTCCTTGAGTCGTTTTAAGCGGTTATTGCGGTTGATAACGCGGCGATATAAATCATTTAAATCGCTCGTCGCGAACCGGCCTCCATCGAGCTGGACCATAGGGCGCAAATCCGGAGGAATCACCGGAATGACGGTGAGCACCATTGACTCAGGCCGAATGCCGGTTTTTTGGAGGCTTTGCAAAAGCTTGGCACGGCGCATAATTTTTTTCCGCTTACCGCCTTTTGCTTTTTCGAGCTGCGTGTCGAGCGCAGTAACCGCCGCAGCTAAATCAACATTAGAAAGTAATTGATGAATCGCCTCTGCGCCAATCGATGCCTCAAAAATATGCCCATACTTAAGAGAGAGATCATGGTACATGCTTTCCGAAATAATCTGCATTGGCGCAAGGCTCGTGAGTTCTTGATTCGCCATTTCAAAAGCGCGAGTCAACTGCTCTGTTTTTTCCTCAAGCAATTTTTCAAGCTTATCTTTTTCGGTCCGCATGCGACTGGTAAACTCATCGCCAGAAACACCTTCGTGCGCAAGCGATGCCTGCTTGTCGGAAATTGCTTTTTCAAATTCGCGAGCAAGCTGAGCGCTCTTGCTTTTGTACTCTTGCTGCACCTGCTCTAACAACTGTTTCTTTTTCTGCTCATCAACCGAGGATACGATAAAACTTGCAAAATAAATAACTTTTTCCAAATCCTGCACCGAGAGGTCAAGTACTAAGCCGATTTTAGAAGGTACGCCACGCAAAAACCAAATATGAGAAACAGGAGCTGAGAGATCGATATGCCCCATGCGCTCGCGTCGAACCAACGCGCGTGTAACTTCTACGCCGCACTTGTCGCACACAATACCTTTATAGCGAATACGCTTATATTTTCCGCAATAACATTCCCAGTCCTTGGTTGGGCCAAAAATTCGCTCATCAAATAAGCCGTCTTTTTCTGGTTTTTGGGTTCTGTAATTAATAGTCTCAGGCTTGGTAACTTCGCCATACGACCACTCATGAAGATCGTCTGGAGATGCGAGCCTAAGGCGGATAGCTTCAAAATCAACCATACGTGCCGCTGGCTGTCCGGTTGAAAGTGTTTTTGTTGATGATGGTGTAGACATAGATGGATGTGGCATTAACGTTCATCTCCTTCGTGTGATTTCTGTTCTTTTATAACTTTTCCTCCTTTTAAGAGTTCTACATCAAGACACAAACCCTTAAGCTCGCGAACAAGAACATTAAATGATTCCGGAACATTGCGCTTTTCAATACGCTCGCCTTTGATAATAGCTTCGTATGCTTTAGACCTACCTGGCACATCGTCGGATTTGATGGTTAAAATTTCCTGCAATGTGTGCGCCGCGCCATATGCTTCGAGCGCCCATACTTCCATTTCTCCGAACCGCTGGCCGCCGAATTGCGCTTTTCCGCCAAGTGGTTGCTGGGTAACTAATGAGTATGGCCCAATTGAACGCTGGTGAATCTTATCCTCCACTAAGTGATTCAACTTAAGCATGTAAATATAGCCAACCGTTGCTTTTTGATTGAATGCACTGCCGGTTTTGCCGTCGTAGAGTTGAATTTTTCCATCTTCTGAATAGCCAGCGCGGGTAAGTTCTGAACGGATAACACTCTCAGGAACACCGTCGAGTGCAGGGCTTGCTACTTTGTACCCCAGCGCGTGAGCAGCCAAACCAAGATGGGTTTCCAAAATTTGTCCGAGGTTCATACGGCTTGCCACGCCAAGTGGATTGAGGATGATATCAATCGGGCGGCCATTCTCGTCAAATGGCATATCCTCTATTGGCACAATCTTGGAAATAACACCTTTGTTTCCATGGCGTCCAGCCATTTTGTCGCCCACCTGGACCTTGCGCAAGCTTGCAATGGAAACCTGTATAGTCTTGAGTACGCCAGAAGGAAGTTTGTCTCCGTTCTCGCGAGAAAAGATTTTAATATCCACCACTTTGCCATGCTCGCCATGCTCAAGATATAAAGAAGAATCACGCACGTCTTTTGCTTTTTCTCCAAAAATTGCTCGCAATAGTTTTTCTTCTGCAGAAAGCTCGGCTTCGCCTTTTGGCGTAATTTTTCCAACAAGGATGTCGCCGCTCTTAGCTTCGGCGCCAATGCGGACAACGCCTTCTGCGTCAAGATCCTTAAGCTTGTCTTCACCAACATTCGGAATATCACGAGTAATAATCTCAGGCCCAAGCTTTGTGTCGCGCACATCAATAGTATAGTCATCAATATGAATAGAGGTATAGCGATCCTGTTGAACCAAGCGCTCTGAAATCAAAATAGCGTCTTCGTAGTTGCCTCCTTCCCAAGAAAGGAATCCAACGAGTACGTTTTGTCCTAATGCGAGTTCGCCGCCATCGGTTGCTGCGCCATCGGCGATAACTTCGCCCTCAACAACTTTGTCGCCTCGGTTCACAATAGGCTTTTGGTTCATGGAAGTAGAGGCATTTGAACGCACAAATTTTCCAAGCTTGTATTCTTTGATTTCTTTTTTGTGCTTGATGGTAATTTTATTAGACTGCACGCCAATCACTTCTCCATCTGCGTCTGCAAGTATAACCTGTCCTGAGTCCATAGCAGCACGGTACTCAACCCCGGTGCCAACAACAGGAGATTCGGGACGAACTACGGCAATGGCTTGGCGCTGCATGTTTGTTCCCATCAATGCGCGCACCGCATCGTCGTGTTCTAAGAATGGAATCAATGAGGTGGCAATACTCACAATTTGTTTTGCGGAAATATCAGCGTATTGAACCTCATCAACCATAACGAACATTGGTTCACCTTTCACCCGAGCCTCAACTTTATCAGCTACAAAGTATCCCTGTTCATCAACCTGAGTAGTTGCGGCAGTGGTAACACTATTGCTCTCCTCAAGAGCTGAAAGGTATTTGATTTCATTCGTAACCCGCGCGCGGCCATCTGCTTCGGCAACTACTTTTCGGTACGGCGTTTCTAAAAATCCAAATTGATTAATGCGAGCGTAGCTTGCCAAGTGTCCCACCAAACCAATGTTTGGTCCTTCGGGAGTCGCAATTGGGCAAATTCTACCGTAATGAGTTCGGTGCACGTCGCGGACATCAAACCCTGCGCGTTCACGAGACAGGCCTCCTGGGCCCATGGCAGAGAGCCTGCGCTTGTGCTCTAATTCTGCGAGCGGGTTAGTCTGGTCCATGAACTGCGAAAGCTGGCTCGACATAAAAAATTCTTTGATCGAACCAATCACCGGGCGCGCATTGATAAGCTGGTTAGGAGTAATGGTATTAATGTCGAGCGTGGACATTCGATCTTTAATAATGCGCTCCATGCGCGCCAAACCAACACGCAATTTGTTCTGCACAAGCTCGCCCACCGTGCGGACGCGGCGATTAGAAAGATGATCAATATCATCAGACGGCTCCTGCGTGACTGTTAAGCGCATAATTTCACGAATAACAAGCGCCAAATCTTCGGATCGCAATATGCGGTGCTCTTTGTCGTTTGGCACATCAAGCTTGAATCGCTCGTTAATTTTGTAGCGACCTACTTTGGAAAAATCGTATCGATCAAAATTGAAAAACATCGCATGAATCAATTGCTTTGCGTTTGATGCGGTTGCGAGATCCCCCGGACGAATGCGCTTGTATACTTCTTTTAATCCTTCGTCTTCATTCTTTGCAGTGTCGCGCTTTAATGTTTCGTCGAGCATGGATTGTTCTTTCTCGGAAAGATCACCAAACAAGCTTCGAATTTCTCCTTCGGTTCCATAGCCAAAGGCGCGCAACAGCGATGTTATCGCTACCTTGCGCTTGCGATCAATCTTTACCCAAACAGCTCCATTTGCATCGGTCTCAATTTCAAGCCATGCACCGCGATTTGGAATAATCTTCGCGCCATAGTGAGTTATGCCGCGCACCACTTCGGATGTAAAAAATACGCCCGCGCTTCTAATAAGCTGGGAAACAATGACGCGCTCAATGCCATTGATGATAAACGTGCCGCGGGGCGTCATCATTGGAAAGTCGCCTAAATAAATTTCTTGCTCCTTGATTTCTCCGCTTCTCTTATTAACAAGACGCGCGCGAACACGAATAGCAGACTCGTACGTGACATTCTTTGCACGCGCAGTGGTTTCGTCAAACTTAGGATCATCAAGGTAATAATTTTCTAAATAAAGCTCCAAATCTCGTCCAATAAAATCCTTAATTGGAGAAATTTCGTCAAAAAGCTCTCGTAATCCGTCATTCAGTAGCCAATCATATGATTGCTTTTGAGACTCAATCAAATCTGGCAGCGGAATAGCGTCATGTAGCGTCGTAAAGAATTTTCGGTCTGTTTTTGGGGAAAAACGGGCCGAACCTCCGGAAAACATGTTTTCCTGTTTTGCGTCTTGCTTCATATCGTATGTTAACTTTTTGACTTATGAGTACAAAAACAAGTTCTTTTGATCCTATGACCCTCTTACTCTGTTGAGCTGGGGGACAGAGAGCTCACAGACGGTAAAAATGAGAAATTATCTTTAATGTACCTTCGTTTACCCTATGGGTGTACCAATAATATAAAAAATTCCTTATTTTGGCTAAAATAAGGCTTTTACCGAGAACCGAGTGCGGTAATTCTCCTATGTTTTGAGAAACAGAAACAATGTTTCACAAAATCAATGAATAGTTGGTGCATGACAAAAGCTATTGTATCTATTTTGAGAGACCCTGTCAAGCTAAGGTTAGCTAAAACGTTACAGCCCCTGTGGATAACTCAAAAGAAAGACAACTTTAGCACATTGATTTTATTTTGACAAATGATTCTCTTTCCCAATTTTCCGGAGCTCTGGCTTCATCACAAAGACCAATAAAGACACGGCCGTAAACACAGCATATACAATAAAGGAAATAGTGCTGTGCTCTGCAACGCCCGCGCCCAAAAAACTAGTAGCAAGTTTGCCTGGAATCTTGCCGATAAGGATAATCCACAAAAACGTTTTAAAGGGTATGGATCGCGACAGACCAACAAGGTACACCAGCAGATCATCGGGCGGGCCCGGAAGAAGAAAAAGTAAAAAAATGATATACACGCCTTTTTCAAGAACAGCGTCGTATGCCAATAGCTTTTCTTCTTTAATAAACAAATTTACAAATCTCCTGCCAAACTTCCGCGTGAACGCAAACACGATAATCGCACCAAGCACCCAGCCCGTGTAATTGTATACAAACCCAACCCATGGGCCAAAAATATATCCCCCCGCAACATTGATCAAAAAATTATTTAACGGCGCAATAATCACCTGCGCAACCTGAAGCAAAAACAATGCCAACGGGGCTGCTCGGCCATAACTAAGCACCCACGAACGAATTGCCTCAGGAGAAGTAAAAATTTTTGAAACCGTTCCAGCGAAATAAAAAATAAGGCCCCCTAAAATCAAAACGCCAAGCGTAGCCGCTGCAATTTTCTTACTGTGTTGCTTACTATAACCAACTTTAAACCACGACATACTTTAGGTACCTAATTCTTCAACTACACTGCGATCGCTCCATGGTATGTGTTTGCCGCCTGCCACTGCCATAACCTGCTCTGAGCCTTTTCCTAAAAGCAGTATAACATCTCCGCTTGCGGCAAGCGTAAACGCGTGCCTAATAGCTTTCTTCCGATCTACCATACGCCACATTTTTTTGCCTTCTTCCCAATCGCCTTTTGAGGCACGAATGCCTTTTGCAATATCAGCCATAATTTCGCCCGGATCATCGTCGTACGGATCATCGGTGGTCAGCACAATGTAATCCGAATACAGAGCCGCAATCTTACCCATTACCGGCCGCTTTGCACTATCCCTACCGCCGCCGGTCGCGCCAAACACACTAATAACAGCATGCTTGCCGGCAAGCTTTTTGCCGGTTGAAAGAATGGCTTCAAATGATTTTGGCTCGTGCGCGTAATCAATCACCACTCTGGCGCCTGATTTTATTTTTACCACTTCAACTCTTCCTGGAATCCCGGAAATCTTTTCGAGCGCGCCCTCGCATGTCGAAAGCGAAACACCAAGGCTCCGCGCAACACCAATCGCAAGCATGGCATTCTGAACCATAAACGCGCCATGCATAGCAAGTTGAATATAGTGCCCAAGAACCGAAAACGCGGTACCGGCCGGCCCCTGTTCAATTTGATTCGCGACCAACTGATGCTCAAATTTATTTTTTGGTTCTGAGGTCAATGTTGGATCAGACCCAACGAGCCATTTTGAGTCTGCTCGAAACTTCAAAAACTGCTCTGCTTCTTTGTCTTCTGTATTTACGACAATCACTTTTTTAATTTTTTCGCCGCCAATAGTCTTGCGATGCATCGTACGCAGCTGCTTAAATATCATTTGTTTTGCAGCGCGATATTTTTCATATGATCCATGGGATTCGATATGTTCCGGAGAAAGGTTGGTAAAAGCCGCAACGTCAAACGCGATCCCCCACTGACGGTGCTGCATAATCCCCTCACTCGTCACCTCTATAACTGCGTGCGTGCACTTTTTATCAACCATTGCGCGAAGCATTTTTTGCAGCTGGAATCTGCCGAGCATGCCCTGCTTTTTGGTGTTGGGCCATTCTTTTTCACCGATTTTAAAAAACACGGTATTCATAGAGCCCACCACAAAGCCAGCCTCCTCAAGGATACGCGTGATCATGATAACAGTTGATGATTTTCCTTTAGTGCCGGTTACGCCTATCACAATCATCTTGCGGGACGGAAAACCGTAAATGATGTTCGCCAAAACAGCCAGTGTTTTGTGGTACGCGGAAAGGAATGGTTTTGGAATAATGGATTTGATGGCGCGTTTAATCATGCTTGTATACTACCAAAGTAGCGCGAATGACGCTATTGCCGCACAATTTAAAAAAACGCCAGAGGTGCGGGAAATAGGGTGGATGAATCAGGTGATCGTACCACCTACCACCTTTTTGAGATTTTTGTCGAAGGTTGCAAATTCGGTTGCGCCGTTCGCGCGGGCGTACATTGTGTTGTAGGCGTCTTCAAACTCTATGGACTCGGCGCTAAAAAGCGCGAGCGCGCCCCTGAGAAGGCCGCGGTCCTCCAGTTGGATAAACTCCATATTGAGGACATCCCCAAGTACGCCAATGAGCTGGCGCTTTTCCGTGCGGTAAAAACTCGCAAGCACCCAGTAGATTTCAAACATCACAATGGTTGAGGTAAAAAGCGCACGGCTGCCGGACGCGCCTTCGCGGAACAGCTCGCGGGCGACGTGATGCTCCGCGTCCACATCCTCGAGCAAAAACCGTAAAAAATAATTGGTGTCGACAAATGTCATGTGCGCCGTTTGAAGTGCTCTCGCTTAGCGAGGCGCATGAGATCATCCGTGTCTTTTGCACCCTTGAATCGGACGGGCACCTGCACGGATCCAGCCAGCTTGTCCACGAGATTGGCCATTGGCTCCAGGCGCAGTCCTCCGTCTTGGGAGGTGACGAGCATCTTATCACCCTCGCGGAGCCCGAGCTCTCGGAACGCGGACACCGGAATGGTGAACTGCCGCTTACTGGTGATGGTGGCTATGGTATTCATATGCCCAAATAATAGCATACAAGGAAATTTTGTCAATGCAAGGAATATATTAAAAAACAAGGCTCTCTTGCACGATAAAAAACACCCCCGTATTCTCGTTGTTGCAAGGCAAAAATAAAAAAGGCCGGAGAATTCTATTGGTATCGCTTAAAATATGCCGGGAATGAGGCAAGGGTGAATTGGAAGGCGGTGTGCAAGGGATCGGGCAATGCGTCCAAACGGAACCACCCTATTTCGTCCATTTTGTGCGGCTCATTGATGCGCGCTTCTTTTGGATTGACCTTTACAAAAACTGGTGCCCTCGATAGGAATCGAACCTATATTGCAAGATCCGGAATCTTGCGTCCTATCCGTTGAACGACGAGGGCTCGTTGCTAGCACGACTTCGGGTTTCGCGCTTCCCGAGAATACTCGGAAATCGCTCCACCCTCCGCGTGCCGCTTCCTCTCAAATTTTCCGTTAACTCATGAGTACATGAGCCCAACGGAAAATTTGCAAAAGAGAAATTAGGAATTGTTTTGGAGAAAGTCGCCGACTTTTTTGATGTCATCGGGATTGCCGAAATCCATCCAATAGTCCTGCATTTTACGGGCGCGGACATTGCCTTGTTTTGCAAGGGATGCAATGGCGTCCGTAAGCTCGTACTCGCCGCGCTCGGATTTGCCCACCAGGGCCGCCTCATCAAAAATTTTCGGCGTAAACTTGTAGCACCCAATGGACGCCCAGTTTGATATAAATTCCTTGGGCTTTTCCACAAAGTCTTTAACCACATCCCCCTCGGTGATGGGCACGCCGTACTTTTCCGGATTCGGAACCTCCAGCAGAGAAAGCCATTGGCAGTCATCATCCATCTCACGGATTGCCGCGAGGTCGCGCGGGCTGTACAAATTGTCGCCGTAGATGCACACAAAGTTCTCATCACCAACCACCTCTTGCGCCGCGAGAATCGGAATGGCAGTGCCATACTTTTCCGTGCCCATCACTTTAAATTGGTCAATGAGCGTCAGTGGAAATTCTTTGCCCGCGCCCTTCGCGAACTCGGCCATTTTTTCCGCATGGTTGCCGACTATCAAAATCATCTCCGAAAAACCCGCGTGCTCCAAATTCTTGAGCACATAATAAAGAAAGGGCTTGTCCAGCACATCAATAAGATGCTTGGGCCGATCCTTTGCCAGATCCAGCATGCGCGTGCCTTTGCCGGCCGCGGGAATAACGATTTTTTTGATCATATTAACGTAGTTTTCTTACGAGCGTATACATTCTATACAACCACGGCTTAAAGGTTACGTCAAACGAATAGGGATAGCACACAAGCTCGCCTGCAAAGCCTGATTTAAAGCGGGTGATGCCCTCCCAGGATTGCTTGTATGCCCAGTGGTCTTTTTCGTTTGGATTGACGCCCCAGAAATCATAGTGTTTGATGTGCTGCGCGGCCGCGGTTTGGATAGTGTGCCACTGCAAAAGGTACGGAGCCATTGTGTCGCGGTGTTGGTTGGACGAAGTACCGTGCGTGTACGTTGCCGTATCCCCAAAAGTGATGATGATGTTGCTTGCGATGACTTTGTTTTGATACGTCGCCTGGTAGATTTTTATTACATCTTTCGGGAGTGATGCAATCATTTTTTGATAGTACGCATCCTGATGCGACGCAAACTTATCGCGTGTTTTTGTTTCGTGATTCAGTTTGATAAAATCTTCTATTGAGCCTTCGCTGATGGTGACACCCCGCTTTTCCGCGAGCCGGATATTGTATCTGGTTTTGGAATGCAGATGCGCCAGGAGCTCATCTTCGGATTTGGTAATGTCCAACACAGCCGTGCACTGGGGCTGTGTTGCGTGCACAAACTTGAGCGGCCGGCTATCGCGTTCTTGCTTTTCCTTTTCCGTGGGCGGCGGGATTCGCTTGACGGGATCCAAGCGGTAGAACAGCGCGCCATCGTTGAGCGTGTCTTCCAGCGCCCAAAGCAATTCGTGGATATTTTTTTGTTCTTTGGTAATAATCGGACCATGTGGAATGTACCAATAATAGTGTGCTGCTGGTAATGGCATCTTGACTGCTTGAACTAAAACCTCGTGGTTCCACGAAAGCCGCTTCACTTGGCATCCCCATGATTTCTGGAACGCGCCCCATTCCCAGGATTGCAAAAATCGCGCATTTTTTTGAGAACCCACTACATCATTCCATGTTCCTTTGTCACTAACTTCTTTCCACATATTATTTGCCTAGTAGTTTTAATGCGCTTCGGACTTTGGCGCCCACGTCATCACCCTCAATGCCTTTAAGCGCCTCGCGCGCATGCTCGCGCGAGTACCCCAACGCTTCCAAAGCCTGCAATGCTTCGCCATCCAAAATAATGGATTCTTTTGTTGCGGCATCTTTAACATCAATCAAATCACGCGCCTTGGTCTTAAGCTCAAGCATAATGCGCTCGCTGACTTTTTTGCTTACTCCGCAATTTATTAAAACCTCTATTGATTCGGATTGTAATGCTGCGGAAAGATCTTGCGGTCGCGCAAGCGACATAATAGAAAGCGCGGACTTAGGCCCAATTCCTTTTACGTTCAAAAGCATAATAAACCACTGCAACACAGATTCGTCCTGGCTTCCGTACAAATCCAAGGCATCCTCTTTAACCGACAAGTACGTGTGAACCTCTACATTACTGCCTTTAGTAAGCTCCGCAAGCTCATTTTGTGGCATGCTTACTAAATACCCAACCCCACCGACATCAATAATGGCGGCAGATTTTGTTTTCGAGAGTAAAAAACCTTTAAGATAAGCTATCATAAGAAGTGCCTTAAGTATATGTATTTTTCGCTATTTTTACAAAAAAAGACGGGTACCCAGCTAAAAGCCAGATACCCGCATACACAGAGTTGCTGTGGCTACGCCGGCCTGCTGCCAGAGGAGCGCACAATGCACCAAGACGGCGCACTGAAATTCGGGGCCGGACTGTACGTCACACGATCGCCGTCGCGCATTACTTCCCACGCCTGGCTGAGCGTTGCTGTCCGCTCAAGCGAATCACTCACGTCGCTCACGCCAGTGGACTGCGGCTGCTCCGACATGTTCCACTCCCCCTGCGAAAAAGGTCGAAAAAAGAGCTTGACGCTCCATATCACAACCAGTAAGGTTGTAATAGCACATTATCATACTAAGCCATGAAATTCAAGATTAAGTCAAAATTTAAACCAACCGGAGATCAGCCACAAGCAATTGCGGATCTTTCGCATGGCATTGAAAAAGACTTCCGCGATCAGACACTTTTAGGTGTAACGGGTAGTGGCAAAACATTTACCATGGCCAATGTTATCCAGAACGCGCAAAAGCCGACGTTGATTATTTCGCACAACAAAACATTGGCAGCCCAGCTTGCGAGCGAATTCCAAGAATTTTTTCCAAAAAACGCGGTGCACTATTTTGTATCCTATTACGATTACTACCAGCCCGAAGCCTATGTGGCAAAATCTGACACCTATATCGAAAAGGAGACCCAAGTGAATGAAGAAATTGACCGGTTGCGCCTGGCATCCACCACCGCGCTTTTGACGCGCAAGGATGTGATTATTGTGGCATCTGTTTCCTGCATCTACGGCTTAGGCAAGCCAGATTCATACCAAAATATGCGTGCTGAATTTAAGGTTGGCGAATTAATCAATCGCAATGACGCGCTCCGTATCTTAACCAGCTTACAGTACAGCCGCAGCGAGTACGATTTAAAGCGCGGCACGTTCCGCGTAAAAGGTGATGTGCTGGAAGTGCAGCCCGGGTACGAAGAATTCGCCTATCGCATTGATTTTTTTGGAGATGAAATTGATGCTATCAAAGCGTTTGATCCTTTGACTGGCGATACGGTGTTTGATGAGCAAGCCAAAGCAGGTGAAGTACATATCTACCCTGCCAAGCATTACGTGATTGAACGCGAGGAGCTCAAAGCCGCGGAACAAAATATCCGCAACGAACTTCGTGATCAAATCCAGCTGTTTAAAAAACAAGGCAAGCTCATAGAGGCTCAACGTATCGAAGAGCGCACTATGTTTGATTTAGAAATGATGGACCAAGTTGGCTACTGCAATGGTATAGAAAACTACTCGCGCCACATGGACTTCCGCAAACCAGGCGAACCACCAGCAACGCTGTTGGATTATTTTCCAAAAGACTTTTTATTATTTATTGATGAGTCGCATATCACCGTTCCTCAGATCGGCGGCATGTACAATGGCGACCGCGCCCGCAAGCAGACATTAGTTAATTATGGATTCAGGCTTCCCTCCGCTTTGGATAACCGGCCGCTGCAGTTTAATGAATTTGATGCGCACATCAACCAAGCCATCTATGTTTCCGCAACTCCGCGCGAGTACGAGCTTAATCTTTCCGCGAAAAAAGTTGCCATGGACGCAAAAGGTCACATTAATTATTCCGATGAAAACCGCATCGCAGAACAGCTCATTCGGCCGACCGGCTTGCTGGATCCACAGGTGGAAATAAAGCCAACTAAAAATCAAATTGATGATCTACTGGAGCAGATCCAAGCGCGCACCAAAAAGCGCCAGCGCGTGCTCGTGACTACGTTAACAAAGCGCTTAGCAGAAGAACTTGCTGAGTATTTGGCGGAAATGGGCATTAAAGTCCACTACTTACACAGTGAAGTTGACACGTTGGAGCGATTGGATATTTTGCGCGACCTGCGCTTAGGCATATACGACGTGATAGTGGGCATCAACCTCCTACGTGAAGGATTGGATTTACCAGAAGTCTCTTTGGTGGTTATTTTGGATGCGGACAAGGAAGGATTTTTGCGCAGCGATACTGCGTTGATTCAAACCATGGGGCGCGCAGCGCGCCACTCGGACGGGCAGGTAATAATGTATGCGGACACTATGACCGGAAGCATGAAGCGAGCTATTTCCGAAGTCTCGCGCCGTCGCTCCATTCAGGAATTGTATAACAGGAAGCATGGCATAACGCCGACCACTATTAAAAAAGCAGTAAAGGATGCATACCTCAAGGGCCAGCATAAAAAAGCAAAACAAGGAGAGCTTGGTATTGATCTTAAAAAAGTTTCCGACGAAGAAGTTCCGGTTTTGATAAAAGAACTGGAAAATAAAATGGAGCTTGCCGCGCGCAACTTGGATTTTGAAAAGGCAGCCGAGATTCGTGACCAGATTGGAGAAGTTCGGAAGAGGACTAAGGCAAAATAATCTATGGATTCTGGATTTCTTCTGATTAACAAACCATCTGGCCCTACTTCGCACGATGCTATATATACATTGCGAAAAATTTTAGGCATCAAAAAAATTGGACATGCAGGCACACTGGATCCTTTTGCAGAAGGTCTTCTTTTGATAGGTATTGGCGATGCTACTAAATTACTTCGACATTATGTTGGTTTAGATAAAATGTATGAAGCAACGCTAAAGCTCGGCGCAACATCAGACACACAAGATCGGACCGGAAAGATACAAGAAACAAAATACAAACAAGACACAACAACCAAATCAAAAATCGAAAACGTTTTAAAATCATTCATCGGCAAACAAAAACAAACTCCCCCCATGCATTCCGCCAAAAAAATAGATGGCGTTCGATTATACAAACTCGCAAGACAAGGAAAAGAAGTAGAACGAAAAGCCGTTGAAATTGAAATCTATAGCATCAATCTTATTTCTTTTGATAAGGACATTTTAAAAATACAATGCCGCGTCTCGTCCGGCACATTCATCCGAACACTGGCAGAGGACATCGGCAAAAAACTCGGCTGCGGCGCATACCTTGAGGAACTGACCCGGACGCACATTGGGAAGTTTGATTTGAAAGATTCAGTTGATATCTCCCAAGCATCAGTGACGGGATCCCTCGTGAGCGCTCGGGATGACATTGTGCACCACATCACTCCATTAAAAACCGTATTAGCATCCGGAACATTTGATGGAATCCATCCAGGACATATTCATTATTTTCAACAAGCACGTGCCTTAGGCCAAAGGCTTATCTGTATTGTGGGTAGGGATTCGGTAGTAGAAAAAATTAAGGGCAAGAAACCGAAACTTTCGGAAAAAGAGCGCATCAAACTAGTAAAACTTTGCGAAGAAATCGACCGAGTGTTCCTTGGTATTCATGGATCTGATGCAGAAGTGTATGACTTTGTGGCATCATTAAAACCGGACATTATTGCCCTAGGATACGACCAAAAAGCCTATACAAATGGCTTAAAAGAGGAAATGAAGGCACGGGGACTTTCAATTGAGGTAAAAAGGCTTGTTTCTTTTAACCCCAAGCGGTTCAAAAGCTCTATTATTGACGTAGGACGAGGGAAGTGAGGTGCTTGTATCTGCACTTCCGAGCCGAGGAAATAATGTGTATTCATATTATTGACAAAACATCCAAAAAAAGCTAACCTGTAATGGTTCTAATAACCAGATAATTTCTATGTCAGAAGAGAAAAAACAGGAAAATACCCCAGAAGCAAAGGCGGAAAAACCTAAGGAAACTAAGGTTGAATTAGTGGCCGAAACAGCTGCAGAAGAAGTAAAAGCCACAGAAGCGGAAAAAACTGCAATTGAAGAAATTACAGAAGAAGCCAAAAAGCCAAAAGCTAAAAAAGGGAAATCAGATTACGAGGATATTAATCCGGACGATATCAGGTCTGGCATGCTTATTCGCGTCCATCAAAAAATCGTTGACGTTAACCCTAAGGGCGAAGAACGAGAGCGTACTCAAATATTCCAAGGCATGGTAATCGCGCGAAATCATGGAAAAGAAGTTGGCGCGACCATCACCGTACGTAAAGCTTCTGGTGGAATCGCAGTGGAAAAAATCTTTCCGCTCAAAATGCCTTCCTTAACTAAATTTGAACTGGTCCGGACATACCGTGTAACCCAGAGCAAACCATATTACTTGCGGACTACAAAAAAGCGATTACAGGAAATCAAACCCTAGTATACTATAAGCCCGCCTCCATGGCGGGCTTTGAATAATTGATTATTGTGGTTAGTTTGATAGAATAGGTAGTGTCCTTACAAATTGATAAAAAAAGGCTTTTACAAAATTTCTGTTGGGCTGAGCGTAGCGAAGTTAACGGAAATTTTGAAAGGAGTAAGCAGATGAAGGTCAAAGTGGGGTGCGCAAGCAGCACACGTAGACCGCACTCTGCTTACGACGCATGGGTGCTTAGCTCAGTTGGTTAGAGCGTCTCGTTTACACCGAGAAGGCCTGGGGTTCGAATCCCTAAGCACCCACCAGCCCGGGTGGCGAAATTGGTAGACGCACTACCTTGAGGTGGTAGCGGCCGCAAGGCCTTGCGAGTTCAAATCTCGCCTCGGGCACCACGAGTCATGCAATGCTTTAGCCTTCGCATCCGAGTAAACTCGGATGCTGCGGCCGACGCATTGCCGCCTCTCTAAAATTTTTTCTTAATTCGATCCGCGAACCCAAGAAAAAATTTTCAAGATAGTATAAAATAAAAATATGAGAATTATTTTTGGAATTATCTTGGTACTGGTTGGATTCCTGTTGGTTTGGAAAACAGAGGCTGTGGTTCGGTTTACTGGGTATAGCAACTGGGCAGAATCAAAGCTTGGCACCATGGGCGGCACACGGTTGATGTGTAAACTGATCGGCTTAGCATGTATCTTTGCCGGCATGCTTGCCATCACCAATCTTCACCAAGGATTCCTAGAAGGTACAGTTGGTAGATTGTTGAGTCCGGGAATCTAAAATGTATCCTACAATTTTTTTCTTGGGCTCCACGAACGTGGAGTTAAGAAAAAAATTGAAAGGAAGAGGCGGACAAAGGGTGAAGCGAGCTGTATTCCGGCACGCGCAACCCGGTATGTAATATTTAAAAAATTTCTACAAATTGTCCGTTGGGCCGAGCGCAAGCTCGGTTAATGGACAATTTGAAAGGAGTAGGCGAGTGTAAGCCGAAGCAAACCAGTTTTACTGGTTTGCGCAGGCTGAAGCTCGACTACGACGCGCGGGCCTGTAGCTCAGCTGGTAGAGCAACGCCTTTGCAAGGCGAAGGTCAGGAGTTCGAGTCTCCTCAGGTCCACCAAAAAACATCCGTTTATTTAACGGATGTTTTTTGGTGAGAAGTATTAAAAAAAATCAGCACTCATTTTGAACGAAATCCCAACCAATCACCCCATTTCGTGCAGAACATCATTACTTAAAACTAGACAGGCCCAAGCCAACCGGCTGGGCATATTGTTGCGCTTTTTGCATGTCTCCATTCTCGTAATAGTATTTGGCCAAAAAATAATACGCGTCAACGTAACGCGGATTGACCGCGAGTACAGCAAGCCATAGCTGTGCTGCTTCATCTTTCCTGTCGGTTTGGGAGTACAGAAGCCCTAAATTGAACAGCGCATTGTCGTAGTAGGGATTGATGGTTAATTCATCTTTGTACTCGGCCTCGGCTTTCTGGTACTCACCCCGGTGAGCGTAAATGAGACCAAGATTGTTATGTGCCATCTTTTCTGTAGGATTCAACGCCAAGGCTTTTTGGTATTCCGGTTCTGCTTGGTCCGGCATACCGTCTAGATAATACATAGCTCCCAAATTCCTGTGTGCGAGCGGAGAATGGGGCGATCCAACAGCCGCGCTCCGCCAGAACGTCAGGTGGTCGCTAAAATCCCTGCTGTGCACGACAGTGATGGTAGCAAATAGAATAATAACGGCAGCTGCGGGCAAGAGCGTGGCCTTTTTATTGAAAGAAAAATTTTTTAACGGTGTCACTTCTAAAAGCACAATCAGTAGGCCGATCACTGGAACGTACATCCGGTGCTCCACAAAATCAGCCACGATTCCCAAATCAGCACGGATAAACGAAGGTAGCAAAAACAGTACTAGCCAGGCTGATCCGAATAGTAAAAATCCTAAACGTTTATGGCGCGAGTGCAAGAAGCCGAATACCAGAAACACCAGGGCAATTATGCCATACAAAAATGTCGTATCCTGAATGATGGGCAATACTGAAAGGTTGAACGGAAACAACGCCTTGCCTAACAGCTGAAGAAAAGCCGGGAGGTTTGCAAGCAGAGACCAAACTAGCTCGCCTGCGCCTAACGACACAATGTTCCCAAGGGCTAGGTGCCGCGCCAACAGCCAACCAACACCTATCGCAAACCAACTGATAACCAAAAACTGCTGGCGGTACGTAAAAAAACTTTCCTTCCGTATGAACCAGATATACACTAAGGCCACAACCGGCAATAGTGCGGCTGTTTCTTTAATTAAGAGCGCGGCCGCAAAAAACAAAAGGTGAATACTATAGTGGATTGCTTTGTTGCTCTCTAAAAATTTAAACAAAAAAATGAATGCTGCCAGAATGAACACAGCCAACAATGAATCATTGCGCCCAGGCACCCAAGCCACGGCTTGTGTGAGCATCGGGTGCACCGCGAAAAAAAGCGCGGCCAAAAACGACGGCTCGCGGCGGTATCCTAATGTGATAAAAAAGAGCAATAGAAGCATTGCAACAATACCATGAAACAGGATATTTGAAGCGTGATATATTGCAGGCAACATGCCACCCATCTGCGCATCAAGCATAAACGAAACCGTGAGCAATGGACGGTAGTAGGCATCTCCAGCCGAGAAAAAAACATCCTCTTTAAACGCCTGGCCGATATTGGAAATATCGCTTAAAAAAGAATAATTATTGATAATCAGATCCTGGTCATCAAGATACGTAAAATTAAAAAATAGCGTCTGGCTGTACAGGGCAAAAATAACGGCGAAAAGCCAAAGGTATGGCCGCCATCCGGAAAGAAAAAAATGTGTAACCCTTGTTTCCATATACTGTAGTTATTTTCCGACACCGCGAAACATGCGCCGGAAAAAATAGTTACATGCGACCAGAACTGTACCCAAGCCATAGGTAACGCTGCGCATAAAATTAATACTGGATGCTTCCGGAAAATAACGCACCGGCACAGCAATTTCACCAATCCTAAAACCTTTCGCAACCGCCTGGAAAAGAATCTGCGTATCAAACACGAAGTCATCCGAATTACTCATAAAATCAATGCCAGATAACACCTCCCGGCGATAGGCCCGCATGCCTGTATGCCATTCGGATAGATTCTGTCCGCTCAACAAATTCTCCAAAAGGGTGAGCGCGCGATTACCCAGGTACTTATATAATGGCATGCCGCCGGCCAGCGCCTCCTTGTGGCTTCGGATACGCGATCCGAGCATCAGATCGAACATGCCATCCTGGATAACGCGTACAAAATGTCCGATCAGCTTTGGATCATACTGGTAATCCGGATGCAACATGACCACAATATCAGCTCCATGTTCAAGCGCCAGTGTATAGCACGTTTTCTGATTAGCGCCATACCCCCGATTCTGCTCGTGGCGGTGCACAAACAAACCAAGCTCTTGTGCGATGGCAACAGTTTGATCGTTGCTGCCGTCATCAACTAAAAGCACCTCGTCAATCCCCTCTTTGGCAATTTCCGCAACCACGCGCCGCAACGTCTTCTCGGCGTTGTACGCCGGAAGCACCACGATAACTTTGCAATTTCCGTTACTCATGTAGTGTGTATTCTAAGGTAGGTGACTCACCTACGTAATCATAGATGATTATAAAACTTACGCAAGCAAAAAAAAGTTGTCCACAGCTTTACAAAAAAGAAGTATTGTTTTATTTTATTGCGTGCTATAATAAAAATAATAAAAATTGTGTGACTTAGTCGTGTCGCACAACAAACAAATATAAAACGTAACATAAAAATATGCCAGCACGAAAACGTAAGACCGCTAAGCGGAAAACAGTTGCTAAGCGCAAGCCAGCAAAACGACGCAAGGTTGCTAAGCGCAAGCCAGCGAAACGAAAAGCAGCTAAGCGCAAGCCAGCGAAACGAAAAGCAGCGAAACGCAAGAAGCGCTAAAACAAAAATAAAAAACCCGCCAACGAAAATAGTAGGCGGGTTTTTTATTTGCATGCGTCATCCTGAATTTATTTCAAGATCAGATTCTAAAACAAAGCTTGCCCTGAATTTAATTTATGGGTTCAAAACAGCCTCAAAATAGGCTTTTTTGCTTGTTTTTTGCAGATATTTGCTCGTCGGGCACAAACACAGAAACCACCCCATATTCTCCATCATACCCAGGTTCAATATGCACTTCTCCTTCACGCACACGCCGAACGCCTTCTGCAATTTCGGAAATGCCGAATGCCTCAATGTCTTTAAGTGGTGTTTTCAAAAGCAACGTAAACTCGTCCGCAATTGAATTGATCATTGCATCATACGTTTCCTGCACGCGCTTGGTTCCTTTTTTCTGTGCGAATGCATCCGCAATAATTTCCTGCAACGGCACAATATATTTGAATTCACCAAGTTTTTTTGGTTTGTCACGATCTGCGAGTTCAGAAACGCGGTAATCAACACCAATGGTTAATTGTTTTTTACACTTTGGACATATGCCTTTTAGTTTTTTTGTTTCCTTTGGTTCGCATGAAAATTTACAATCTCTGTGTCCGTCAAAATGATATTTTCCTTCCTGCGGATAAAATTCAATCGTATAAGCAAGCTTATTTTTAGTTGACGCACCTTTACGCAGTGCGGTCTCAATATTTTTTACTGATGGTTTTTCTAATTCTAGAACTGTTGCCTCGCGCCCTAAATTTGGAAGCGAGTGTGCATCGGAATTTGAAACCAGTGTAATGTTATCTAACTGTGAAAGTCTGCGATTCATGTTTGGATCGCTGGAGAGACCGGTTTCAATGGCATAAATCTTGGGTGTTAAATCACCAAAACATTCTTCTATAGAATCAAAACCAGACTTGGAGCCGAAAATGGCAAACCACGGCGTCCACGCATGCGCGGGAATTATGATAAAATCTTTTGACACATCCCAGATGAGCTTTGCCATGTCCGCGACATCCATACCAAGGATAGGCCTGCCATCGGATTTGATGTTGCCAATTTTATCTAATTGCTTATTCAACTCCTTAACCTCATCCAATCCAGGTGCCACGATGACAGTATGAATTCTGCGCACTTTGTCGTGCCGCTTGTAGATGTTGGAAATCTCTGCGGTGATAATAAACTTTGGATCGCGGTCATTTTTAACCGGCACTGCACCAACCATATCGCGACGCTTAAATGAATACAACCCACCACCGACAGGCTCCAATTCTTTTTCCATTTCTTTCACATACGCAGGAAACGTAAAATCGCCGGTACCGATAATATCAATGCCCTTAAGACGGGCGCCGCGGTACAACCCCTCAATATTCAAATCACGGCTCGTTGCGCGCGAGTACCGGGAATGGAGATGCATATCTGTGATGTATTCCATGGAACCTAAGTGTACCAACATTCTTTAAATTAAAAAAGTCCTTAATGCCAAAACATTAAGGACTTTACCCCCAACCGAATCAGATTCAGATGCCCAAGTCTCTCTTAAGCTCTGCAAGAAATATATACAGAAAGGCTTCCCGTTCTTCTGCCATCCTTCGCGCTGTATATGTGTGAACCCTTTCTTTTACTTTGAGTAGCCGCGTAAAAAACAAATCCAAGGCCCACTCCATAGAATCAGGAGCTCTCTTGCCGCAAAACGGATCCGACGGATGGTAGAACGTCATTCCCATTTGGCCTGCAGACGCAAATGTTCTCATTACAGCATGTACACCTGTGGCCTCTAAACGGTCCGCATCTTGGAGTATTCTGCCCTCCAAGAAATCAGGAGGCGCCTTCCCCCAGGAACACTGCACAATTGCGCTGCGAACCATTTCTGTTTTCTCAGCCGGATATCCCGCTTCTTCCAGAATTACCCACACTCTGTTGGCACTCTCTTGAGGCGCCCTGGGGCTGTCTGGATGATTCTTGGGATAAATAACAACATCATGAAACAACGCAGCTGGGGTTAGTACATCAATATCGCCACCCTCTTCTGCTTGTATTGCTTCGGCATTCCCGAGTACACGCAATGCATGGAAAAAATCATGCGCAACGTCTGTCGTGGAGCACATAGCACAAGCAATTTGTACCAACTCCGCCTTATCCATTTCTTATAACCCTCGGTTGAAGTGAAAGGAGCATAATTTTTATTTGGGAGAATATTATAATAGTAGACATATCATTCTTTGTAAATAAAAAGACAGCATAATCTTGGCCCGGTCCTCCTGCCTTCGAGTTATGGAAATAAAAAGACAGCATAATCTTGGCGGCGACCTACTCTCCCAACACCCCAAGGGTGTAGTACCATCGGCGCTGGCGGGCTTAACTGCTGTGTTCGGAATGGGAACAGGTGTACCCCCGCCGCACAGACCACCAAGACTATGCTGTCTTTTGTAACAATTTTGGAAACGAGAATCAAAAACGCTTCACCACTTAAGTGGTTGCGCACTCGGGCTATTAGTACTTCTCGGCTGAACGTGTTGCCACGCTTACACCTAAAGCCTATCAAGGTCGTCATCTTCGACCGCCCTAAATAACGAATGTTAATCTTGGGAAGTGCTTCGCGCTTATATGCTTTCAGCGCTTATCACTGCCGCACGCCGCTACCCGGCACTGCATCTGGTGACACAGCCGGTATACGGGAGGTGCGTCCCCCTCGGTCCTCTCGTACTAGAGGGAGGCTCCCGCAACATTCAACGCCCATGGTAGATAGGAGACCAAACTGTCTTACGACGTTTTGAACCCAGCTCACGTACCGCTTTAACCGGCGAACAGCCGGACCCTTGGGACCTTCTTCAGCCCCAGGATGCGATGAGCCGACATCGAGGTGCCAAACCTCCTCGTCGA
>MOEI01000033.1:0-13471 GCA_001889965.1 bacterium CG10_46_32
ACTTTATTCATTACTACAATACTGAGAGACCGCACATGGGGCTTAACATGAAAACACCACTGGAAGTGATTACAAGCTATTGACTAGAAAACACCTGTGGGGGGCAATAAAAAAGACCCATTACTTTGTTTGAAAGCTTGGTAGCGGACTCAGTATGATTTTTTATTTTTAGATAGGCTAATATTAGCCATATTCCATCATTCATTTTTCCCCAACATTAGCGCAAAATCCACGTCATCAGCTCTTTATTTCTTGTACTATATCTGCTACAATATCTGTATGGCTAAACAAGTAAAAAGAGAAGCACCCAAACCAAAAAAGGATGAGAAAAAGGAAGCATATGGAGCTGCCCAGATTACGGTGCTCGAAGGATTGGATCCAGTGCGCAAGCGCCCGGGCATGTACATCGGCAACACCGCAAAAGAAGGCTTGCATCATCTTGTTTGGGAAGTGGTAGACAACTCAATCGACGAAGCAATGGCAGGCCATGCCACGGAAATTTTTATTACACTACTTCCGGATTCAACGGTTTCGGTTTCTGATAACGGCCGCGGAATTCCGGTTGATAAGCATCCGGGCGTAAAAGTATCTGCGTTGGAAGTGGTATTAACCAAATTGCACGCTGGAGGAAAATTTGGACAGGGCGGATACAAAGTGTCCGGTGGTTTGCATGGAGTCGGCGTTTCAGTGGTGAACGCGCTTTCCGAAACCGTGCGCGCAGAAGTAAAGCGCGAGGGAAAGCTTTGGGTGCAGGAGTACAAGCGCGGCAAACCATTGCATGCGGTAAAAGCAGTGGGTAATGCGCGCGGTACTGGAACCACTATCACCTTTAAGCCGGATGACCAGATTTTTACCACGTTGGAATTTGATTGGAATTATATTTTAGATCACTTGCGTCAGCAGGCGTATCTTACCAAAGGAATCAAGCTTATTATCCGCGATGAGCGGACCGAGAATGAGCAAGAGTATGGCTTTTACTTTGAAGGCGGCATTGCTTCATACATAAAACACATCAACCGACACCATGAGCCCAAGCATGAGCATGTTTTTTATATAGAAAAAGAGCTGGACAACGTCAATGTCGAAGTGGCATTCCAGTATGTAGACGACTACAACGAAAATGTATTCAGTTTTGCCAACAACATCCACACCATAGAAGGGGGTTCGCACATGGTTGGGTTCCGTACTGCTTTGACTCGGACATTAAATGCCTATGCCAGAAACAAGGGATTTGTTAAGGAAAAAGATGATAACCTGCAGGGTGAAGACACACGCGAAGGATTAACCGGTATTGTGAGCGTTAAAGTCATGGACCCACAGTTCGAGGGGCAGACTAAGGCAAAATTAGGCAACGAAGAAGTTCGTCCGGCAGTTGATACGGTGTTTTCGGATTCACTTGCCATTTGGATGGAGGAGCATCCGCGGGAAGCTGAGGCAATTATCGGCAAGGCATTACTTGCGGCGCAGGCTCGCAAGGCCGCAAGAGCTGCGCGTGATACGGTTCTGCGCAAAGGCGCATTGGACGGGTTTGCGCTTCCTGGAAAGCTTGCAGACTGTTCATCCAAAGATCCTTCCGAATGTGAACTGTATATTGTAGAGGGAGACTCGGCCGGGGGCTGTTTTTCGGGAGACACTAAGGTTGCATTGGCTGACGGAAGAAATATTGCTTTTAAAGATTTAGTTTCCGAACACGAGCGCGGAAAGCAAAATTACTGCTATACCGCCCAAGCTGACGGTACTATTGGCGTTGCTCTCATTGCGCATCCCCGCGTTACGCGCAGAAATGCCGAGGTAGTGAACGTTGTATTGGATACGGGCGAAGAGATAACCTGCACGCCTGACCACAAGTTTATGCTGCGTGATGGCTCCTACAAGGAGGCGCGCCACTTGTCTGCAGATGATTCTCTTATGCCGCTCCGCAAAAAAATTTCCAAAATAGGGGGCAGGATTACTATTGAAGGATACGAGATGGTGCTGAATCCGGCTACGCACAAATGGATTTTTACGCACCTGCTTTCTGATAGATATAATCTTGCGAATAGGGTTTATCGGGCGGAAGACGGCGAACACCGGCACCATAAAGATTTTAACAAGCGTAACAACAATCCGGACAATTTGGCGCGTATTTCAAAAGAAGAGCACCTGCAGTTACACAGTGATATCTTGGAGAAGACACTCCACCGGCCGGATATTAAAGAAAAAACAAGGCGCATACGGCAAACGCCGGAGTTTAGAGAAAAGATGAGTTCCACTATGTCACATCCTAAGATGCGGGCCATGTTAAGCGAGCGCGCCAAAAAACAATGGGAAGATGATACATATAAGGCGTACATGGTAAAAAAGTTTTTAGAATTTTATTGCAGTAACGCAGAATATAGGGTTAAAAATAAAAAATTACTGGATCAGGCGCAGCAAGAATACTGGAGTGATAAGCGAAATCGCGCAGATCAAGGAAAGCGGGTAATGCAATTTTTTGAAGAGTATCCTGAGAAAAGAGAGAGGCTTAGCCAGATTGCTAAGGAACAATGGGACGACGCCGCGTTGCGCCGGTGGCGGAGTGAAAAAACTAAGGAGCAGTGGACTTCCGAGTTCCGCGCGAAGCGCAAACAGGCGTACAATAAAACGTATCTTAACAGGGCGCTCTCTCTTTTGCACTCAATTTACAAACGAAAAGGAACGGTTGACGCGCGCGAGTACCAGAATATTCGTTTACAAACCAATGACAAAACGTTATTGCGGTTCAGTACGCTATGTGAGCGATTCTTTGGCGGCGATGACGCGCGGTTAGTTGAGGCAGCGGAAAATTACAATCATCGCATTACGCGGGTTGAGCTGGTGCGTGAAACCATGGATGTGTATGATTTGGAGGTTTCCGGCACACATAACTTTGCGCTCGCTTCGGGTGTGTTTGTCCACAACAGCGCAAAGCAAGGCCGCGACCGAATGTTCCAAGCAATCCTTCCGTTGCGTGGAAAGATTTTAAACGTGGAGCGCGCGCGCATCGATAAGATGCTTGCAAACAACGAAATTAAATCATTAGTCATAGCACTCGGAACAAACATCGGCGAGATGTTTAACTTAGATGATTTACGCTACCATCGCATTATTATCATGACAGACGCAGACGTAGATGGCGCGCACATTCGCACGCTTTTGCTGACGTTGTTTTTTCGCTACTTCCCAACCATGATCACGCAAGGGCATTTGTATATTGCCCAGCCTCCTCTGTACCGCGTAGACAAAGGAAAGCAGTTCCATTATGCATATTCAGACGAAGAGCTGGATGCGCTTCGTATAAAGATTGAGGCCGCAAGTCCTAAAAAAGAAGTTGTCGCAACATCCGAAGAAGGCGAAACCATTACCACAGAAGCACGCGGTTCCATCAACATCCAGCGCTACAAAGGTTTGGGAGAAATGAATCCAAGCCAGTTGTGGGAGACAACCATGGATCCGGAAACGCGTTTAATGAAGCAGGTAACCATGGATGATGCGGAAAAAGCAAATGAAATCTTTGATATTCTTATGGGCACCGAGGTTCCGGCCCGCAAAAAGTTTATCCAGACACATGCGAAAGATGTGAAGAATTTAGATGTTTAGAGGGCTATCTTAAAAGGTACTTGCATTATTTTACCATTATGGTATAATAGTTTTATTAACAAGTGCCCGGGAAGGGCATTTTTAAATACTTTATGAACGCATTAGTGCAATATCTGCGGAATTCCCGTCAGGAATTACGCAAAGTCACTTGGCCAAATAAGAAGAAAACCATTAATTCCACGATCCTTGTTATCGCGGTTTCTATTGGTCTTGCCTTATTTTTGGGTGCAGCTGACTACGCTTTTAGCGCGTTGCTTGAATTAGCGCTTCAGCGCTTTTAATATGGCAAAACAGACCTCTAATTTAGGCCGCCGGTGGTACGTATTGCATACGTATTCTGGCTATGAAGAGAATGTCTCGCGCAACCTAAAGCAGCGTATTGAATCCATGGACATGCATGATAAGATTTTTAATGTGATTGTGCCGACCGAGACCAAGATTAAGATAAAGAACGGCAAACGCACTACGGTCACCGAAAAAATTTATCCGGGATACGTCATTGTGGAGATGGTGGTAACCGACGATTCTTGGTATGTGGTTCGCAACACGCCGAATGTTACTGGATTCATCGGCACCGGTACTACGCCGACTCCTGTTTCTGAAGAAGAAATCAAGATGTTGCAGAAGCGCATGGGTCTCAAAGAGCCGGAATTCAAAATCGATCTCTCGGTTGATGGCCCGGTTAAAATTATTGATGGTCCCTTTAAAGAGTTTGAAGGCAAGGTTTCGGAGGTTGACAAGTCCCGCGGAAAGGTTAAAGTATTAGTCTCTATGTTTGGTCGCGAAACACCGGTTGAACTGGATTTCTTGCAAGTTGAAAAGATTTAATTATTTTATGTATTTTGCAGATTTTTTCTTGGGCCGAGGCGAAAGCTGAGGTTAAGAAAAAATCTGTGAGGAAGACACTTGTGAAAGGTGAAGCAGCCTGCCTAATGGCAGGATGCGAAACCTGAAACAAGATGTAAGACATATGGCAAAAGCAATAAAAGCACTCGTTAAACTCCAGCTACAGGCGGGCCAGGCAAATCCTGCGCCTCCCGTTGGAACTGCACTCGGGCCTCACGGCGTGAACATGCAGGAATTTTGTTCTCAGTTTAACGAAAAAACCAAGGATATGCGTGGAGATGTTGTTCCTGTGGTAATTACTATTTACGTGGACCGAAGTTTTACGTTTATTCTTAAAACTTCTCCCGCAGCTGAGCTTTTAAAGAAAGCGGCAAACATCAAGAGCGGTTCTGCCACTCCAAACACTAAGAAAGTGGGAACCATAACACGCGCTCAACTGAAAGAGATCGCGGAAATCAAAATGCCGGATCTAAATGCGAATGACATTGAGGCAGCTATGAGAATTATCCAGGGCACTGCCAAGCAAATGGGATTAGAAGTTAAATAAGTAATTAATAGAACGTCACTCTAAATAAAGCCGAAGGATATACAATGATTCACGATAGATCCTTCGACTCGCGAGTACGCTCGCTCAGGATGACGGTAGTCATATGTCAGATAAAACAAAACTTATACGTACTATTTACGTATACCTCTTTTCACTCGTTGGTCTTGTGCTCATTATTATTGCCGCAGTGCGGTTTATTGATATGGGTCTTAAGGCATGGGTGTTTACGGAAGCGGACAAGCTTCAGTACTCATACGAGATTGCACCCCGCATGGTTGATGAACAAGGCAACATAGTGAAAGGCCAAGAACTCTCTGATGAGGAAAAAATGGCAGAGCAGGAATCTCGTATCAGTCAGCAGCGCCAACGAGACGCATCCAACTCACTTGCTATGCTGATTGTTGGATTGCCGCTGTACCTCTATCACTGGCGGCTCGCAGGGCGCTACAAGCGCGAAGAGGACTAATAAGCCCGTCACCCTGAACTTGTTTCAGGGTCTAGCTCAATGTACAAGAAGATGCTGAACCAAGTTCAGTATGACGATCAATAACGTGGGAGAGCGGATTAGTCTCCGTTCGTTTGTACCACTCCGGCTCTGTAATTATTACAGGCCGAAGAAATTATATGGCAAAGCATTCAAAGCGCTATCGAGCGCTTAAAGAAAAAGTAGAATCAGGCAAGGCATATAGCCTTGACCAAGCTTTAGAATTGCTCAAAGAAGCAGGCAACACCACGTTTGACGCCGGCGTCGAGATCCACGTTAAAATCGGTATTGATGTTAAGCAGTCAGATCAGCAGGTTCGTGGAACCGTGAGCCTTCCCCATGGAACTGGAAAGAAGCAGCGCATTGCCGCGCTTACCGCAAAGCCCGCGGATGCAAAATCCGCAGGAGCGGCATTAGCAGGGGGTGAGGAATTAATTAAAGAAATCCAAACAGGCAAGATCGATTTTGATGTGTTGGTTGCGGAGCCTGCATTCATGGCAAAGCTTGCACCCGTCGCAAAGATTCTTGGGCCGCGTGGATTAATGCCTTCACCAAAGAATGGTACTGTTGCCCCGGATATTGCAAAGGCTATTGAGGAGCTTTCCAAAGGAAAAATTTCTTTCAAAAACGACAACACCGGAAACATCCATTTGCTTGTTGGGCGAACCTCATTTCCAGTTGAGAAACTCAAAGAGAATATACAGACCACTTTTGATGTAATTAAGGCCTCCAAGCCAGCAGCATCAAAAGGTACATTCATCAAAAATACGACCCTTGCTACTACTATGGGGCCTGGCATCAAGGTTGTATTTTAATGATTGTCTGAGCTTCTCTGAGAATTTAATTTTAAAACACCCGCAGATATCTGCGGGTGTTTTAGTGTAGCATTGGGGAGAAGCAGTGGAGAAATAGGCTGATTATCCAGAATTAAAGCAGTTTTGTCTAGTACCTCATCAATCCGTATTCTGATACACTAAAGAGCCTGGGAGGGGTAATCAGGAATATCAAAAAACATGACGCTCCCATACCAAAAAATCAAAGATCTTATTTTCGGCGCAAACCCCATGATTTTTTCCAAAGGGGTGATTTCTGGTAAGCAGATCCAACCCGCTTCGCTTGATCTTACGCTCGGGGACCGCGTGTACCGGACTAGTTCCAGCTTTCTTCCTAAGCCTAATGAAACCATTTGGGAGATTTTAAAACAGCGTACGTTATATGATTTTGAGCTTAAGCCAGGTACGGTTCTTGAGCCGAATTCATCGTATATCATCCCACTTAATGAGTACGTTGATTTGGCACCTGGCATGTATGCATACGCGAATCCCAAGAGTTCAATTGGGCGGGTTGGTTTGTTTGTGAGATTATTGTGTGACGGAACTCCGCGGTTCGATTATATTCCTCCAGGATACAAGGGCCCACTCTACCTAGAGGTGATTCCGCTTGATTTTGTAGTTAAAATACATCCGAATCTTGCCGCAAATCAAGTGCGGTTTAGGATTGTTGGGCCACATCTTGCGAGCGAGAGTGATTTGCGCTTGGCGCACGCAAAGCATGGAATTTTATTTAACCAGAGCGGCATGCCCATGGTTCAGAATATGTTGCTCGTGGAAAACGGCGGCTTAATGCTTACCGTTGATTTGGATTCTCGCGACATTATTGGCTACCGCGCCAAGCACGACACCACTAAAGCCATTGACTTAGGATTAGTTGGGCAGCACGAACCTGAGGATTTTTGGGAGCCTATTGCGCGGCCCGCGAGCGGGGAGCTTATTTTAGTGCCGAATAATTTTTATCTGCTCGCAACACAAGAGCGTATTAGTATACCGCCGTGTTTTTCCGGAGAAGTGGCATCGTATGATCCGCAATCAGGCGAGCTGCGTTCGCATTATGCGGGATTTGCGGACCCAGGGTTCGGATTCAGCGGGCAAGAGCAGTCTGGAGGATCCACCTTAGTACTTGAGGTGCGCGCACACAACGTGCCGTTCAGAATAACGCGCGGCCAGATTATTTGCAAAATGCTGTACGAACAAATGTTGGAGGAGCCTGAAGTTCTCTATGATGTTCGGTTCGGTTCAAGCTATGCCGCGTCTGGGCCAAAGCTTTCTAAGCATTTTAGACAGACTTGGAAGTAGTATGAAAGTACGAATAAAACGAGTTGACCAATCACTTCCGCTGCCGCAGTACGAAACATCAGGTGCTGTTGCATTTGATTTTGTGGTGCGCGAAGACACCGTCATGCCCGTAAAAGGATTTGGCCGGATTCCTTCAAACGTAATTATAGAGATTCCAAAAGGATACATGGTATGGGTCACCGATCGTTCGAGCACGCTTAAAAAAACAGGGCTACTCATTAGCGAAGGAATTATTGATCAAGATTATTGCGGGGATAGCGATGAAATTCTTTTGCAGTTCTACAACCCGACCGATGCTGCGGTCGTTGTTAAGCGTGGAGATCGAATTGCTCAGGGAATTTTTTTGCCGGTTGGGCTTGGAGAATGGGAAGAGGTCGCATCAATGGTCCATGCGAGCAGAGGGGGATTCGGGAGTACGGATAGCGCGCCTGTTGCGTCAATTCCACAACAAACAATCCCATCCGGACAGCGCGGGAAATTTATTGTTATAGACGGCATAGACGGCTCCGGTAAAGGAACGCAGACAGATTTGCTCATTAAGCGTTTGCGGGGTGTTGGGCGAACTGTTGCTAAAGCGGATTTTCCACAGTACGGAAATCGCTCTGCTGGTTTGGTGGAAAATTATCTCAACGGCAAGTATGGCGCTGATGTAAATCCGTATATTGCGTCATTTTTCTATATGCTGGATAGGTATGATGCAAGTTTTGCCATGCGCGAATCCCTCACACAAGGGCAGGTTGTTGTCTCTAATCGCTACGTGTCCGCGAACATGGGACATCAGGGTGCCAAGTTTAAGGACGCCCAAAAGCGTCAAGGATATTTTTCGTGGCTTGATCAGTATGAGTATGGCGTGTTTGGCATCCCTCGGCCGGACATCACATTAGTGTTGCATGTTCCGGCTCGCGTCGCGCAAGGGCTGGTGGCGCAGAAAGTAGCGCGTGAGTACACAAGCAAGTCGCATGATTTATTTGAGGCAGACCTCGCGCACCTCGAGGCCGCGGAGCAGACGTATCTTTCTATATGCAAACAGTTTGAAAATTTTAAGCTCATTGAGTGCGCTCCCGATGGTCGCATCCTTCCCATTGAGAAAATTCATGAGTTAATTTGGGAACAAGTAATCAACATCATATGAAACAATATCAAGACGTACTCAAATATATAATGGACTATGGCGTGGATCGGCCGGATAGGACAGGCACGGGCACGCGCAGCGCGTTCGGGTGCACCATGCGTTTTGATTTGCGCAGAGGATTTCCATTGCTCACCACAAAAAAAGTGCACATGCGTTCCATTATCCATGAGCTGTTGTGGTTTTTAAAAGGCGAGACCAATGTTGCATATTTACGAGAGAATAAGGTGACCATTTGGGATGAGTGGGCGGACGCAAACGGAGAGCTTGGGCCGGTGTATGGCAAGCAGTGGCGCGCTTGGCAGACCGCGGACGGTAAAGCCATCGACCAGATTTCCGAAGCCATTGACCAGATTAAGAACAATCCCACCTCGCGCAGGATTATCGTGAACGCGTGGAACGTTGCCGAGATTTCGAAAATGGCCTTGCCGCCATGCCATATGTTTTTCCAGTTTTACGTAGCAAACGGCAAGCTCTCATGTCTTTTGTATCAGCGCAGCTGTGATATGTTTTTGGGCGTGCCGTTCAATATCGCGTCCTATTCGCTTTTGTTGATGATGGTGGCGCAGGTGTGCGATTTAGTGCCCGCAGAATTCGTGCATATTTTGGGCGACACGCATATTTACTATAACCATTTTGAGCAGGTAAAAGAACAACTCTCGCGCGAACCGCGCCCATTGCCGCGTATGAAGCTGAATCCGAGCGTCAAAAATATTTTTGATTTTACGTTTGATGATTTTGAGCTCACTGGGTATGATCCGCATCCTGCCATAAAAGCCCCAATTGCGGTATAATAGGAGCATGCAGAAACCAATCATCAGTGCTATTGCGGCAATCGGAAAAAATCGTGAATTAGGCCTAGGCGGAAAACTTCCCTGGCATATTCCTGAGGATTTGGCGCATTTCAAAAAGACGACGCTCGGGCACCCGGTTATTATGGGGCGCAAGACTTTTGAATCTTTGGGCATCTATAAGCCTTTGCCGGGGCGTTTGAACGTGGTCATCACCCGCAATCCAGATTACCAAGCAGAGGGCGCGGTTGTGGTTTCGTCTGTTGAGGATGCCATTGCTGAAGCCGAAAAGCACGACCAGGAAGAAATTTTCATCATCGGCGGGGGAGAGATTTTCAAGCTTGCCATGCATCTCGTCAACCGTTTGTATGTAACCATTATTGATGCCGAATTTGAGGCGGACGCGTTCTTCCCCGAATACGCGGAATTTGGTAGAGTAGTTGAGAAGCGAGAGCTTGAAACAGATGCATACCATATTTCTTTTGTAACCCTTGAGCGATAAACTATGAAGCTAGAAACCGTCATTGGATTGGAAATCCATGTCCAATTGAAGACCCGCAGCAAGATGTTTTGTGGGTGCTCAAACGCGGGCGAAAACGAGGACCCGAATACAACCATTTGCCCGGTATGCTTGGGTCACCCAGGCACATTGCCAGCGCCAAACAAGCAAGCCATAGAATGGGCCGCAAAAACTGCACTTGCGTTGAGCTGCTCAATTCCTAAGCATTCAAAATTTGATAGGAAACATTATTTTTATCCGGATCTTCCGAAAGGCTACCAAATTTCCCAGTACGACGAGCCCATTGGCATGAAAGGCTCAATCAGCCTGGTAGCCGGCGGAGAAGAGCGCACTATCCGTATCCATCGTTTGCATTTAGAAGAAGATGCAGCAAAACTTTTGCATAACGAAAAAGGGGATTCATTTGTGGATTACAACCGCGGCGGCACGCCTCTTATGGAAATTGTGACTGAAGCGGATCTGCGATCTCCCGAAGAAGCGGGCGCGTTTTTACGCGAGCTCCGTTTAATGATGCGCTACCTTAAGGTTTCAGACGCTGATATGGAAAAAGGGCACTTGCGGTGCGATGCTAATGTTTCTTTGCGGCCTGAGGGTTCGGAGGAGTTATTTCCAAAGACCGAGGTCAAAAACATTAACTCATTCAAAGCCGTAGAGCGCGCTTTGTCGTACGAAGTAAAACGTCAGTCTAAAATTTGGGAAGAGACCGGAGAAGCTCCAACTAAGCAAGGTACGCGCGGCTGGGATGAAGATGCCGCAAAAACACTTGAACAGCGCACTAAGGAAGGCAGCGCTGATTACCGCTACTTTCCAGATCCTGATATTCCGGAGCTTGATTTTGACAAGGATTGGGTGGATCGAATCAAGTCTGAGATTCCGGAGTTGCCCGCGGATCTACGCAAGCGCTTTATGGATGAGTATGGGTTTAACACAGCTGATGCAAAAACATTCGCATCAGATTCTGCGCTTGCGCACTATGCCGAAGAAGTTATTTCGGAATTAAAAGTTTGGCTGACTTCAAAAGATCCAGAGGCAAGCGCCGAAGAGATATGGGAGCGCGATAAAAAGAAGCTTGCCAAGTTGGTTTCGAGTTGGCTTTTGTCTAAATTACTCGGCGCATTAAATGCTTCTGGCGGATCAATTTCGAACATAAAAATTACCGCAGAAAACATGGCAGAGCTTATGACTATGGTGCACGAGAGTCGTGTAAATTCCGCAAACGCGCAGTTGATTCTAGGAGAGATGCTTAAAACCGGATCCGATCCTTCGGATATTCTTGAATCAAAAGATCTTGGAGCCATGGAGGATGATGGTAGTTTAGAGGGTATTATCGCGGATATTGTCAAAAATAGTCCCAAGCAAGCAGAAGAATACCAATCCGGCAAAGAGGTGGTATTTCAATATTTTGTGGGACAAGTAATGAAAGAGACTCGCGGCAAGGCTGACCCGGTTTTGGTGTCAAAAATGCTTAAAAAGGCCCTAGCAGAGTAGATATCCACAAGTCGTATTTGCGCGTTTGTTTTTGAGGGAGTACACTAATAGAAATGCCTTGGAACAACCATATAACCAAGCAGTTCACCAAAGCAAAGCCGGCCAATCGCGCCGGAATATCAATCATTTCAATATTTCAAAAACGACTTTCCTAAAAAGGGAAGTCGTTTTTTGTTCTTTAAAACACGTAGCAAGCGCACGGGATGGTGCAGCCAAAAAATAGGTCAATACGTATTCGTAGTCGCTCAAATGCGATGGATTAACCACAACCTATTTGGGGAGAATAGGGTTATGGCAGGTGGAATCGATTTACGTATAACCATGTCAGTACCTCTTCCAATGGGGAATAATCCTGCGCGTGCTTATCCGATGCATGCTTCGGATTACGATCCAAAGTGGAATATACCGTTGGGTAAGCAACTCACATTGCGTCAGCCGCAGAAGCTAACCCATGCGGCAGGCAAGGAGTGATATGCTATGGTCGATCGGGGAGGATTTGCCAAACAAAAGACGGCAGCAGTATTTGTTACGGATCGTGATCGCCAAACGTTGGTGATTGAGTGGACGCGCCGGAAGCGGTCGGGAGAAGCTCTGCCTGAGCTTGAGCAGTTTTTACTGGATAAAGGAGTTACTGAGCAGCAACTTCACAGTTTAAACGGCCAGCTTGAACGCGAGGGAGTATTTGCCACACTGGTGTGGCACGTTCGGAACTGGCACCGAGGGCCTGCATGGGATCCGATGCCGGTGCTGAACTATCTTGCTACCACAGCGAGATACGACCCAGAAACCGTTTGGGAGATGTGGCACGATGGTTCCATCACTCGCGCGCTCCGCATGGTGAGTGAATATTCATGATGCTGCTTGTTCTTTCGTAATTTTGGCCCGGTCTCGAATACATTTTTCGAGACCGGGCCTCTTTTTTATTCAAGAAATTTATGGATCATGTTTTCTGATTTTTTTGCGTCAGCAACCCACACAATCCGCTTGTCGCGATTAAACCATGTCATCTGCCTGCGGGCAAAGGCGTGTATGGCGCCTTTGAGGCGTTTTACCATCTCTTCCTGCGTCCACGTGCCTTGCAGGTATTCGGTAATCCACTTATATTCAAGCCCTAGACTGATGAGCCATACATCGTTTAGGCCTTTATCGCGAAGTTGTTTAACTTCCTCAATCATGCCATCGCGAATCCGTTCATCGACCCTTGTGTCAATTTTTTTGTAGAGTTCTTCGCGGGGAACGTCTTTGCCGAGGATCAGCGTGTTGTATCGCGGGGGCAGTTTTTCTGCAGTAAGCGGAGCGCCTGATTCCAGTTTTTCAATGGCGCGGATGAGGCGGCGCTTGTTTTTTATGTCATTGCGAAGGAGCGAAGCGACTGAAGCAATCTTATCGTCGGCAGTAGGCTTGGTTTCGCTGTTAAGATTGCTTCGTTCGCGAATACGCTCGCTCGCAATGACAACTAACTCATCAATTGAGTTTTCCTCGAGCTCTTTACGGAGTTTAGGGTTTGGGGGCACATCAGTCAACTTATAGTTATCAATTACCGCATAGGCATAGAGCGCGCTGCCACCAACGAACAAAGGACGTTTGTCGCGGTGCACGATATCGTCGATTGCTTCACATGCCCGTTTTTGAAAATCAGCAACATTAAAATTATCACCCGGTTCAGCACTATCGAGCAGGTGGTGGGGAACCGCGTGTTGTTCGTCTTTTGTCACCTTTCCGGTACCAATATCTAAACCAGTATACACCTGGCGCGAGTCCGCACTCACGATTTCTCCATTGAATTTTTGGGCAAGTTCAATTGCAAGCGAGGATTTTCCGCTTGCTGTAGGTCCTAGGATGGCGATGAGTTTTGGCAGTGGTTGGTTCATAGGGTGAGTATATCCAAGCCGGGCATGTTGTCAATCAAATCAAAATTCAGCCCGCCGATATCGGCG
>MOEI01000033.1:13487-20766 GCA_001889965.1 bacterium CG10_46_32
GCGGAGTTTTGATGCCTCCGTCCGAAGGTCCGCTATTATTAGTCTGCGGTGGGTTAAGGCTGCCTGGTCCGCTGTTTGTCGGGGCTGGTTCGCGTACTTCATCGCTCCGTATATCTCCTCGATCGCCGGGCGCGATTGTCCGCGGGTCAAACCGCTGTTCTGCGCCTGTTGGAGAGGGTGTGCCGCGCTGGATGGCCTGCTGCGGCAGGGGAGAATTTTGGCGCTGGATGCGCTCTTGAACCGCTTGAGGAACGTTTTCCTGCTGGATCTGCTGTTTTAGACCTTGTGAGTTATTCTGGAACTGCTGTTCTAGTTTTTGCCTGAGTTCTGGAGTTATGTTCTGAAAATTTGGGAGGATTTGGTTTTGAGATCCTTGCTGAGGCTGTTCGAACTCTTTTTGCGCTTTTTTATTTATTCCTTGCTCTTCCAAGAATTTTTTTAGATCATTACCTTGCAATCCTTGTTCTGCTGCTTGGGTGCGCACCTGGTTCTGAAACTGCTGTTGCATCTGCACTTCCTGAATGTTGCGGAATTGTTCTTGTGTTTGCTCGTCTACCCCGAGTTGTGGTCGTAATAGGAATCGTTCTTTGATATTGGTAAGTTCACTAGCATTAAAATCAGGAAGTCCTTGTTCGGCACGGATTTCGCGTTCTTTATTGATTCGAGTTTCAAACTCTTGCTCAATCTTCTGCTTTATCTGCTGAATTTCGCCTTGCTTTGATTGGAGTATACTGTCGAAATCCGAATACCTCACTTCAATACGTTGTTTAAGATTTTCATTTTGATCAATCTGTTGCTTGAACCGTTCAAACCGAGCAGGGTCATCAAAATTTTGTAGTTGCTGATGAGTAAAGTCAATTTGCTGGCTAAGCGCCTGGTTCACGATTCCCTGGAGCGCTTCGGAACCGCCTGTGCTTAATTGCTGGAGTTGCTGGATGGTGTTCGGATCAAAACTCTCAATGCGCTTTAGAAACATGTTTTGATCTTTCGCAAATTCCTGTTCAAATCCGTGTTCAGCCTCTTCTTTTAAGCTGTCCGCAAATGCTTTTTGTTCCGGCGGCAGGCCTTCTTTAAGTTTTTGTATTGCAGCGAATGTTGAAGGGTCTGGGTTTTCGCGCATTTTTTTTGCCAGCTCTTGGAATTGTTCAGCTCGTGCCTGTGCATCTGGGTTATCAATAAATTTTTCCTTAAACCGCTGAATAGACTCTTCTTCTTTTTTAGCTATTTCTTGCTTTATTTCTTCGGGGACATTGTTTTGAATCTGCTGGATTACGCGCAGATTTTCCGTACTGCCATCTCCGAGCTCGTCAAGAAATGCTTCACGTGAAACAGGATCCTCAAATCTTCGGAACCGCTCTTCGAATTTATTGATTGTTTTTTCTTTTGCTTTTTCGATATTTTCAAAAAAAACATCCGAAAATTCTCCTTGTGACTTAATTTCGTTGAGTGTGCGCAATTGGTTAGCTGGGTCGCCGGTAATATTTTCTACGTACCTGTTGAATGCGATTCCAGCCTCAGCATCTGGAAGGTTTTGCATGGTTGCTTCAAACCGAAGCCGCGTCTCGTCTTTAACTTTACCAATCATATCGCGGGATTCCTCTGGAATAAATTGCTCCATACGCGAAAGAACTTCCATGTTTTTGAAGTCGCGAAATTCGCTTCCTTGCTGGTTTTCGAACGCGGCAGTAAAGCTGTCAGCAATCTGTTGCTGGTTCTCGGCCACCTGGGACATTACTTGCGCCTGGTGCTCCATGGATCGTTCGCGCGCTTCTTTGATTTTTGCGAATGCCTGTTCTGGAAGTTTTTCTTCCAGCGTATCAAGCATTTTTTGTTGCTTGAATTGGAAGTCAGCTATTTTTTCCAAAAACTTGTCTGCCTGTTCTGATTTTTTTTCTTTAATATCAGCTGCGTGTTCTTTTATTTTCTCGATATTAGCCTCAAATTTATCAAGCGCTTTTTCCACCTTTGCTTGTGCTTTGGGATCATTTGGATTTTCTTCGGCAATGTGGCGCGCTTTTAAGAGCTGTTCGTGCGCTTCTTCAATTCGGTATTCAGCTTTTTTAATGGGGTCGCGCGTAATAGTCCTCCGTACCGTGCGTTTGAATGTTTTAAGAAATTGGAATGCGCCAGGTGTTTCGGCGTCTAAATCAGTCTCAGTCACGGTTTCATCCTCGAGAGCTTCTGGGGAAAGTCCTACTTCTTCAATTACTGTGTTTACTGCTTCTTCTGCGGCTGCTTCTTGTACGGCAACATCCACAGCTTCCGCGGCAACTGTTTCTTCGGTAGCTGCATCACTGGTGCCAGTAGCAGCTGGTTCGTCTTGTTGCGCGAGAGCTGGGGATGCAATGGCGAGTAATAGCAGAATGCCAAAGCCCATGTATCGTTTGTTTTGCATATCTATTTTTTAAATAATAAAAGGCTTTTTTAGTATACCATATTTTTTTGAGGAATTGATGCACTTGCTTTTTTTCTAAGTGTGTGGTATAATTATTTGGCCCTGACAAAACATTATTTTTTATACCTTTTTCCCGTGGCCTCATTATTAAAAAACTCGCGCATTATGTGTGTGGGTTTTTTGTATCTATCGTATGTTTCCAAAAAAGCACAACAAAATTCGCCAATTTTTACTCATTACTAATGGGCTGATTTTTTTTGCAGAAGCAATGCTTGGACCTATTTATGCTTTGTTTATTGCGGACGTAGGCGGCTCCATCATTAATGCGGGAATCGCGGGCGGCGTGTTCGCGTTGGTTGCTGGAACTCTTACATTGTTTGTTGGAAAAGCAAGCGACTACTCTGGCTCTCGAAGGTTGTTTGTAGGAGTTGGGTATGCGGTTATCGGAATTGGGTTTGCGCTCTATACTATTGTTGATTCATTTGCCGCGCTTTTGGTTGTGGAAGCTGTTATTGGAGCAGGGCAGGCGATTTACGCGCCTCCGTTTTCCGCACTCTACTCCCAGCATTTGGATTTTAGGCATCCAGCCAGGCAATGGGGCGTATGGGAGGCCATGACCTACTACACTACTGCGCTAGGATCTGTTGTTGGCGCATATATCGCGTCTCGCTATGGTTTTGACGCGCTGTTCGTGCTTATGTCGTTTCTTGCCTTTGTCAGCGCCGCAACCGTGCTTTGGAAACCATCGCGTGCCAATATACTTATGGCCTAATGGTAGCTTGGGGGCTATTTTTTAATTGCAAAAAACCAGCACACTTCGTTTTCGTACTGCTGGTGGCTTTTCCAGTTTTTTTCGAACACTGGTAGGGGATACCCATGGTATTCTCCAAAGTACGGATTATACAAATAGATATTTTTACTGCCAATGCTTTTAACAATCGCGTAGTGGGCGATTTTTTCGGGAGGGTACTGGTAGCACACAATTACTAAGTATCCCTTTTTTTTGTACTCTTTTATGTCCGCGATAGTGGCGTTTCGCGCGGATCTGTGGTTAAGCTTAAACTGTTCCGCAACCTTGGAAAAGTTTTTATGCCGCGTGCCACTGACTTTGTTTGTGCTGAGCATTAGTGCGACTTCTTGTTCAGATTTTTTTATACCAAAAAATTCAAGAGCCGTTCTCAGAGAGGCGGCTCCACAGGTGTAGTTTGTCTCTTGCGTGTAAAAGGGGAATGGTTTCATGGGTGCGCTGAGTTATCTTGTTTAAAAATTCATTTTTTGAATGCAAATGGTTTTCCGTGGCCAGGCACTATATAGTCCGCAATGGCGAGGATTTTTTCTCTGCTTTTTCGCAATGCGTCGCTATCCTTTGTGTATGGATCTTTGAGGTTTAGCAAGTGTTCCTTGTCAGTCTGCTGTTCTGCGTTATCTGGCCACCAAAACAGGTCTGCGCACATTGCCACGTTGCCGTATGCTTCGGTATCAGCCAAAATCGTGCAATGGAACTGATCATGTCCTGGGGTAGCAACAATCTCAATGTCTGTGTTGGGTATTTTTTTGTTGTGTTGTGTTATCTTGCCGTCGAATGAATAGAGTGCGCTATCATCCACCATGTGGGCGTTCTCAAATATGCCGGCCAAAATGCAATGGTCAATATGCGTATGTGTCAGCACAACATAATTAATATCTGATGGGGCGAGATGTTCTTTTTTTAGGGCGTCAATCAGCAATGTTCGGTCCATGCCAGTGTCAACCAGTATATTGAGATGGCGATCGCGAATAAGCGTAACGGTGGAAGAAGCGTATTCCGCGCCATTACCCTTTTTTGCGTATCCTTGGATTAGCACTGCTATACTGGGCATATAATTCTTGGTGCGGTGACATACGTTTAAATTTTTATTAAATTTGTATTGGAGGATATTTTTTCATAAAATATTTTACAACAGGACTTTCAAGGATTTTTATGTTGTCTCCCCATTGTTTAATTTCAACAAATTTATTGTTTTCATAATACCAGTGCATCATTTTTTGAGTTTCATATGTTTTTCCATCAACAATAATATTTTTTTCACATGAGTACTTGGGCTCATTACATAGCGATTTTAAGTATGATTTATGAGAATCTATACCCGAAGTTACTTCTAGGCGCACTACGTCATTTCTTTCTTTATTGTTTCCATAGGTAACAGAACCTATTCCAGAAACACAAGTTTCATTACTTCCAAACAGAAAGCACTCACTATATGTTAAGGCGTTTTCGTCATTAATGCTTGATAGTGGAAATTCTGAAATTTTTGAGGGGTATGGCCCCTTAAGAAACATAACATACCCTATAGCACCTGCTATAAGTAAAATTACGATTCCTATTCCAATTTTTATTTTCATACATTGCGTATATTAATTATGTATGTGAGCAAATCGTAAAACTTTTTTTCCATTCACAACTACAGTGTCGAGGAACATTGCTTTAGGCCGAACCCACAATGCATTATTACCATATAGTTCGTGATTATACAAGGCCCGATACACAACTAATTCTTCCAGCGTTTCATTGTGATGTGTCACACCAATTACCTCATAAACAGTGCCCTTGTAATGTTGATATGTGCCAAATTTTATAAGAATAAATAATGAATTTTATCTTTCTTTAATTATATACGTAATTAATGCCATAACAGCTCCTGTTGTTGCTGATATAAAAATTGCTGCAAAAACAGACCCTATAATAATAACATTTGATAGATTAAGAGCTTTAAAAGCAATAAACAAAAAAGAGAGCAAGGCAATTAAGCTTACTATAAAAAATATTGAGCCTATTTTTTTCCATAAAGCTGTGTTTGAGAAAAAACCATATATAGTTCCTAGTATTGTTCCAAGAATTAAAAATATTGGAACAATAACAATACCATTAAAAATAAGCAGACCTTTTAAATTTCTTGGAGAGCCCAAAAAAGGAATAAAAGTGGTTCCAACTTCACTTTTGCTTTCTAAATAAGTAAGTACAGCTCCAATCAATACCCCGACAATAGCTCCTAATATACTTGTTTTTAGAATTTGTTTTATTTTATTGTACATACTGTGCTTTTATTTCTTTCATATATTCATGAAAATTTTTATCTGATTCTTCTAGCGGTATGGAAGTGAGTTCTGATATTTTTTTTGCGTTTTCTTGGGTGTATAGAAATTTTTCCATTGTTGGATGAATTATTGGAAACTTTTCTACACTATCCCATGGCACAGGTATTAAAGATTCAATGTGTCCGTTAGCACAGAAGAAGAGTTGGTAATAGACAATTGAGATAGGGAATTTTACTAAAACAAGTTTTGCATCTTGAGTTAAGGGGATTGATTTTTCTTCTGATTTATTTTTGGAGAATATTTTTTTAATATTTAAATTATTTCCCTGTTTTTCTAAAATGACAGAATACTGTTTCAGTTGCTTGGCTGATGAAATTAATATCAAAAAAACCAGTACAATCATCATTGGGATCCCTATGTTAAAAAATAAAGGCATGCTTGATACATAAAAAAGAAATATAGAAATAAACATTATAATTCCTATTCCCAAATACGCATATGCTATTTTTGCAAAAATGGGTAATTTTTCTATTTTTATTTCAATAGAATTTTGATTAGAATTGATTGATACTATATTTTTTGGCATATAATTTTAAGTAAGATTGTTTAACGTCAGGTATATGTGAAGTTGCTACTGCAATTTGGGCGGAGGTTTGGTGTTAGTCAAGCCATAGCCGCTTATGCGCTGTTAGGCGATGGTGTGTTGATTTTTTCATACTATTGACAAGCACCGTTCAGGCATCCATTTGCGCATGGGATTATTTCATATTGCTTTGAATCACTATTTGCATCGCAAGAATATTCATAAACATAACAATTTTCACCTTCGCATTCAGGGGTCATTGCTCCATCTGATTCAGGATCATCTGTATTTAAAGTGACAAAACAATCATCTATGCCACTACCATTACTGGCATAGATGATTGTTTTGTTCATAATTTTAGTTATTAATTTTATTATTTATATTTTAAAAATCAACACAATCTCACTTAACGTATCTGTGCATCTGAAGTCCCGCCATCAATATCCGCATTATCGTGAATATCAGACATACTTACTATGTCAGAATGACTGTTGCTATCAATAGCGGGATTTGGGTGGAGTAAAAAGAAAAATATTATTGACATTTTTTTACGCCCACATTAGTTATTCACTCGTTTTTTATTTCTATATTTATCTATATAATATCCAATTATTATATATTGAATTAATCCAAGTATAGTCATGGTGATAATTGCAGCAAGTGGAGGTATGTAATTTAAAGTAATCATACCTAGAATCGCTAGTGGAAACCCGATTATGCCTAGTACAGAGCCTGAAAAAATCAATCCAGCAATATCATCTGGATTCCAGTAATAAGGCATCCAGCTCAAGATTGCAAGAAATAAAAAAATTGACGGCAGTAAAATAATTCCTATATTAGTTTTGTGGTTTTTTAGTATGTCCATATTTTATGGATGTTTAATAATAAAAAATTGTCAATAACGTATCTGTGTACGAGAAGTGGCGCACGTGCTATCTGCAATCACGCTTACTATTAGATATACTAACTATAGCATCCTGAACATGGATATCAATTGCGCCATTTGGGTGGAAAAACATTGCGACCAATCTCGTCTAATGGGCAATGTTTTTGAACCACATATTCAGTGTTATGCGCTGTTCTAAAAATATTTTTCTTTCTTAATGTCTTTTGATAGGCTTTTTATAAGTTAGATGTTAGCAAAAAGTTAAAAGTGAACATTTAAAAGTTAAAAGTGAACAATGACCAAAATCTGATTTTTTGGTAAGGTTGAGTGTTTTTAATCA
>MOEI01000002.1:0-334 GCA_001889965.1 bacterium CG10_46_32
CGTTGATTAACAAAAGTTTCAATTTGTCATATTCCGGAAATGATTTATAATTAGAATAAAGAATCAGCAAGACTGATTAAAGATTTTTCATCTCCCACCGTCCGTCCGAAAGTTTTGGGGGCTAGCCCCGGGCAGGCGGGCAAAAAGGGAGGGGGGTGGGGGGAACGCCCCGAAGGAGTCGCTTCGCGACCCTACGGGGTAAAAATTTTTGCCCGCCCGCTTCCGTTCCCGTTCCGTTTGAGCAAGAGAAAAGCGGAAGGGGGGTTTGGGGGGAATTCCGCTTTTCCTTTGCGAAATCAAATTGAGGCCAGTCCTGCCACCTGCCTGAATACTT
>MOEI01000002.1:509-13687 GCA_001889965.1 bacterium CG10_46_32
TGTCCCAAGTCACCGACCAAATTAAAGACCGCGTTGCTATTGTCGACGTGGTGCGCGAGTATGTGCCGGAGCTCAAAAAGGCCGGCGTCAACTGGAAAGCGCGGTGCCCGTTCCACCAAGAAAAGACGCCATCTTTTACCGTACATCCGGGCAAGGGATTTTGGCATTGCTTTGGATGCTCAAAAGGAGGGGATGTGTTTGCGTTCATCCAAGAGGCCGAAGGCATTGAATTCCCGGATGCTTTGCGATTGCTCGCGAATCGCGCCGGCGTAAAGCTCGAAAAGCAGGACCCGCAAAAAGAATCAAAGCGTTCGCGCATGCTGGATATTCTGCGCTTAGGGGCGCGGTGGTATCATGAGGCATTGTTAAAAGCCAAGTCCGGGGAAGTTGCGCGGCACTACCTTGTGTCGCGCGGCATTACGAGCCAAACTTCAGATACGTGGCTACTTGGGTTTACACCGGACGCGTGGGAAGGGGTATCAAACTTTTTAAAGAGCCGCGGATACCGTGATGATGAAATCGCAGAAGCAGGGCTTTCCTCCACCAATGACCGCGGAAATCAGTACGATAGGTTCCGGAATCGCGTTATGTTTCCCATTACAGATGTGCATGGCTCAGTGGTTGGATTCACGGCTCGCAAGCTTAGCGAGGAGGACCTAGGCGCCAAGTACATCAACACGCCGGAGACTGCGGTGTACAAAAAGAGCAGTATACTCTATGGGCTTGCTGTGGCAAAACAATCCATTCGAAAACAGGATCTTGCCGTAATCGTGGAGGGAAACATGGATGTGATCAGCTCGCACCAAGCAGGAATCACTCATGTGGTTGCCTCGTCCGGAACCGCGCTTACTGCGGAGCAGATCCTGCTCATTAAGCGGTACACGCAGAATATCGCGCTCTCGTTTGATCCGGATGCAGCAGGCCAGACCGCGGCATCGCGCGGATTAGAAATTGCTTGGCAGCATGACATGAATCTTTCCGTGGTGCGCTTGCCGGAAAAAATAGATCCCGACAATCTTATTAAAAAAGATCCAAAGCTCTGGGAGCAGGCAATTGCAGATAGGATTCCATTTTTGGACTGGGTACTCGAACGTGCGAGCTCGCAAAACGATGTTGTTACGGCCGCTGGAAAAAAACAGGCAGCGCGTTTTGTGCTTTCTTGGATTACGCGAATCTCGGACCCAATTGAACAGGCGCACTATCTGCAAAAACTTTCTCAGCTTATCCACGTTGATGAATCAATACTCCGAAGTGTGCTGAACAAGCACCGCAGCGTACGCCATCCAGCCGCTGAATCCAAAAAGAGCCCGCCGCCTGCGCCGCGAAAGCAGGATATTTTAGCGCTTTCAAGCGTACGATTGATCGGGCTTGTAGTTTTTGAGCGGGGGAAGCGCGAGTTTGATCCTTTAATTCTTACAAGCGATACCCTTCGGGAGCTTTACAAAAGGCGTAAAGAATTGTATGATGGCCATATTGATTTGTTTGATGCCGAGCTCCAATCGTTGGCTAGGGAGGTCCTTATAATTTCAGAAGAGTACAGAGCGCTTTCCGAGGACCAGCGCAACCATGAATGTATGAGCCTGGTAAACCGGCTCACGCATGGGAAAACTTCTCAAAAGCTTTTAGAAATTCGTAATCAAATTCATCAAGCAGAAGCCGCTGGCGATATCCAAACACTGGAGCGCCACATCGCGGAATGGCAGATACTAAACCAAGAACTTCATCACCCTACTCATGCCGACAAAAAAGAAGACAATCAAGCCTAAAAAGAAAGCACCTGCAAAAAAGCCAACTCCTCGGCCGGCTAGCAAGAAGGTTGCAAAAGCAAAATCACCGGCTAAGCCAGTCAAGCGCGTAACATCCAGGCACCGCACCGCGCGCAGAGTTGCGGCGCCCGTGTTCCATCAATCCACCAAAGTGGGTTCGCTTACTGAGTTGGAAATAAAAAAATTGATTGATAAGGGGCGTTCGCGCGGGTTTATCACAGAAAATGAAATTTTATACTCATTCCCGGATATTGAATCCAATATCGGCGCGTTTGAGGATCTTTTGGATGAGATGGATTTTTCCGGCATTGAGCTTAAATCAGCGGACGAAGGTTTTTTGGGTACGGTTGGGCTTTTGGCGGAGGTTGCAGTAAAAGAAGAAAAAGAACAATCAAAAAAGAAAGAGGTTTCAGAAAAGGATTTATTGCGATACTTGGATCTTTCGGATATTTCCGCGGATTCAATTCAAATGTATTTGCGCGAAATTGGGCGCGTGTCGCTTTTAAAAAACGAGGAAGAGGTGAGCTTGGCGAAACGCAAGGAAAAAGGCGATTTGGAAGCCAAGAAAAAATTAATTGAGGCAAACTTGCGTTTGGTGGTTTCCATCGCAAAAAAATTCACTGGCCGATCACTCTCGCTTTTGGATTTAATTCAAGAGGGCAACATTGGCTTGTTCCGCGCTGTTGAAAAATTTGACTACCGCAAGGGCTATAAGTTTTCCACGTACGCAACCTGGTGGATCAGGCAGGCAATCACCCGCGCGCTCGCGGATCAGTCGCGCACCATCCGTATTCCCGTGCACATGGTGGAAACTATCAACCGCTATCAACAGGTGGAGCGCAGGCTCATTCAGGATTTAGGGCGCGAACCACTGCCCGAGGAAATTGCCGCGGAAATGGGCGAAGAATTAGAAAAGATCCATCACATCCGTAAAATTTCTCAGGATACCGTATCTTTGGAAACTTCAGTAGGGGATGATGATGACAAAGATTCAACCTTGGGTGATTTTATTGAAGACGTGAAAACCGTATCACCGGATAGGATCGCATCGCTCCAGATTTTGCGGGATCATGTAAAAATTGCCATTGAACGGCTAACGCCGCGCGAGCAGAAAATTCTGCAGATGCGGTTTGGGCTCGGGGACGGCATTGCGCACACTCTGGAAGAGGTAGGCCAAGAGTTCGGGGTCACCCGCGAGCGCATCCGCCAGATCGAAGCCAAAGCACTTGAAAAAATCCAAGAAGCTGATACTATGAAGCGATTGAATGACTATTAGAAGCAAATCCAAACGATAAAGCTCAAATGACAAATGAAGGTCAAAGATTTGATATTTGGATTTTGAACTTTGAAATTAACAAATAATCCGGGGTAGCTCAGCGGTAGAGCGAAGGACTGTTAATCCTCAGGTCGTGGGTTCGAATCCCACCCCCGGAGCCACTGATTTTATTAATACCTATTTATATGGCAAAACGAAGAAAAGCATTCGCACGGAATCAAAAATCTAAATCTCGCAAAACAGCCAAGCGTTTGGAGGTAAAACGAGTTATGCTTGAGGCAAAGGCTAACAAGAAAAAGAAAAAATAATACGAGGTACTATACTGGTACTGTGTTGCTAGTTGACTGTTCGTGTTTTATTTGGTATTATAAGTATATTATTTTTTTACCCACTGTTAGGTGGGTTCTTTTTTTGAAATATGGCACAAGAAAGCGTTGTATTACGATTTTCGGAAGTTAGTTTCGGCTATCAAGAAAACAAACCATTACTTGAGGAAGTGAGTTTTTCCGTACGTGCTGGAAGCCGCATTACATTGATGGGCCAGAACGGCGCTGGAAAGAGTTCACTTTTTAAGCTTATTACGGGCGAAGCAAAACCCACGGCCGGGCAGCTTTTTCGCACGCCTTCGGACGCGACTGTTGCGTTAGCGCGACAGACCATGCCCGAAGAAGCCAAAGAAACAACCGTGCAAGAGTTTTTTACCACCGCGTTCAAAGAAAAGCAGTATGACCTTGATAAGCAGATCAAAGATGTGTTTGCTGTTGTTCATCTTGTTGGTATTCCATTGGATAGAAAAATTAAAGCGCTCTCTGGCGGCCAGCAGGCGCGTCTGCTCTTGGCATATGCGCTCATCCAGAATCCGGACATTCTGCTTTTAGACGAGCCTACAAATAATCTAGACCAGCAGGGAATTGAGCACCTTACTGGCTATTTAATGCTATACGAAAAAACTGTCATAGTGATTTCGCATGATGCGGATTTTTTGAACGCGTTTTCGGATGGCGTGCTCTATGTGGACGCGCACACCCGCAAGCTTGAGCAGTATACGGGAAACTACTACGTGGTGGTGGAAGAGATTAAGAGCCGGATTGAGCGCGAGAACAAGCTCAATGCTCGCATGCAGTCCCAGATCAAAGAGAAGCGCGCCAAGGCCGAGGTGTTCGCGCACAAAGGAGGTAAGTTGCGTGGTGTCGCGAAAAAGATGCGAGAATCCGCGGAAGAGGCAGAAGAAGAGATTGTTGAGGTTCGGCGCGAAGATAAAACCATTCGGGATTTTACCATACCCATGCAGGAGTTTGATACACATTTTGACGGGAAGATTATTGAATTCCACCAGGTGACCGCGCAAAAGGCAGGAAAGACCCTAGAAAAGAAGCTTGAGCTTACTGTGCGGAAAAACACCCACCTTTTAATTGCAGGACCCAATGGAATCGGCAAAACTACCTTACTCGAAAAAATCGCAGGCCGTTCCGGGGAGGGGTTTGTTGTTGCTCCGGATGTTTCTATTGGATACTACAAGCAAGATTTCAGCAACCTTGATAGTAATAAAACAGCGTACGATACCTTACGAGAGGTCATGGAGGATTCGGATGATGAGCATCTGTTGCGCTCTACCGCAGCTGGATTTTTACTGGATGGCCATTTGCTCGCAAGCGAGGTTCGGGGATTGTCCGAAGGGCAAAAAGGATTACTCTCGTTTTGCAGGCTGGTACTTATGCGGCCGGGTTTGCTTATTTTAGATGAGCCAACCAACCATATTAACTTCCGCCATTTACCGGTGATTGCGAAAGCGTTGGATGCGTACCAAGGGGCCTTGGTGATGGTGTCTCATATTCCGGATTTTGTATCACAGATTCGGATTGATGAAGTGATTGATCTCGCAGATATTGAATAGGTTAACTACCTAAACTATGATTTTTTTCCGATCACACTATCAGCGCGCAAAAGCTTTGTACCAGCGGTACGAACGCTACCTTATGCCTTTGATGCTTGTGGCCGGTTTTTTTACTGACTACATTACGTTTATTAATATCCAGGTGAGCACCTCGCTTATGGTGCTTAGCGGTTATTTTGTAATTGCCTCTATTGGAATCATGTTTGTACGCTACTATGACGCAGGCTTTATTTCTGAGAAATTGAAGTTTGTCCGCTTGTTTAGCCCGCTCGCCATTCAGTATACGTTTGGCGCGTCCTGGTGACAACCGAACGTGGACAAGTGTTGGGGCGCATTACTTTTACGGTTGAAAGAGTAGGCGAGCGGCCTGCCCTTCAAAACATACTTCGCTAAACCATTGATTATTAGCCATTCATTTGATATAATGAATTCTCCAGACCCTTACCACTATATATCTTTAACTCTCTGTGTTATTTTTACTAGTATTAAGCGCATTTGCGCACGCACACAACTATGCAAAAGTATATCAATATCGCCTTCGTTTTCGTGCTTGTTGCCCTTGGGTTCTATATCGTTCGGCTGCAGGTATTCAATGAGCTTCGGAATGTCCAGATTGGCATCAACAACCAAGCGCAAACTATCACTAGTTTACGCACGGACGTAAGCACCATTGCTGATTTTTTGAACAAACAGATTCAGGCTCAAGCTGCTGCGCAAAAATAGCAGCGCTCTCTATCAATAACTAATTAAACACTATGCGAAAGTATCTCAATATATTGTATGTGATCATTGTAGCGAGCTTGGCGATTTTCGCCATCAAGCTCCAACTTATTGGCCAGCTTAAGGACGTGGATCAGGCTCTTACCAACCAGTCCCAGGCCGTGGAATCACTGCGTTCAGACATTAATACCATTGCCACGTTCTTAAACGAGCGAACCAATGTCCGCGTGCAGACCACCAAGCCACTTACCTTGCCGAGCGACGAACAGCCAGCAGAAGGAGAAAATGCCGGTCAGTAAGGAGGAGCCGGCCGTGGGCATGCGGCGGAGTACTCCGGTTTTAAACCATAATCAACACTCTATGCAAAAGTATTTTAATTTATTCTATGGGATTGTACTTCTTGGATTAATTGTCTTTGTGATCAAACTTCAGCTGTTTAACCAAGTAAATGCCGTGCAAAAGTCTTTAAGCGCGCAGGAGCAGACTGTAGGGGAGCTTAGGGCAGATGTTGCGAATATTGTTACTGCTCTCAACGAGCAGATCAACGCAAACGCCGATCAGGCAGCTCCAGCAGGATCCGCGCCAGCGCCCGAAGCCGGACAGTAGCGCCGGTGGTAGTCCCACTCTGTTAAAAAAAAGTCCTATAGCGCACGTTTGACTATAGGGCTTTTTTTGCGGTAGGGGCGGCTCGTTACAGGAGATTCAAGAATGCGTCCACCGACAGTTTGGCCTCAGTAATAATAGCATAAAGCAATGGTTTCTTGATGGTTTTGCCCGCGTGCATCGGAATCACGGTGCGGGTCCCGGACTGCGGATGCACCAAAACGAGATGGCTCCCTTTCTGGCGGTTTTTAACAAACCCCGCCCGCTTGAGCGCCTGAACCACATCCTTGGCAGTAAGCGAGGGGAGGTGCGGCATAGTGATTATGCGCGCGCGGGAAATGGGACGCGCACTACGCCTTGGAACGACTTTGACTCTTCGGGTATCCAGTTGCTGGCTACTGCACTTTCCAAATACGCTTCAATTGCTTCTTTCACGTTTGTTTCTGCTTCTTCCAGAGTTTCTCCTTGCGTGTGACAGCCGGGCAGCGCCGGCACAAACGCAACATACCCGCCTTCAGGAGCGGCCTCGTAAAATACAGAATAGGTATATAGGGAACTATGAGTTTTCATATAATATATTGTAGCGGTGCGGATGGGTGTCTGTCAAGGTGTTCGGGGTTTGGGAAGCGGCAACTCCAGAAGGATCTGCGCCAGCGCCTGACGCCGGACAGTAGCGCCGGTGGTAACATCACTTTGTTAAAAAAAAGTCCTCTAGCGCACGTTTGGCTAGAGGACTTTTTTTGCAACAAATCAAATAGGGGTATATGATAGAGGTATCCTATGCATAAAATAATCATTCCCATTCTTCTTTTTGTTTTTATTGCGGGCATGGCAAAAGGCGTTTCAGACACGCTCCAGTTTCACTATGGGACGAGCGTGTTTTCCTCCTTCCAAAACGAGCAGTGGTGGAATCCGGAAGTGAGCTGGAAGAACAAGTATCGCGATTACGACAACGGTGATAACAGGGAGGCGTACCTGTTATCAAGAAGCCTGTTGGTGTGGAGGACCGATGCCTGGCATCTGGCTCAAACCATCGAAACAGGAGCTTGGGTTTTGGCTGTGCTTTTTGCAATCCGTTTGGGTTACTGGCGACGGATTACGCAGAGCCGCGAGGGAGGAGAAGGTGGTTGGTTTGGCGGAATGCATGTAGCTAGATTTTTTTGTGCAAGCATCCTGGTTTTTTATATCGGATTTTTAGCGCTCTATGGCTGGCTTCTTTTAAGCTGAAAGATAGAGATGCATCGGCAATGGAAGTGTAAGCGTTTCCATTGCTCTCGCTCTAGGTCTCCAATAAAACACTCGCTCATTGGGCGGGTGTTTTTGGTATCGGATAGCGTATTGATGCGCTATAGGTAATCCGATACATCGTTTAATGTATGTAAATCAATATCGGATGCGTTTTTAATAGCAAAATTTTTATCCGATACGTGGTATGTTTTATTCGTCATTCTGGAGGCGTACTCGCCGATAGAATCTATCTGGTTATTCACGCAGATGCTATCAGTCGCGAGTAGGCTCCTTCCAGCATGACAGGGTAGAAAGGGAATACCCTCGCTCCAGCATGACGGCTTAATTTCGTCATTCTGGAGGCCTGTGTTCAGGCTGATAGGATAGAATCTACGCCATTCCGGATTGGTATTGGATAGTATGTGGATAACCCATAGACAATCCGATACGTAATTTGGTATAATTAAAGCAGTATCGGATAGGTTTTTCTTAAAGAAAAAATTATCGGATACGTGAAAAAGGTCCCCATGCTAAAAAATAAAAATAAAGGCATACCGCCTAAACAAAAGATTGCTAAGAAATTATCAGCGCCTGCTTCAAAGAGCGGCTATCTTTCTGTTGCTGAATCCGCAAAAAAGGTTCGCGGATACTCTGCTGATTATTTGTCTTTGCGCATCCGGCAGGGCAAACTGCAGGGCACAAAAATTGGGCGCAACTGGTACACCAAACGTGAGTGGATTGAAAATTATCTCGCAAACTACTCCGCTAAGAATGTTTCCTTGCTTCCGGTGCGCAAGCCACGGGTTTCCTCGCGGCTGATCCCTGCACAAAATGCACAAAATCGATTCTCCCGATTCAAACAGTTACTCCAGCCCACCCGCCTGCTTGCGACATCCCTCACTGCCACCATCGCGTTCATGTTCATAGCGCCGCCTACGGTGTGGGCGCACTGGGGCGTGGAGACTTCTCTTGCCGTCACCCGATCGTTTGATTTGGCAGCAGAGGGATCCGTGTCGTTGGTTGCATCGCTCGCATCCAATTCGCGGCTTGCGGCGCCGGTTGTTGAAATCAAAAAAGCCATCACTCTTGCAGCCACCTCGTTCTCGTCTATCACCACTCATCAAGAGGGAATTGCCGAACGACTTGCAACGCGCTTCGGGCTGGACACTACGTCTCGTCATGCTGGAGGGAATGTGCTCGCGACTGATAGTATCTCCACGGACAACGGTGTTGTCGCTGGCGCAGAAGTCATTCGTAATCTTGTGCCGCGCAGCCTTTCATTTGGCGGCGCGCTTTCCAATGCTCTGTCTCTGCCGCAAGAGAGCGTCCACAGCGCCATCTCATTCCTCAACCCGAACGATCTTTCGGTTGCGCTTGCGCGGCTCTCCGGGCAGGCCATTGAGTTGTCTTCCAGAATAAGTGTAGGTTCCATTCTCCAACCAGTTGGGCAGTATGCGGCTTTCCTTCGTCACCCTGAGCCCATTCGACTACGCTCAAGGCAGGCTGGAGTCGAAGGGCCTAACGCGGATACCGGCATAGATCCTTCGACTCGGTCGCTGCGCTCCCTCGCTCAGGATGACAGGGCAACCCCATTACTCAACCCCTCCCGCCTGGGCACGGCATCCGATGGCACGCTCATGGTTGGTGAGATTGTGCTTCAGCGCGCGGCAAACGTGTTTACCAACCAGAACGAACCTGGCGCCAGCGCACACCAAATCATCTCCCTTGGAAACGGCGCTCTCTTGCAAGGAGTTTCATCGAACGGGGACGAGGTGTTCAACGTATCAGATCAAGGCAGTCTCGCTGTGCGCGGTGTATCAGCCGCAGCTATTGCGGCCGGCCGGCTGTCGGTGTCAGGTTCCGCATCCCTCTCCGGCAGCCTCATGGTAAAGGGTCCTGCAACATTCTCTGCTATTACCGCAAACGGCGCAGTCGTGTTTAACGACAGCCTTATGGTTGCCAAGGATATCCATGCCCTTGGAGATATCATCGCGGACGCGTTCATCCGAACCAATGCGCTAGCCGTAGCAGGCGATGCGACCTTCAACGGCCCCACCACCATAAACGGCGCCACCACAGTCAACGCTCCGCTCCGTGTGAACGACACCATTACCGCGAACAACGCCACTATCACCCAAAGCCTTACGGTGAACGGCGATACCACGCTCGCGGATAACACTACTATCGGCGGCAACCTTGCCGTGGCAAAGAACCTCACCATTGGCGGAACATTCTCTCCGCACGCGGTTATCACCAACGGGCCTATCAGTGGCTACTCTGTGGGCGGGGTGCTTGGATCGTTTGATCAGCTCTCCGCATCAGATGCCTCGTTTGGAGGATCGGACAATGATGTATTAAACGTCAACTCAACTGCTACGTTTGGCTCACTCACCACATTCAACTCAAGCCTTATTGCGGCATCAATCTTCACGGTACAGGGAGCCGCAACTATGGAGTCCACCTTGGCTGTTGCTGGCGCATCAACACTGACCGGCAACACTGCGATCGGCGGCACCCTCACGGTGGCCGGCGCATCCACCTTTACCGGCGCAACTACGTTTGCCGGCAGTCTCGCTCTCAACAACGCGTTCACGGTTAGCGCCTCATCAACCTCAAGCATCACCACGGCAACATCAACGGCCTTGGCGCTTATTTCAGAATCAGGGTCATCCTCAACCACGCTTGCCGTGTACCAGCAGGGGACTGGTAACATTTTGGACGTGTACGATGGCGCGAACAATGTGTTCACTATTTTAGATGGCGGCAGAATTGGTATTGGCACTACCACCCCGGGTACACTTCTTTCCGTTGGCGGAAGCGCGTATATAGATAACCTGCTCACACTCTCGTCATTTACCGCCACCTCAACTACTGCCACCTCCACCATTTCAACCGGTGGATTCGCAGTCGGCTTGAGCCAGTTCAGCGTACAGCAGGCTTCGGGCTACGTGGGAATAGGCACTGCAAACCCATCGTCTCCGTTCCACCTCCAGTCAAGCGTGGCCAGTCCGCAAATCACGTTTGCCTACGACGCGAACAACTACTACACCACGGATATTTCCAGTGTAGGAGTCATCGCCTTTAACGCCTACGGCGGCGCCACCGCAAGTTTCTTGTTCCAAGACAATATTCAAATCGCCACCACCACTGCCACGCAATTCGCGACCGGTTATGATACCTCAAACTACCTCGCGTTCCAAACAGACGCAAGCGGTACCACCACCCTTAACGCGATCGGCGGGCAGTTCGCATCCCTCGTTGTTGCAGATCCTTTGCGCATTGCCACCTCAAGCGGCAATGCCTTTGAAGTCACGGATGGAACCAACACCACGCTTACGGTGGACACCATTACCAACCGACTCGGCATTGGCACTACCACGCCGTCATCAGCGCTCGCTGTTGCCGGAGCAGGCCTGTTCTCTGGCAACCTCACCACCGAGGGGATGTTGCGGGCGGTTTCCGCGGCAACGTTTGAATCCACGCTCGCGGTAGCGAACACGGCCACATTTAGCGCGAACATCAACGTCAATTCCACCACAGCAACGTCCACCTTCAGCCACGCGTTAACCATTGGCAATTTGCTGGACGTGTTTAGCGGAGTATTTAACCTGGGAACTGGCAGCGCCACTTCAACCATTTCCTCAACCGCAACCAATCTCACTATTACCAGCCCTTCCACCATCAGCCTGAACGCGCCCGGCAATTCCATTACCATTGCCGCGGGAAATGATTTTTTAACGGCAGGCGCCAACTCCAACATCGGAAGCGTGGAAACGCCGTTTAACACGCTTTACGCGGACACCATCAACGCCACCACTTTGGTTGGCGTGGTTTCGGGCGGGGAAAGCAACGAACTTACCTGGACCATTAACGCGGACAACGCAACCGCGGACACCGAGGCCATGGCCTTGGTATTTGAGCGGGGCACACTCCTTCCTAACGCAACGCTCTCCTGGGACATTAACACAAAGCGGTTTGATTTTAATTTTGATTTAGAAGTTTCCACAAGTTCTCCTGCCATTGTGTTTGATTCCTCAACCACAGGAGACACGGACTTTTGGGCGGGAGTCATTACCGACGGAGCAGGGGATGATAACGATGTATTCCAAATCGGCAAAGGCACGGTAATTAATACCACACCCTATTTTGCTATAAACAACGCGGGCCTCGTCGGTATCGGCAACACATCTCCAACGTTCAATCTAGACGTAACCGGCAACGCACGATTTACCAGCCTGGTAGATGCTTCGTACTTTGTAGCAACTTCAACTTCTGCAACATCAACCTTTAACTTTATTTCATCCGGCACCGGCAATTTGGAGATCGGCGGAGCAACCAGCGCCAACAATGTCATCATCAACCGGTATGGCGGCAACGTGGGGATCGGCACTTCAAGCCCGAGTAGTCTCGTTGACATTACCGGTCCCGGAGAAAATCCTGATTTAAGAATAACCGGCATACAGCCACGGATACGATTAAACAGGAATGATATAACTACCGGCACGGTCGCGTTTGATTTCCAGACGGGCGGACAATGGGATTGGGCTTTTGGGGAAACAGTTAAAACTTCCAACTCATTGTTTTATACATCATCTTCAGGAGGAGGAGCAGGTTTAAGTGTTTTGGCGCTTGAATATACCGGCAACGTCGGCATCAACGACACTACGCCAACCTACAAGCTGGATGTAAACGGCAACGCACGATTTACCAGCCTGGTAGATGCTTCGTACTTTGTAGCTACCTCAACTTCTGCCACCTCTACCTTTAACTTTATTTCATCCGGCACTGGCAATTTGGAGATCGGGGGCAAGTTATCATCAAATAATGTGATAATCAACAGATATGGCGGCAACCTGGGCATTGCCTCATCCACTCCCAACTGGGTGCTCTCCGTGAACGACGGCGCAAACGGCTTTGCGGTCAACGCATCCGGCCAAGTGGTGCAGGGTGCGTGGCAGGCAACAGCCGTTGCACCCACTTATGGAGGGCTGGGGCTGGATGTTTCCGGCATCACCACCGGCGGCTTTGTGCGGGGAGCGTCCGCAGGCGCGTTCGAGATTCTCGCCCTTGGAACAGCCGGCCAGATTCTCGGCTCGGTGGGCGGCCAGCTGGGCTATATTTCCACGTCCACCTTTGCCCACCTCGCGGACAACAACGTATTCACCGGAACCGGCAACACCACGTTTGCCGGAACATTGGGCATTGCCACCACCACGCCTTGGGGCAGATTGTCCGTAGAGGGCCAGGGCACGGTTCCGGCGTTCGTTGTCTCGGACACATCCAACAACACGGACTTTGTAGTGATGGCTGATGGAAAGGTGGGGATTGGGACGGCGGCGCCCACGGCGAAATTACATGTTAAAGGTTCGGAGGATAATGGTATCTTAGAAGCCCTTAATTTATTTAATAGTGATTGGGCTTCTGGAGAAACAGGCCAGGGTGTTAAATTAGGTTTTACAATCGGAAATGATTTAGGAACCTCAAGTTGGATAGCCCAAATAATAGGCGGTAAAGATGATGATTACGATAGTGCAGGTGCTAGGAGCGGTAATCTTCAATTTGTGGTTAATAATGCCAATACGTTAACAGAAGCGATGAGAATCACAAGCACGGGCAACGTCGGCATCGGGACGACGACACCCGACACAAATCTTGTAGTGTATAACGGAGCTTCAACGGCAGGAATACGATT
>MOEI01000002.1:13717-13948 GCA_001889965.1 bacterium CG10_46_32
GCTTCAAAGGATCAACCCATTCTAATGATGCGGCGGGGATTCAGATGTTAAGCACGAATACTGGAACTGGTCATTTGGCGTTTTACGCAAATAGCGTGGATTCCGCCACCTTATCTGAACGGATGAGGATTCAACAAGACGGCAACGTCGGCATCGGGACGACGACACCCTGGGGGACGCTAGCGATAAAAGGCGCGGGTACCGGAACCGGCAAGGCGCTGGTGATTACGG
>MOEI01000025.1 GCA_001889965.1 bacterium CG10_46_32
CACGTTCGCTTCGCCCTTTGCCGCTTTAACAACATCACCTTCAGAGGCGCCAACGCTAATAACAACCGTGCCTCGCAGCTTGCCATTCACCTGCACTGCATAGGTGATTTCATCTTGGCTAAGCAACAACACATCAACTTCGGGCCATGTTTCTTTTTCAATAACATTCTTGTGGCCAAGTATTTCCCATAACTCATTGGTGATATGCGGAGCAAACGGATTCAACGCTTTCAGAAATGCTTCCCAATCGTGCGTGCTGATCCGCTCATGCTTGTAGAGAGTATTGATAAAAATCATACACTGAGAAACTGCGGTGTTAAATCCAAATGACTGAATGTCGTCTTGGACTTTTTTAATGGTCTTTGCTAATTCACGGCCCACGATACGCTCCTGCTCCTCGTTTAGGTATGCTGTATCCACAAACGCGTGCGCGTTCCACACGCGCTCTAAAAATCTCCGCACGCCCACAATGCCGTTGGTGTCCCAAGGCTTTGCGTCCTCCAAAGGACCCATGAACATCTCGTACATACGGATGCAATCCGCTCCAAACTGCGCAATAACCTCATCTGGATTAACCACGTTGCCGCGGGACTTAGACATCTTCTGCCCATCAGGCCCCATAATCAATCCTTGGTTGCGCAATGTAAGAAACGGTTCGGAAAAATCCACATACCCTAAATCATGCAATGCCATAGTGACAAAGCGGCTATACAAAAGATGCAGTACCGCATGCTCAGCTCCTCCAACGTACATATCAACCGGCATCCATGCTTTTATTTTTTTCTTGTCTGCAAATTCTTTTTCGTTGCGTGGATCAATGTACCGCAAAAAATACCACGAAGAATCCACGAACGTATCCATGGTGTCTGACTCTCTGCGCGCCACAGCGCCGCACTGCGGACATTTCACGTCATGAAAAGACTTTGACCGAGCCAATGGAGATTCCCCTTTTGGCCTAAAATCTACGTCATTTGGCAAGGTAACGGGCAAATCTTTTTCTGGAACTGGCTGTTCTCCGCAGGTATCGCAATAGATAATAGGAATTGGCGCGCCCCAGTATCGTTGGCGCGAAATAAGCCAATCGCGAAGCTTGTATTGGATGGTTCGCTTACCTTTGACATGTTTTGTGATTTTCCATTTCGCCTTCTCTGAATCCATGCCATCAAACGTTCCTGAATTCATTATTGTTCCCGGAACATCTGATGGCACGTCCTCGCCATTATCAATCACCTGGTTGATTGGGAGCTTAAACTTTTTTGCAAACTCAAAATCACGTTCGTCATGGCCAGGTACTGCCATAATCGCGCCCGTGCCATAGGTTGATAGCACATAATCTGCAATCCAGACCGGAATCTCTTTATTATTTCCTGGGTTAATTGCTTTAACACCTTTTAGTTCAACCCCAGTTTTTTCTTTTGCCAAATCCGTGCGCTCAAGCTGGCTCTTAGTGGAAGCGGCTTTGATGTACGATGCAACTTCATCCCAATTTTGAATGTGGCCTTTTAATTCAGAAACCAATGCATGCTCCGGAGAGAGCACTACATAGGTTGCCCCAAACAATGTGTCCGGCCGCGTGGTAAAGACCCGTATGTCATTGCGAGGAGGCGTATTCGCCGACGAAGCAATCTTATCAACACGTCCATCGCGGCTATCAGATTGCTTCGCTTCGCTCGCAATGACAATGGAAAACGTGATTTCAGATCCTTCACTCTTCCCTATCCAGTTCCGCTGCATGTGTTTAATAGGATCTGGCCAATCCAAAGTTTCCAAGTTAGAAAGCAAGCGCTCGGGATATGAACCATGCTTTCCTTTTGGATCATTGCCAATAACATTAAAAAACCATTGCTCCAAATTTTTCTGGATGACTTCGGAACTGCAGCGCTCGCACGTACCATCAACTACCTGCTCGTTTGCTAAAACCGTTTGGCAGGATGAACACCAGTTTACGGGAGCAGCTTTCTTGTATGCGAGCCCTGCTTTGTACAACTGCAAAAACAGCCACTGAGTCCATTTGTAGTACGCAGGATCAGCTGTGTTAACTTCGCGCGTCCAATCGTACGAAAATCCAAACGACTTTATTTGGCGCGTAAATGTTTTAATGTTTGCTTCGGTGCTTTCTTTAGGATGCACTTTGCTCTTGATTGCGTAGTTTTCAGCGGGCAACCCGAACGCGTCCCAGCCTATTGGGTGCAATACTTCATACCCATTCATGCGCAAAAAACGGGAATAGATGTCTGTGGCCGTGTACCCTTCCGGATGGCCAACGTGCAAGCCTGCCCCTGAAGGATAGGGAAACATATCTAAAATATATTTCTTTTTAGAGGCCTTGGGCTTATCAGAAGCTCTAAAAACGCCCTCTTCTTCCCAGCGCTTCTGCCACTTTGACTCAATTGCAATATGGTTGTATTCTGCCATAGGTATACCAATAGCATATAGGTTTTACGCCCAAAAATCAATGCATTTTAGCTTTTTAGGTAACACTTTTGCCTATAATGCGGTATAATTGTATCTAGTCTACTATGAGATTACAACACGGAAATACCTACAAACGAATGCGTAAACCTTCAAGAAACGTTCTTTTGGCAAAAAAGAATGCAGTGCTTTTATTGACCCTTGTTTCTGGAATCGTTTTATTTGCGCTCAAAACAGTAGGCGCAGTACTCTGGGGCGTTAAATTTATTGCGAATCATGTGTTCAAAGTCGTGGTATGGATCTTTGGACTGCCCCTGTATCGAGGGTTCAAAACAGTCGAAGCAAAATTTGGAAAACTACAGGAATACGGCCAGGGCCAATTCGGAGAAAACTTCAGCCGCAATGTTTTGTTTTATGGCGGACTTGTTGTTCTCTCTATGTTTGTTGCAACAGCAAACCTTAAAGCGCGCGAACTGCGACCAGAAGAGGTTGGAAGAAACTCCGGCATGTACACATTGCTTATCAGCCAGAGCGACTATGAATTATACATTGAAGAAAGCATTCCTGCAGCAGATGCAGCCGCACAAAACGCTCAAATGCCCGAACGAGCGCTTGCTGGAATCGGCGTGCAAAGTTCAGTTGAGCCAACAGGCCAACTACCCTACACTGAAGACACAACAATAGTATCTGGAAATGGGGATTCAGTACTCAAGCCGGATCTGCCAGCAACAGACATCACCCCAAAGCCACGCGACAGCATTGTTACGTATGTAGTGCAAAATGGAGACACGATCTCAGAAGTTGCGGAACTATTTAACGTAAGCACTAATACGATTCTTTGGGAAAACAAACTCGGGCCGCGCGACTTTATTAAACCTGGTCAAAATCTTGTTATTTTGCCGGTTACCGGTGTACTGCACACCATCTCTCGTGGAGACACCTTAAACGCAATTGCCACGCGCTACCGCGCAAAACCGGAAGATATTCTTGAAGTCAACAAACTTGCAGATGCATCAGAGCTCGTTATTGGCGCCAAGGTTGTTGTGCCAGACGGAATCCCGCCTGCGCCTGCTCGCCCAGCACCCGCGCCATCAACTGGGCTTGCGGATCTTTCGAGCATCTTTAAACCAGCCCCATCTGCCGTGGGAACATTTAACTGGCCAACAACCGCCAAACACATCACCCAGTACTTCCGCGGATGGCGGCATACGGGAATTGATATTGGCAACAAAACAGGACAGCCCGTGTATGCGGCCGAAGACGGTGTTGTAACAACCTCAGGCTGGAACGCGGGCGGGTATGGCTATTACATTATTATTGACCATGGTAATGGCATTCAAACATTGTACGCGCACAACAGCAAGCTTGGCGTTACAAAAGGAGATCGTGTTAAAAAAGGAGGCGTCATAGCAGCTGTTGGATCAACCGGGCGCTCTACTGGACCGCACGTGCACTTTGAAGTCAGGGTGAACGGCAACAGAGCAAATCCACTCGACTACTTCTAGTCGCCTTTGGGGCGATACTGTAGAGCCTCGGCGATGTGAGATACAGTAATTGCATCTTCTCCGGCCAAATCCGCAATCGTGCGGGAAACTTTGAGCACTCGATGAAACGAACGCGCGGAAAGGTGCATGGTATTCACTGCCTGCTTAATAAGATCTCGGGAGGAAGCATCAAGCACGCACAACTGCCGAACAAGCTGTGCGTTCATTTCGTTATTGGTGAGCACCTTAAACGGAGATAGGCGCGCATGCTGTGCTGCGCGAGCGCGATTAACGCGTTTGAGTATTTCGGCCGAGGACTCCCCTCCAATTGATTCAAGCTTTTCAAATGGCAGTCTTGGCACTTCCACGTGCAAATCAATGCGATCTGCAATAGGGCCGGATATTTTAGTGCGGTATTTTATAATTTGTGATTGCGTACACACGCAGTTGCGATCTGCGTCTCCTAAGAACCCGCACGGACAGGGGTTAAAGGATGCGACTAAAATAAACCGAGCTGGGAAGGTAACACTTCCTTGGGCGCGGGATATGGTAATGTGCCCGTCCTCTAACGGCTGCCGTAAATTTTCTAATACAGACCGGGAAAACTCCGCGAACTCATCCAAAAAAAGAACTCCGCGGTGCGCTAGGCTAATTTCTCCTGGGCGCGGAAACGCGCCTCCACCGACAAGCGCAATGCCACTGGCAGTATGATGCGGACTACGGAACGGCCTCGTGTTAATAAGCGATGTATCAGGCGGAAGGTGTCCGGCAATACTATAAATCTTAGTAACCTCAAGCTGCTCCTCGAATGTTAAATCCGGTAAAATAGTCACCATGCTTCCCGCGAGCATGGTTTTCCCTGAACCCGGCGGCCCTGACATTGCCACATTGTGGCTTCCTGCGGCCGCAATTTCAAGAGCGCGCTTGGCATGCTCTTGTCCTGCGATATCAGAAAAATCAATGGAGTAATCTGCGCGTATGGCTGTAGGGACGAGTAGGTGTTCAGCTGGAATAATTAACTCTCTCCCATTCAGGTGCCGAACTAAAGAAGCAAGCGTTGCAACTGGCATGATGTTAATACCGTGCACCACACTTGCTTCGGCTACGTTTGAGGCGGGCACATACACATACCGATACCCGGAATCACGAGCCCAGAGCGCAATAGGTAGTACTCCGCGTGTTCCACGCACGCTGCCATCAAGCGCCAACTCTCCCACAAATACAGATTCGCGCAAGTCAGCGCGAACTTGTTCTGTAGAAAATAAAATTCCCACGGCAATGGGAAGATCATACGAAGCGCCTTCTTTTTTTAAATCAGCCGGCGCAAGGTTCACAACCACGCGCTTGGCAAATGGATACTCAAATCCTGAATTGCGAATCGCGGTTGGAATGCGCTGCCGCGACTCGTCTACAGATTTATCCGGCAACCCAACCACAATAAATGTCGGATACCCGCGCGAAACATCAACCTCAATAGTAATTGGTTCGCCAGCCAAACCGAGGACTGCGCACGAAACAATATTAGTGAGCATATGCCTTGCGTGGAAATACTAAGAGTCCCACGCCGACAATGATTAGTAGATCGGCAACATTCACCACACCTGAAAACGGAATAACAATATAATCAATCACTCCGCCGTACAACACTCTGTCTGCTATATTTGAGATTGCTCCCGCAAGCACAAGCCACAGTCCAGTCCATTCAGGGTGAGCACGTTTTTTGAACAGCACAATGACAAGACCAGCCATCACTGCGAGCGCAAACCACAAGGCAACGGTGTTCGAAATTGGAAGGCTCCACGCAAATACAGTATTTACATGAAGCTTAAAACCAAGCGCGTGGTTCGCAGTAAAAACTCCCTCAGTATATTCAGGGGTTGTCTGCGCTAAGTATTTGAGCGTGCGATCAAGCACTAACCCAACACAAGCTATCCCTATGGCACGCTTTGAACTCATGTGAGAATGATGTCGGTTTCAGCAGCTGGATTTGCCTTGAGCCGTTCTATGCGGATAGGCTTTCCAGATTTAATATCTACGCCATAGGTTCCGCTCTCAATGCGCCCAAGCGCTGCAGATACTTTCTTGAGTTCATCCTCAAGCTTTTCTACTACCCCAAGGTTAGTTTCGGTTTGCGCGTACTCAGCGGCATTGGATTCCTCATCATCTCCATACTCCTGGTAGGTGGTCCTATAGTCGTTTGGATCAGATGCTTTTTTAGTTCCCCTGGCAGCGAGATCTTCCTCTAGTTTTACTTTGCGTGCAGATAGTATCTGCTTTTGTTCTTTTAAAAAGGCGGTATCAAATAATGTGGTATTCATAGTAGCTACAGTATATCATATCAAAAACAAAAAAACAGGCGTTTTGCCTGCATAGGTGGTGCGGTATAATGAAAGACTCGTTAGAGGGCGCAGTGAGCGCCTCTTTATAATTAATAAATAGGCCAACTGCGCCCCCCTGATGACTGCTTGTGGCAGCTGGCTTACCTAGGAATATAGACATCACTCATGTCACGTCCATGTTCCTAGGCAATCCAACATTTTGCTTTCAAACAGCCCTACGTTAGGGCACGATTCCGACTTTTAAAGTGCATATCTCTACCTTCTATGTGGTTGCGTTCATCTGTATACGAACGAACCGTACTTTTTTGTTTTTGTTTCCCGGTCCAGACACCGTTTGTTTTTTGTTTTTGTTTTGAATTGGAGGTCGGTCTCCAATGTTAAAGTTCAAAAAAGTAGAGAACATATACATTGTAGCACACCTAAATGCAAAAGTCAATCCCCTTTACTGTTGACTACTACTTAATTGCAGTACTACGCACCCAATAACTCCTCCAGTTGCATCATCTGACAAAATTATCTGCTGAATAGATGGAATAAGAGGCAACAAATCCCGCACCACTCCGCGCGAAATCCGAAATCCAGCCGTACGAGGAGTCGTTGGCCCGCAGCTCGGCATGTCAGATGCTCTTTCTGCGTGTGATTGAGCCAGTACTATGCGATGTATAAGCGAAATATTGTTTGTTAATACTATCCCTATCCCCGGAATAGTTCCTACCGCATACCCATGCACTTCTCCTGCCCCCTGCAAAGAGGCAAATACTAACTCAGCGCCATTATAAGGCACAAACACGTCTTCCCATATAATACCTTCTGTGTCCGCACGCAATTCAACCATTATGGATCCGTCAGCAAGCTTTACAGGAACATCTAATGGATGGCCTATGGCAAACAATGTCTCTGCAACGCGCTTTAATACGTCTTCAGGTGCACTAGAAAACACGGCCACCCAATCAGATTCCGCATCTTGCACTTGTTCCTTAGGATCTGACATAAGGAATACAAGCTCTGAATCCTTAAGAGATTCAGAAAACAAGGCACTATCTACCCCGTACAAATCCATCAATAATGCTTCTGTATTTGCAAGATTCAGCTGTGCATCTTCGGAAAATAAAGAACGCCAGTCTTTGTACTGTTGCCCAATAGAAGATGTATACAGCACCATGCTTGAATCCAAAGAGCTATATAAGTTCTGGAGTACGCTTGCGTCAACACTTGACAGCTTGTTGTCTGCGCTTTTTGGCGCGCTAAATTTGATTTTTCCTGGGGAAACATCAATGTCAAGTACCAAAGGAAACCGAGCTCCCTCAAGCAATGTTTTACTATATGGATTCCTGCTCAGTGAGCCTTCTGGGGTCCGCACATACCATACCCCTGTTGTTCCTTTTGATTCTGCGTCCTGCAGAGCTCGCAACACAGTATCTGGCCCAGGCTCGCCCAATTCCTCAAGCACGAATGCACTGCTTGCAATATACAGCTTCTGGCCGCGAATTTGCCAAGCAAAAGAGCTATGCTGCGGGGCAATACTCTGCCATACGCCTTCTAGAGAAATTTCTTCGGTATGTATAGCTTCTGGATCCTGAGAAACACCCTCAAAAAGCGCGTACCAGGTGGTTGTGTTTGAAAGACCAGCCGCAAGCACTGTTTCTCCGCTCGAAAGCTCAGCAATCTCAATACTGCCGGAAAGCATGGGTAGGATATCGCCGGCAAATGTTTTTCCATGCCAATGCACCAGATCAAGCGAGCTTACTAATTTCAGCGCATCACTACTCTTCTCCAAAGGATCCTGCCAAAAAATAATCCGACTCCACCAGGCAGTAGCGCGCGGAATGGTAATACGCCCATACCAGGATACGGTGTCTGGAAGCGCGCTCGCAAGTGGCAAGCTGCCGCGGGATGTTGCCCACGCAAATACCAACGCAATAACCCCAAGCGCAACCAAGCCATACACAAATGGAAAGATATTCCATCGGCGAAACGGCCGCGTTGCAGTCACGCTTCCACTAATGCCCAAGCCGCCCGCAACAGGCCCTAATTGGTAGTATGATTTATTCTGCATAGTGCCAGTGTAGCACGAGCAAACCAGAACCAAAACCCCTCCGTGTAGAGACGGAGGGGTTGAACACATTTTGTGTACAGATTAGTTCGGACTGCTCTTACCTTCTTGGACGGAACGGACGAGCTCCTCCGTGCGAACCACCAGACCTTTGGCCACGGTCGCCACTGTCTCTGCGAGGAGATTCTTTGACGACTCCTTGCACCCGAAGATTGATTCTTCCTTGCTCATCAATTTCCATAACTTCAACAGCGAGTGTGTCCCCCACTTTAGTGACATCTTCGACTCGCTCAACATGTCCTTCTGCAAGATTAGAGATGTGCACCAATCCTTCTTTGCCTGGAAGCACTTCTACGAATGCGCCAAAATCCATAACGCGCGTAACGCGTCCTTGGTACTTCTCTCCGGCTGAAACATCGTGCGTTAAATTCCGAACCCACTCTTCGGCTTTGGAAGCACCCTCTGCGGTTTCAGAAGTGATCATTACTAAACCATCATCATCAATATCAATTTCAACACCGCACGCATCAATAATTTCATTAATGGTTTTTCCGCCAGAACCTATAACAAGGCGAATTTTTTCCGGATTGATTGAAATACTGGTGATGCGTGGCGCATACGGGGAAAGCTCAGCTGGCTTTGAGATGACCGCTTCTATCTTGCTAAGAATTTCCAAACGCGCGATTTTTGCACGATCAAGCGTCTCTTTAAGAATTTCATTAGAAAGACCTGTCGTTTTTGTATCCAGCTGAATCGCGGTAATGCCGTCGGCTGTTCCCGCGACTTTAAAGTCCATGCCTCCTGGGCCATCTTCTAAATCCTGTAAATCAGTGAGGACTTTGTAATTACCTTCTTCGTCGGAAGCCAATCCCATAGCAATTCCAGAAACCGGCTTTTTGATGGGTACGCCCGCGTTCATCAATGCAAGTGTTGAGCCGCACACTGATCCCATAGAAGAAGAGCCGTTTGAACCCAACACCTCAGACACCACGCGTATGGTGTATGGAAAATCTTCTTTTGAGGGAAGCATGGGAATCAATGCTTTTTCCGCAAGCGCTCCATGGCCAATGTCACGCCGGCCTGGGCCGCGCAACGGGCCTGCTTCGCCAACTGAAAATGGAGGAAAATTGTAGTGATGGAAGTAGCGCTTTTTTGTGTCATTTTCTTCAAGTGTATCAAGAATCTGTTCTGAACCCGGTGAATCCAGTGTTACCACAGAAAGAACCTGGGTTTCTCCGCGGGAAAAAAGTCCTGAACCATGTGTTCGGGCAAGCAAGCCAACTTCAACAGCAATAGGGCGGATTTCGTCGAGTGCGCGGCCATCAACGCGCTTGCCTTCTTTAAGGATAGCCTGTGTGACTGCTTTTTCAATACATTTTTCTGCAACAGAAGATGCAAGCTTGCGCTTTTCTTTGCCAACTTGAAGCGTGCGCAAATGCTCTTCCAGCTCTTCGAGTATAGTTACCACTGCTTGTTTGCGGGAACTCTTGCTTTCTTTTGGTCCGGTAAACAGCACACTGCCAATTCGCTCGCTAATAAACTGTTCTGCCTCTTTGGCTGGATCAACCCCAGAACCATCTTCTTCTGTTGCCGGCGCCACGGGCTCGCTCTTTTTTGCAATGCCGATCTCGCTTTGCATCTTGGAACACACATCAGTAAGATTTTTGAGTTGCGTTTGTGCGAACTGTAAGCCCTCAAACACAAGTTCCTCAGTAGCCTCTTTGGAATCAGCTTCAATCATGAGGGTTTTTTCGGCAGTACCCGCAACCACCAGGTTAAGCTCAGACTCAGCACGAACTACATAGCTGGGATTTACAATCCACTCGCCATTTTTTCGCGCCACACGCACCGCTCCAATAGGGCCATTCCATGGCACATCAGAAATAGAAAGCGCAACTGCGGCCGCATTCAGTCCCACTATGTCCGGATCATTCTCTTTGTCGAACGAAAGCACGGACAAAATTACCTGCACGTCATTCTTAAGCCACTTCGGAAACAGTGGCCGAATAGCTCGATCCACCAATCGCGCCGAAAGAATAGCCTCGTCCGTAGGGCGGCCTTCGCGCTTAATGAATCGAGAGCCCTTAATTTTCCCGGCGGCGTAGAGCTTTTCTTCGTAATCAACCATCAACGGGAAATAGCCAATGTCTTCCCGAGCCTCACCCGGCATAACAACCGTGGCAAGCACTTCAGTTCCCCCGAGGCGCGCCAAAACAGATGCATTGGCTTGCAACGCGAGCTTGCCGGTTAAAAACACAATCTCAGAACCGCCAACCGAGGTTACATACTTTTTCTCTTCCATACAAAAACTCCTCATTCGGCAATAGGCCGCAAAGGAGCTTATTTAATCTCCGCTCGTCGTGTGACCAGTAGAAGTTAAATAAACCCATTCGACGCTAGTGCCACAACTAATAATTATCTCTTTAATAAAAACTTTTTTTGATCTCCTAAATCCAAAAACCCGTCAGCTACTTCTTTTAACTTACTTGATGCTGTCTTGCCGAACGCGATTACTTCTACCACACAACCATGGCTGTACTTAAGGTAGGAAATCAATGATTCAAAATCTCCGTCGCCGGAAACAAGCACTACCACGTCGAGCTTGGATGCCATGCGAATCGCATCCATGCAAATACCCACATCCCAGTCGCCTTTTTTTGCACCACCTAAAAATACCTGCAATGGGCGCATCTTGACCTCAAAGCCTATTTTTTCCAATGCTGAAAAAAAATTGTCTTCGTCGGACTGTGGACCTTTTACTGTATACGCGATAGCGCGTATCAATTCGCGGCTGCCCACGGCCTCCTCAAGTACTTTGCCGAAATTTACTTTTGCATCGAACAAATTTTTGGCGGAATAGTACATGTTCTGCACATCCACAAACACTCCTACTCGCTGCGCTTTGTATTGAACCATACGCCTATGCTATAAGAAATTAAGCAAAAAGTCAACCCTGCTTTTTAGCATACTCATTGCCCTGCGGCCAATGCGAACGCGGATTCGGTAATTTTTCTTCCCGAGCCAATTGGATCAAAACCATGAGTCCGCGTATACATACTCCCCTCATAGCGCACTAAACCCTACACGAACAGGTAGGGTTTAGATGATAACAATTTATGCCTCTGCTTCTTCTTCGGAATCGGAAGCTGGTGCTTGAGTGCTTTCTTCGGAAATCGCGGTTTCATCCTCTGGCGCGCGTGTGTGCTCGGCGCGCCGCTTAATGTGTAGAGACGCAACAACGTTCTCGTACGATTTTTCGTCCTCTCGCTGTAGGTAATGCAGGAGTCTGCGGCGCTGGGAAACTTTTTTGATCAATCCGCGGCGCGAAGAGAAATCTTTTTTGTGGGTTTTAAGGTGGAGCGTAAGCTCTTTAACCTCTGCAGAAAGAATGGCAATCTGCACTTCTGGGGAACCAGTATCGTTTTTGTGTGTTTTAAATTTTTCAATGATCCGATCCTTCTTCTTTTTGTCCAACATAGCCCGTAATAATTCAGATTTTTCTTAAACCCGCTCTGCGAGTCCAAAAAATCTGTGATTTAATAATAGGCGGTATCTGAGTTGCGGTCGATCGTGCCACAACCAAGGTACCGTAGATAATGCCTATATACTACCGAAATGATTGCTATTTGTCAATACGCTGTTTGTGTCTTACAATACACGTATACCTATGAAAAAAATCGCACTGCTTATCACCGACTTTCTGGAATATTTGGAACTGGAAAAAGGCCGCTCGCAAGCAACCTTGCGTAATTATGATTTTTACCTAAAACGATTTGCCACAGGGGCAGGTAATCCTTTGGCTGCGCAGATTACCATGGAAACAATCCGTAAATATCGACTCTGGCTCAATAGGTACCAAGATCCAAAACATGGCCAACAGCTTTCCATTAAAACCCAAAACTACCACTTAATCGCCTTGCGTAGCTTTCTTAAATTTTTATCGCGCCAAGATATACAATCACTTGCTCCAGAAAAAATTGAACTTGCTCGACAGCAAACACGGGAAGTTGATTTTATTGACGGCGACGACGTGGAACGTTTACTCGCTGCCCCGCAAGCATCAAAAGCTTCGGCTATTGTAAAACTGCGGGACAAAGCAATTCTTGAAACACTTTTTTCAACCGGACTGCGCGTTTCCGAACTCACCAAACTCACGCGCGATACGGTAAACCTCAAAAAAGACGAATTCACTATCCGTGGAAAAGGCGGCAAGCTGCGCATTATATTTTTGTCTGAATCAGCGAAAGAGGCAATCAAAAAATATCTCGATGCGCGCGCAGGCGTTGATGCTGCGCTGTTTATTTCCCACGACCGCGCGCAAAAATCAGAAAGCCGTAAAGAGCAAGATCAACGAGCGCTCTCTCCAAGGTCTGTGCAGCGCATTGTGCAACAGTATGCCCGGGCTGCAGGAATTACTAAAGAAATCACTCCGCATACCTTGCGACATTCGTTCGCAACAGATCTGCTTTCAAATGGCGCAGACATTAGAGCAGTGCAAGTTATGCTTGGGCATGAATCAATCACTACCACGCAGATCTACACGCACGTTACAGACAAACGGCTTAAAGACGTACACAAAACCTTCCATGGAAAATCGCGCAAACATTGACAAAACAAACTTTTTAGTGTTAAATGGCTAGTATCCTCGAATGAATCAAACCTACGACGTGCCCCTATAGTTCAATGGATAGAACGAGGGACTTCTAAACCCTAGATGTAGGTTCGATCCCTGCTGGGGGCACCAGAAAATTTGAAAGTAAGTATCTCTTTCCCAATTCACTACTTGGGCCTTGTACTCAAGGTTAAGGAGTGAATTGAAAAGGAAGACGCGAGCAAAAGGCGCAGTGGCCTCTGGGTACTCCCAGATGACACGAAGCCTGTCGCTCGTGGCTGACGTGGCGGCTATAGTTCAATGGTAGAACACTGGGTTGTGGTCCCAGACACGAGGGTTCGATCCCCTCTAGCCGCCCCAAAAAATATTCAAGGCTCTGCTCTATGCAGGGCTTTTGATTTTGATGTTTTCTAGTCAATAGCTTGTAATCACTTCCAGTGGTGTTTTCATGTTAAGCCCCATGTGCGGTCTCTCAGTATTGTAGTAATGAATAAAGTCA
>MOEI01000026.1 GCA_001889965.1 bacterium CG10_46_32
AATTATTGGGTCTAAAAGGGAGTTCCATGTGTTTAGGCATAAATCGTCGAAAAGTCCGGAATTATGCCTGCCTCCGGGAGGACGACTGTTAAAAGGTCTTTAATCTCTCGGATATTTCGGAGAATTCCGTTCCAATTCAATTCCTCGATGGGCACCATAAAATCACACATTTTCCGTGCGCCTGGTTTTTCCACAATTGTGGATTACTACTTATTGACGCAAAACAATTGCCTGATATACTGAAAAAACCTTACTCGGGATTACCTGATCACAATCCTGGAATTAAGGGAAATTTCTTTATCATTAGGCACGCATTTTTAAGCTAAATTGTAACTTAGCAAAAAGGCGCGCAAAGGATATAATCACATGATTATTTTCCAAGATGAGGGCAGCGACGACGCAGCCATGGACAATGATGAGGGCAGCGACGACGCAGCCATGTAATCACGAGTATTCGCAAAAGCCTCTGCCTAATCGGTGGGGGCTTTTGCATATGCTATAGTAGTACCATATGCCAAAACCATTCATACCCAACGATGCCTTTGCTAAAAAGGCGCATGCCGAAGGATACCTTGCCCGAAGCGCATACAAACTTAAGGCAATTGCGGAAAAATTTAATCTGCCACGACCTGGGGACAGGGTTCTTGATATTGGCGCAGCCCCTGGTAGTTGGCTGCAGGTGGCGAGTGAACTGGTGGGACCATCTGGACGCGTCATAGGCGTTGACCTCTCTCCGGTACACTTCCGCGCAAAAAACGTCACCACCATAGTGCACGATATTCTCGCCGATGATATTGGCTCAATACTAGCCGAGTATGCGCCGTTTGACGCACTACTTTCAGATGCCGCGCCCAGCACAAGCGGAATTAAGGATCGGGATCAAGCTCTCTCGGAAGAACTAGTAGAACAAGCGCTTCTATTAGGAGAACAATTTCTTAAACCCGGCGGCACTGTAGTTGCTAAATTATTCCAAAGCGGAGAAACAAAAAATCTGGCGCATCGAGCGCGAAAATCATTCAGCCAAGTGCAGACCTATAAGCCACAAGCTTCGCGCGACCGCAGCTTTGAAACGTATTTAATTTGCCTTAATCGGTTATGATGATACTTGGTATTGAAACCTCGTGTGATGATACGGGAATCGCTTTAGTGGAAGCCAAAAGCGGCAGATTTTACGTACAAAAAAATGTAATCATCTCCCAGGCAAAACTGCACAACAAGTACGGCGGCGTGGTGCCAGAACTAGCCGCACGCAGCCATCTTAAAAATATTATCCCCGCTATACACGAAGCGCTCGGCACAATGCGACCTTCAGCTGTTGATGCCATAGCAGTAACCGCAGGCCCTGGGCTTGCCACAAGCCTCCATATAGGCGTAGAAACCGCCAAAACCCTCTCCGTGGCGTGGAACGTGCCCCTCGTGGGCACCAATCACATGGAAGGCCATATCTATTCTGTACTGCTTGATGGAAAAATTGATGCCTTAAAGTTTCCAGTGGTCGCTCTAGTAGTATCTGGCGGGCACACGGAACTCATTTTAATGCCCAAACATGGTGAGTATAAGCTCATCGGAAAAACTCGGGATGATGCGGCCGGCGAAGCGTTTGATAAAGCAGCGAAGATGCTGGGCCTCGATTACCCGGGCGGGCCTACTATTTCCAAGCATGCAGAACTTGGAGATCCGCAAAGTTTTTATATTCCACGACCTATGATGGAAGGCGATTCCCTGGAGTTCAGCTTCTCGGGAATGAAAAACGCGATTCGACTTTTGGTAGAAAGTTTAAAAAAGAGCAAAAAACCATTGCCAATTAATGACCTCGCAGCTTCCATCCAAAGCGCCATCGTGGAAATTTTAGCAGTCAAATCGTTGCGCGCAGTTGAACTCGTCAAACCAAAGACCTTCATCCTTTCTGGAGGTGTTGCCGCAAACACATTGCTTCGCGAAACCATCGCGAACAATCTGCCGAAGGGCGTTACGGTACTCATCTCGCCACTTGCCTACTCCCAAGACAATGGCGCCATGATAGCAAGCGCCGCATACCGACGCATCATAAAAAAACAGTTTGACTCTCCAGAATCATTAAGCGCCAACGCGCACTGGGAGCTCGTGTAACTGTCAAATCTTCCGCACCGCCCCACGCTCCGCATCCACCTCCACCCGATCCTCGTCTTTGAATACTTCAGTCGCGATTTTGGCGCCTACCACGCACGGCTTCCCCAGCTCCCCTAAGGAAGCTCCCTTGCCGCCTGCTTCTGCAATTGATTTTTTAGTGAATTGGAAGAATTTTTTAGTAAACGTCATACGTGTTTTCTTGCCAATACTCCAAAAGGCAAACAGTAGTGCACGGCCGCAGCCAGGCCTGCATCAGCCGAACCTTCACGCGCAGCCTCTATTGTGCCTCGGAACAATGCGAGTTCTCGCCTGCGCAACAGGCTTGCCTGGTTCTGCAATGTTAAATCAACAAGCTCTAAAGCTCGCTCAATTGATTTGTTCCTGCGCTCAACATCACCGCGCTTATCAGCGCTCGCTGCGCGCGACACTTCGCTGCCGATATTTCCCATTTGTTCGGCAAAGCTTAACTCTTGCCAGCGGCCTTGTGCTGTATTGGAATGGATGGGCATGTTACTGCACTAATTGTTCAATCACTGCTTTGACTTTGGAGCGAATGGCCTCATCTTCTATTTCCATACCTCTGTTGCCTACTCTGGGACGAATGTTTATTAAAGATTGGTACTCAATAAAATCCTCACCAGTACTGTCTGGGTAGATATTCGCGCCCCAGAGATCTTCCTGTGTTGAACCATTTTCCAACAATATCTGCTCGCAATCCGCGTGCATCTCCCCGCCCGCGGCCATGATTGCGCGCTCAACATCAACCACCACTTTTACCATATCCCCAAACACTTCCTGCGCAAGCTCTTTGAGTCGCTCAAGGCTGATTTTTTGAGTAACAATTTCAATATTTGGCATTGTTTTTTGGGGTAAAGTATAGTACGCTTTTGATATATGAAGTCTACCGATAAACTCCGTAAATCGCAAGCCAAATCCAAAGACGTGCCAAAGGCGTATGAGCCGCAAAAGATTGAGGACGCCCTCTATAAAAAGTGGGAATATTCTGGCTTGTTCAAACCAGATTTAGAAGCCAAAGGCAAACCATTTAGCATTTCCATGCCACCGCCCAATGCAACTGGCACCTTGCATCTTGGACATGCAGTAATGCTTGCCATTGAGGATATTATGGCGCGCCACGCACGCATGAATGGACGGCCGACGTTGTGGGTGCCGGGCACTGACCATGCCTCAATTGCAACCGAGAATAAGGTAGAAAAAATTCTGTTGGAAAAAAAGAAAAAAACCAAACAACAGATTGGCCGAGAAACATTTTTAAAAGAAGTAAAAAGCTTTGTCGAGGAATCGCAAAGCACTATTAAAAATCAGGTTCGAAAAATTGGTGCATCCTGCGACTGGTCGCACGAACGCTACACGCTTGATGATGGGCTCTCGCGGGCTGTTTCTGAGATGTTCATCAAAATGCACAATGATGGGCTTATTTACCGTGGCCACAGGATTGTAAACTGGTGCACACGATGCCAGAGCACGCTGGCTGATGACGAAGTGGAACACAAAGAACAGTACGCCCCACTCTATACGTTTACGTACGACAAAAACTTTCCTATTCCCATTGCCACTACCCGCCCAGAAACAAAATTGGGTGACACAGCGGTTGCGGTTCATCCTAATGATACGCGTTACAAAAAATATGTTGGCCAAACGTTGGCTGCTAATTTTTTGGGCACGCCTTTGGCATTAAAAATCATTGCCGATACATCCATTGATCCGAACTTTGGCACCGGCGCTCTGGGTGTTACCCCGGCGCACTCCTTGGCTGACGCAGAACTGGCACGCACACATAATTTAAAAACTATTTCCGTTATAAATGAGCACGGTAAAATTAATGATGGGTTTGCCAACTTCTCCGATCAGTACACCACCGATGCCAGAGCTATCATTGCCACAGAATTAAAAAAACAAGGATTGATTACTGATCAAAAAGACATTGCCCACAATCTTTCCGTTTGCTATCGCTGCGATACCCCCGTTGAGCCACTCGTTTCCGAACAGTGGTTCGTGAGCGTTGATACGCCAGCCAGAATCTGGAAAGGAAAAAAACGGTCCTTAAAAGAAATTGCCGTGGACAGCGTAACATCCGGGGACATCACAATCATTCCAAACAGGTTCAACAAAACCTACTTTAACTGGATGGATAACTTGCATGATTGGTGTATCTCTAGGCAAATATGGTTTGGGCACCGCATTCCGGTCTGGTATAGCAAAAATGATCGCACAGACTTCAAAGTGCAAATTGATTCGCCTGGAAAAAACTACGAGCAGGACCCCGACACTTTAGATACATGGTTCTCATCCGCATTGTGGACCTTTTCGACACTACTTGACGAACCTAAATCAGACGATACGCTGGATTCATGGATTGCCCGCAATAAAAAGAAAGGTACTGACCTCGCCACATTCCACCCAACCAGTGTAATGGAAACTGGGTACGACATCCTGTTCTTTTGGGTTGCACGCATGATTTTAATGACAACCTACGCGCTCGGAGAAGCGCCATTTAAAACAGTCTACCTCCACGGATTGGTGCGGGACAAAAAAGGACAAAAGATGTCAAAGTCCTTAGGCAATGGAATTGATCCATTGGACATGATTAAAGAGTATGGCGCTGATGCCACTCGCCTCTCGTTGGTTATTGCAACTACTGCTGGAAACGATACAAGGCTTTACGAAGAAAAAGTTGCAGGCTACCGAAACTTTGTAAACAAAATCTGGAACATCTCGCGATTCATCATTATGCATCAAGACGGTACGCAAAAGGCTAGCGCACCAACACTTGCCGACCAATGGATACAATCACGCCTCCAACATCTTATCCACGACGTAAGCGACCACTACGAGAAATTTGAATTCGGCATTGCCGGAGAAAAAATTTATAACTTTATCTGGCACGAACTAGCGGACTGGTACGTGGAAATATCCAAACAGCAAGACCACACTATTGCTCCGCAAATCCTGCTCGATGCAATCAAGCTTCTGCATCCTTTTACTCCCTTTGTGACCGAAGAAATTTATCAACTGCTGAAAAAAGAAAACTTGATTGATGCGAACGATGAATTCCTCGCGGGTTCAACGTGGCCCAAGGCTCAGCCTAAGCTACGCAAGCCAACAATTGAGGCGGATTTTAGCGCGCTCCAAGAACTCATTACCAGCTTGCGTGATTTACGCACTCACCACAACCTCCCCTACGCAGAAAAACTTGATGCGGCCATAACCACCGCCCAACACAAAGACTTGTTCCAGGAACAAGAGCTTATTGTTGAATGGCTCACTAAAATACGCATCCAGGTACTTCCTTCAAAACCTGCTGGGCATGAAGAATATATTCGAGCGCACACACATTCGTTTGATATCTATCTCAAAATCGGCACAAAATATCTACAAGAGCAAGAAGTGCGGATGACTCAAGCACGAGAAAATCTTGAACAATACATCAAAAGTATGGAAGCAAAGCTTGCCAACAAGCAGTTTACCCAGAACGCGCCAAAAACAGTGGTTGATCAAGAAAAACAGAAACTTGCGGACGCGCACGCAAAACTCGCAAAACTTGGCTAACAGAGGGAGTTTTGATTGACATTTCGCTACTAGTAGTCCATAGTAATGTTAATTTCGCTGTTCCTTTGAATAGGCAAAAAACATCTCAAACCCGAAAAAGGTGAGATATGCCGCAATATCGGTACAAAGATTTACATGGAAACCAGGAAGAATATGTGTTCATCGAAGACAAGTCCATGTTCAGCAAGGACAACAAGGGTAATTGGTACCCGGGCTTCGAGTTCATTGATAGCCGCACAGTAAAAGCGCACCCTCTCATCATCGACACACTGCTCTTGGACGCAGAACGGCTCTGGACACTAGAAGAGCTCGTCGCGGCCGCATCAACATAAACTCTATGCAAACAGGGAGCCCTCTGAAACGCAGCAAACAGGAGTTCGGTGCTATTGCAACACTGGACTCCTTTTTTTATCCTATTCAGTGACGCGGAATACTTCTTCCACGGTCGTAATGCCATCTGCTGCTTTAAGCATGCCATCCTGAACCATAGTAAGCATGCCTGCTTTTTGCGCGGCAAGTTTAATATCATTTTCCGAAACTTTGCCCTCGAGAATCATTTTTTCGATATCCGGGGTGATAGTAAAAATTTCAAAAATACCAATTCTCCCTTTGTACCCGCTGTGGTGACACACATCGCAGCCTTTGCCATGATAAAAAACAACATCAGCTGGATCAATGGATGCACCGGCGTTAGTAGGTATTGACTTTGCAACCTCAAGCACGCGCCCCAATGTTGCGCTATCAAGCTCAATTTTTTCTTTACACTGCTCACAAATTTTCCGCACCAAACGCTGGCCGATAATGGCATTGATTGCAGGCGCCAGTAAAAATGGCTTTACACCGATCGCTAAAAACCGTGGAATAGCGCCAGCTGCATCGTTCGTGTGCAGAGTGGAAAGCACCAAATGCCCGGTGAGCGCGGCATTAATAGCAGTATCAGCGGTTTCCAGGTCTCTAATTTCTCCAATCATTACCACGTCAGGATCCTGGCGAAGGATGGAGCGCAAGCCCTTGGCAAAACCATACTCATGAGATGCATCAATCTGACTCTGGTTGATTCCTTGAAGCTTATACTCAATCGGGTCTTCCAGGGTGATGATTTTCGTTTCTTCGTCATTAAGCTTGTTGAGAATGGCATACAATGTAGTGGTTTTGCCGCTTCCGGTTGGTCCCGTGGTCAAAATCATACCATTGGGCCGCTCCACCTCGCGCTTTAAATCGTTAAATGATTTACCAGCCAAGCCCATATCCTCAAACTGCAAGCCAACGCTGCTCGCACGCAGTAAACGCATTACGACACTCTCTCCATAGGCAGTTGGAATAGTAGAAACGCGGATATCCAGCTTGTCATCGGGAAGCTCAATACTAATACGGCCATCCTGCGGCGTATCTGCAATATTAATTTTTAGCTTGGCGATCAGTTTGATGCGGGAAATCATATGGCCCCACATCTCTCGTGTTAGTGTTGCCATCTCATGGAGTATCCCATCTAAACGAAACCGAAGCTTAATACCTTTTTCTTCTGCTTCAATATGAATGTCAGAAGCATTCGCAGAAATCGCGGCAGCAAGGATAATAGTCATTACATCAGTAAGTGGTATGGTGCTCAGCTTTGCAGGCAACGATGAAATGTCCAACACATCAGCTTCGTATTTTTTTAAATCATCAGCCGTAATAGACACTGCATTTTGAATTTTTGCTTTTTTAGGAATGCGGTCATATGTTTCAAACGCTTTAGCAAGGCTTGCTTCAGAAATCAAATACAAGGCCGCGTGCGCGCGCGCGCTGTTTGCAAGCTCTTCCATTTTTTTAACAACCGCATCGGTCGGGTTGGTTGTGGCAAGGCGCAGCTCTCCATCGCGGCTTAAAAATACTGCGCTGGAAAGCGCCTTCATTTCTTCACGAGAAAGAAGCGGCAAAGCCTCGCGGTCTATGGGTGCCTGACTAAAATCAACATACCCCAAACCAAGCTGAGAAGCTTTTTGCTCAACCTCCTTTTCTAATCCTGTATGCTCTATGTGGACAATTTTTTCAGAAAGCTGCTCTTGCGCGCCTTCATCAGCCCCTGCTGTATGCGATGCGCTTGGTGCGGGAGCAGTTTGATTTTTGAGGAGATCTTCAATTGATGGATTATCTTGTGTCATAGAGGGATAGTTTTATACTATCCATTATACAACCGTTGGCGAATTGAGCCAATGTCTTGACGAATACGCTCGTCGCTATCAAAGTCCCGTTTGATCTTCGCGTAGGCGTGCATGGCAGTAGTATGGTCGCGCCCGCCAAGCTCATGCCCAATGGTCGGATACGAGGCATCCAGCTCTTCACGCATCAAATACATAGTAATTTGCCGCGGAACCACAAGTTCTTTGCGGCGAGATTGGCCAGTTAAATCATCTAAAGAAATATCAAAATACTCAGAAACTGTCTTAAGAAGCTCTCGTGAACTCACGCCGCCACGGCGCGCGCTCTGCGTAATAGAAGAGATCACCTCGCGCGTTACGTCCAGTGTTGGCTCAATACCATGCAACTCACAGTGCGCCAAAAGCTTATTAAGCGCACCCTCTAGCTCACGCACATTGCTTTGGATATGGGTTGCTAAAAATCGCAACGATTCGTCGGATAACGCAATACCGCGCTCTTTGCTTTTAGAAAGTAAAATAGCGGTCCTGGTCTCAAGATCAGGGCTCGAGATGTCCGCAATCATACCCCACTCAAACCGCGAAATAAGCCGCTCTTCCAACGCAGGAATAGCTTTGGGAGGCCTGTCTGAAGTGAGCACAATCTGCTTATGCGAATCACGCAATGCATTAAAAACATGGAAAAACTGCTCTTGCGTCTGTTCTTTGCCGCCAATAAACTGAATATCGTCCACTAGCAGCAAGTCGGGGGTGCGGTACTTCTGCTTAAACACCTCAACCATACCGCTCTGGAGCGAAGAAACATAATCATTCGTAAACTGCTCGCCGGTAATGTACAAAATTTTAAGCCCAGGAGCAGTGCGCAAAAGTTCGTTGCCGACCGCGAGCATGAGATGTGTTTTGCCTAACCCCACGCCCCCATACAAAAACAAAGGATTATACTTGGTGCCCGGCTCCTTTGCAACGCGCACTGAAGCCGCGCACGCAAGCTCATTGCCCTTGCCAACTACGTAATTCGCAAACGTGTACCGCGGATTCATCGGGTGGCTGCCAGCAACAGCGCTGTATGCACTTGCGGCGACTGCTACGTGCTCAGGTTGATCTTGTGCGATCAAGCTCGCGGCTGCAGCGGCAGATTCCTCGGGCGACGGACTAAATTTTTTGCTATTTGTCTCAACTTTGTATCCTACGCGAGTAATCTGATTCTCGGTAATATTCTGGAGGATACGCAGAATGGATTTATGGTACTTATTTTCAAGCCACGCCTTGGTAAAATTATTTGGCACTGCAATCACGACTGCGTCCTCATTCCATTCAATGACAAAGGTATTACGAAACCATGTCGTAAAGTGAACTTTCGGAACGGAGAGCTCGAGCTCTCCGAGTGTGGCTTGCCAGAGTTGCTCGTGGTTCATAAGAAGACGATTCCTACTATATCACATATCGTAGGCATGTAAAATGAAACAACTCGTGTACAAGATGTGCGCTGCCTGTGGATACTTGCAAAAATAAAAATAATTCACTATACTAGCCATACTATGTCAGTACCTCCCAAACGAAGAACGAGCTCCCAGGGCAAACGCCGAGCTTCGCACCATGCGCTCAAAGAAGCCAAGCTTTCGACGTGCGCGGCTTGTGGCGCAGCAACACTGCCCCACCGGGTATGCAAAAGCTGTGGTGAGTACAAAAAGAAGGCCAAAGCCACGGCGCAAACAAGCAAATAGGATATATGTCTAATAGACATTTAGCCAGAACCATTGCCATGCAAAGCTTATATGAATGGGATTTTCATGGTAAAAAAGAAACTGATCTTCCGCGATTAACGGAAAAAAATTTAATCAATCTTGCGCCTGGCCTTGCGGATCAGGATTTCGCGCGCAATCTTATCTCTGGCGTAGAAACAAATAGATCTGATATTGATCAAACCATCGTAGGGTATGCCCCAGAGTGGCCACTGGATCAAATCACGATCGTAGACCGCAATGTACTCCGCATTGGCATCTACGAACTTACGCTTGATCCTACTATCCCCCCAAAAGTGGCTATTAATGAATCTATTGAGTTGGCAAAATCATTTGGAGGCAGTGCCTCCGGAAAATTTGTCAATGGGGTCTTGGGCTCCATCTATAAAGACATGGTGTCTCAAAATCATCCCAAAGTTGCAAACGATACGCAACCTCCCGTTAAAAAAGATAATGAGTAATAACGCACTCTATGCAGGATGTTTCTTCGCTCGAAAATGCCATAGGAATCACCTTTAAAAATTCTAAACTCTTGCAACAGGCTTTGGTTCATAGATCATACTTGAACGAAAACCCGTCGTTTGAACTCGACCACAACGAACGTCTCGAATTCCTCGGAGACGCAGTATTGGAATTGGCAGTAACCCAACACCTCTACCAGCACTACCCAAACCCCGAAGGCGAACTCACCAACTGGCGCGCTTCTTTGGTAAATTCAACAACACTCGCATCAGTTGCCCGCGAAACAGGATTAGAGGAATATCTCTATCTCTCCAAAGGAGAAAGCCGCGACAATAACTCAAAGGCGCGAGGCTATATTCTTGCAAACGCCATGGAAGCGCTCATTGGCGCACTGTATCTGGACCAAGGCTACGAAGTGGCAGCAGCGTTTGTTAAAAAAATAATTATCTCAAAGCTTCCCAACATCCTGGAACACAAACTCTATAGAGACGCAAAAACAGCGTTTCAAGAAGCAGCACAGGAAAAATTCTCCCTTACGCCAACATACCATGTGGTAGACGAAGACGGTCCGGACCATAATAAAAACTTTACCATTGCAGTTAAACTTGGAGACAGCGAAATCGCCCAAGGAATTGGCACATCAAAACAAGAAGCCGAAACCGCGGCAGCGGCCGCAGCGCTTGCGGCAAAAGGTTGGTAAATAAAATTTTGTAAAACAAAAAGGCATGTATTTAGAAAAACTTGAGCTACAAGGCTTTAAATCGTTCGCACAAAAAACAGTCATGGAGTTCCCTGTTCGTGGGCAACGCGGCGGATCGCCAGGCATTGCCGCAATCGTGGGCCCAAACGGCAGCGGCAAATCCAATACCGCGGACGCAGTCCGATGGGTTTTGGGCGAACAAAGTATAAAACTGTTGCGCGGTAAACGGGCTGAGGATGTCATTTTTTCCGGATCCGCTTCTTTGGCGCGCCTCGGGTTTGCCGAAGTGGCGCTCTACTTAAACAACGAAGACAAAAAAGCTGACATAGAGTACGAAAAAATCGTCATCAAGCGGCGCGTGTATCGCAGTGGAGAAAGCGAGTACCATATTAATAACGCAAAAGTTCGACTCTCTGATATTCAACTCCTGCTCGCGCAGGCAAATTTTGGCGGCAAATCATACAGCGTTATCGGCCAAGGCATGACTGATGCCATTCTTTCGGCAAGCCCATTTGAACGCAAAAACTTTTTTGACGAAGCAACGGGAGTTAAGCAGTTCCAAATCAAACGTGAGAGCGCGAAAGCAAAAATAAAAACCACCGAAGAAAACCTAAGCCAAGTCAAAAGCCTGATTCGAGAACTCTCACCAAGGCTCAACATGTTGGAACAACAAATAGAAAAACGAGAAAAACGAGCAGGACTAACCAAAGAACTAGCAAAACTTCAGCTTGAGTATTTTGGATCCCTATGGTGCGAAACTACAAAAAAACTGCGCGCGCTTTTAGACAAAAAAAAGGATATCGCCAAAAACCAGCTATCGCTCACTAAAAAACTTTCAGAGCTCCAAAATATTCTACAAAAACTGGAAAAAGAACAAAAAGCAGCGCACCTGGGAGACTACAACAAAGTGCAATCTGGCTACTATGAATCAGTAACCCAAAAAAACGAACTCGCTGGACTACTCGCAGGGCTCACCAGAGAGCTTGCCGTTCTTCTTGAAATAGAAAAAACGCACCCCAGTAAAATTGACGGAGAAAAACTTGCAGAAGCAGCGCGATCGCAAATCAACCTACTTTCTGAACTCGCAAAAGCAGAAACCCTAGAAGCGTTTCATAGCCTTAAGCCCAAAGTAAAAAAACTCCACTCAGAGCTCACGGCCATACTCAATGAAAAGCAACCAGCTACCAGGCCTACGGCTGAAAAAATTACACGAGTGCGCGAAAAAATCACCAGCCTCAAAAAAGAACTTGAACAAGCAGACAGCATGGTCAAAGAAAAACAAAATCTTGTAGACAAGCTGAGGAACGCTGAATCAAAAGCAACCACCAATGTATTTGAAACACAGCGCAAGTACCAAGAAGTCCAACGACACTTAAATCAGGTAGTCTCAGAAAAAAATCAGATTGATGTTGAGCTCGCAAAAGTTGAGACGCACAAACAGGATACAGAAGAACAGCTCGCACGAGAAGTAGCGGGCGCACTGCATGAGGCTATTAAAAATTATCACCCGCACACACCTGCAGAAGGATCGCACGTTAGCTGGGAAAAAATTGCACACCTAAAACAGGATTTGGAAATGATTGGGGGAATAGACGAGCACGTGGAAAGCGAATACGCGGAAGCGAAAAAACGGCACGACTTTCTCGCAGATCAGCTGCGCGACACAGAAAGCGCATTAGCCAAAACAAAACAAGCGCTCGCAGAACTTGATACAACTATCGCACACCAGTTCAATCGCGCATTCGAACAAATCGAAAAAGGATTTAGTGAATATTTTAAAACACTGTTTTCGGGCGGCTCCGCACAGCTCGTGCGCTACACACAAAGCGAACTAGAAACTCTTAACGAAGACATTGTTGCTGGACTGACGAAAAAAGAACAAGAACAGCTAGCCGCAAATAGTAAAACCGGCATCGACATAAAGGCATCACCTCCCGGCAAAAAGGTTAACTCAATCAGCATGCTCTCTGGTGGCGAACGCGCGCTCGTATCCATTGCGCTTATCTGCGCTATTATTCGTGCAAACCCCTCCCCGTTCGTGGTGCTGGACGAGGTTGATGCAGCCTTAGACGAAGCAAACAGCGAACGTTTTGCGCACATCTTGGCAAAACTCTCCCAAGTTACCCAATTTATTGCTATTACCCATAACCGCGCCACTATGGAGCAGTCAAGCATTCTCTATGGCGTAACCATGGGAGAAAACGGCGTATCAAAACTTCTCTCTGTGGATATGGAAAAAGCAGTTGCCAGTATTGCTGTTAGCAAAAAGTTAAAAGTGAACATTTAAAAGTTAAAAGTGAACAATGACCAAAATCTGATTTTTTGGTAAGGTTGAGTGTTTTTAATCAT
>MOEI01000009.1 GCA_001889965.1 bacterium CG10_46_32
GTGTTTTTTTAAACAAGCTGATCGTGAGGGTGCGTAATGCGTCAAAGGGAAGTTCAAGTAGCGGCTTTTTAGTTATGAGTATGCCGTCAAATCCTGGCTGGACCTTGGGTAGAATATCCTTGCGGATAATTTCACGCAGTCTGCGCTTGAGCTTGTTTCGGTCTACTGCTCTTTTGGAAACTTTAAGCGAGGTGATGATGGCAAAGCGTGAAACCTTGAGCTTGTTTTTAGCGAGACGGATTCCTAAGTTGCCAACAAAAAAAGACCTACCGCGTTTATGCACGGCCTCAATATCAGACCGCTTAGCAAGACGGTTTGCCGCGTAAAGCATAGCTTACGCAGGGGTCAGTCTTTTTCTGCCTTTTGCCGCGCGCCGTTTTAAGACTTTGCGTCCTCCTGGGCTTGCGCTTCGTTTTCGGAAGCCATGCACCCGCGCCCGTTTCTTTTTCTTTGGCTGGTATGTTCGTTTTGTTGACATAGTGTTTGAGTACTATTAGTAACAGATACAGAGTATCACGTCAATACTGATTAGACCAGTGTTATGTTTACCACATGGTCGCCAGGCTGCTTAAAGCGCATAATGCGCACGCCTTGCGTAGCGCGCCCAAGCTTTGAGATGGACTTAAGTGGCAAGCGGATGGTTTGGCCTTTTGCGGAGATAGCAAGCACATCTGTTTTTTCGTTAATGGTCGCGGGATCAAGGAGTCGCGCGCCAACTACTTCGCCGGTTTTTGGAGTGACGTTTGCGGTTTTAATACCAGATCCGCCTCGGGACTGGACTTTATACTCTTTAATAGGGGATTGTTTGCCATACCCTTGTCCCATGACAACCAAAAGCGTGGTATCTTTTTGCGTTTTTGGATCAAAGATATCCATACCAACCACGCGGTCATCCTTTTTAAGTCTGATGCCTCGCACGCCGGCTGCTGCACGGCCCATGGGGCGCACATCAGCTTCTTCGAACCGTATTGCTTGTCCTGCGTGGGATACAAGCACAATTTCACTATCTCCGCTTGATGGTTTGACCCAGCGCAATGAATCTCCTTCGTTAAGCTTGATGGCAATCAGCCCGCTTCGGCGCACATGTGAAAAGTCGTTGATATCTACTTTTTTAATAGTGCCTTCGCGTGTGACCATTACCACAAATTTAGATTTTTTTATGTCATCCAAAGAAAGCACCACATTCACTTTTTCTTCGCCAGCGATTTGTAGGAAGTTTACTAAAGAAGATCCTTTTGCGGTTCGGCTTGCAACAGGAACATCATATCCCTTAAGCTGGAATACACGGCCGCGAGTTGTAAAGAATAAGATGTCGGAGTGCGTATTACCGGTAAAGAATATAGCAACTTCATCTTCTTCTTTTGTGGTTAACCCAACCACGCCCTTGCCGCCTCGTCCTTGTGTTTTAAAGGTATCAGGAGCCATGCGCTTAATATATCCGTCGCGCGTAATCATCATTACCATTTCTTCGTTTGGAATTAAATCTTCCTGCGAGAATGTATCAACCGCGCCTGAAATGATTTTGGTTCTGCGATCTTCGCCATACGAGTCCTTCAGTTCGGTAAGCTCGCCTTTGATAATAGTAATTACTTTTTTTACGCTCTTAAGAATGCTTTCAAGATCCACAATCCATGCACGTTTTTCTTTCAGTTCATCTTCTAGTTTTTTGCGTTCAAGGTTTGCGAGCTGAGAGAGGCGCATATCAAGAATCGCATTTGTTTGCAGCTCTGTAAATTTAAATGTTTTTATCAATCCCGCTTTTGCTTCGTCGCGGTCTGCGGATTTTTTAATCAACGCGATAATTTTGTCGATGATGTCGATTGCCTTAACTAATCCTTCTAGAATATGGGCGCGCGCTTTTGTGCGAGCAAGATCAAATTCCGTTCTGCGGCGGATAACCTCTTTGCGGTGTTTGATAAATTCTTCAAGAACACTTTTTAAGGTCAGTACTCGTGGTTGAATACCATCCACCAATGCAAGCATGTTAACGTGGAATGTAGTTTGTAGTGCAGTGAGCTTGAATAAGCGATTTAAAATCTTTTGCGGGTATGCATCTTTTTTAAGTTCAACAACTACACGTACGCCGTCTTTGTCTGACTCATCGCGCAAATCGCGAATGCCTTCGATTTTTTTATCCTTAACAAGCTCCGCAATTTTGGCAATCATGTCTGCCTTGTTCACTTGGAATGGAATTTCGGTGATAATAATGTCATGGGCTCCGCCCCGTGCTTCCACAATGTCTGTTACTGCGCGCACTACTATGCCGCCGCGGCCCGTAGCATAGGCTTGTTTAATGTCGTCTTTGTTGTAGATGATGCCGCCAGTTGGAAAATCCGGACCTTTTACAATTTTAACAAGTTCGTTTACGTCTGTATCTGAATTATCAAGCAGCGCAATAATGCCGTCGCATAACTCAGTGAGGTTGTGCGGGGGAATGTTGGTTGCCATACCAACGGCAATACCTAAGGTGCCGTTTAGAAGCAGGTTTGGAAGTTTTGCGGGCATTACGGTCGGCTCTTGTTGGGTGCCGTCGTAGTTGTCTCTAAAAGTAACAGTTTCTTTTTCAAGATCAGTCAAAAGTTCCTCGGCAACGCGCGCGAGTTTTGCTTCGGTATAGCGCATGGCTGCTGCGCCATCGCCATCCATGGATCCAAAGTTTCCTTGTCCATGCACCAAAGGTGCGCGCATAGAAAAATCTTGTGCCATGCGCACCAATGCGTCGTACACTGCGATATCTCCGTGCGGATGGTATTTACCAAGCACTTCTCCAACCACGGTGGCGCTCTTGCGGAATTTTGCGGAAGGCTTTAAGCCGAGCGTCCACATGGCGTACAAAATTCTGCGATGCACAGGCTTTAAGCCGTCTCGTACATCAGGCAAGGCGCGTGAAACAATAACAGACATCGCGTAATCCAAATATGCCCGTTGCATTTCATCAACAATAGGCTGGAGCTCGACTCGGCCGAGCATTTTTTTAGGTTGTTGTTCTTCTTTCTTTGGCATACCAAACGTCGGAGCCATCGGGCGCTCCTTAACAGGTGTTAACTATCTTTTTATGGAGTCTCCAAAAACTTGGCTACGGAGGTCTTCGAGGTCAACTTTTTTTTGAACTGGTTTCTCTGGTGTAAAAATAGAAAACGCTTTTGCTATATCATGCTTAAAACTTTCAAAGGTGAGTGCGTCTGATTTATTTTTTTCTGGGTTTGGAAAAAACCAGATACTCCATGCGGAAACAATAAGCACCATGCCTACGATAATCGTGGCGAGCATCCATAGTGAATGTTTTGAGTATTTTTGTTTCATATTATGGTTTTAGATACAACATATCCAAGGTATCTGTAGGGAGATCTTTTTTAAGTATTTTTACGCGTTCTTGCGCTGTTGGGGAAGCGCCCATTTCTTTAAAGAATTTTGATGCGTCGTCGTACGCGGTTTTAAGTTCTTTTTGTGCAAAATGCATAGGGATAACCACGCGAGGCTCAATTTTTTCCACTATATCTTTTGCGGCCTTGGCGTCTAACACATCCTTTCCCCCAACTGGAATCATGAGTACATCAACGCCTTCAAATAGCTCAAGTTGGTTGTTGGTTAATTGATGCGCGAGTCCACCTAGGTGCGCTATAGTAACGCCCTCTACGGTAATTCGGCTTAAAAGCGAATGCGGCTGCCCCGTAGGAGGGTTGGAAAGACAGTACATAAATATTCCGCCAACTTCAAACTCACCAGGAGCTTGCACCGTAAAGAGTTTTTCGGCGCGTGGTTCCACGTTGATTGCGTCCTTTGTGTTTCCCAGTACTACCAAATCTGCCTTCATCCTACTTGAGCGAATTTCGCTTTTTTCAGAAGCAGGTGCAAGCAGGATAATAGCGTCTCCAGATTGGATTTTTACGCCTGAGGCGCCGAGTAGTTCTATAAACATAATGAAGAAAAAAAGTGCCTAATGGCACTATAATACTACATAAAAATAACTCAAAAGTAAAGCCGTAAAACGTATCAATCGTTACTTTCCGCTCACATCCATAGGAAGGCCAGAGTTGCTTGGTTTTGAGCTTGGGCTGTTTATGATCTTTCCTAATACTCCTGCTGGTGCTTGGTTTAAGCTGATTGACGCGTTTGCATGAGAGAAGGCGCTTATTGATGGACTTTTTGTTTGTATAGATTCAAGTAGATCTTCTCGTGCATGGGAAACATCCTCTTTTTTGTCTTTGGGCTTCATGCCGGGCGCGCTTGCTAAGCTTTGTAGGTGCTTAGAAACAGCTTGGCGCTGGCCGCTTACTCCACCACTCCACCCCTTACTTGAACCACCTGATTTATTAAGGTTTTATATGGTTTCTTCAATAACTTTTTTTTCCTTTGCCGCAGAAAGATCTTTTTTTAAAGGATTTGATTTTCTGACCTTATCTACAGCATCTGATACTTGATTTTTGGTAGTATTTGAACTATGCAGTTTTTCGACTGTTTCTTCTATATTTTGGTATGTTGCCATATATATTAGTATATCATAGGCTTAAATACTTGCAAAAAACCAATGTTTTGTATATAATAAGCTTTGTTCTTAAAAGGTTCTTAAAAAGCCACGTTTTTATTGGCAACATAGGGTAAAATCAGTAGAAATTCTATTTTTTATTGATATACCAAGAAACTAGTATCATTTATTATTAATGTTAATCAGTAACCCCCTTATTTTAGGCCAAAAAGCTTGAAAATACGAGGCTTAAGGGGCTACAATATATATAGTATGTCTGACACTCAAGTACCTACTGAACCCGGAAGCTCTGACGCATTGGAAAAAGAAAGAGAATCATCCAGCGCTAAGGCTCATAATGCTCTCATAAGCTATCCGCACGCTTCAAAAGAAACAGACCTCCTGCTCCGTGCATCGGATCGTTTTGCTATTCCTAAAGTAGCAGAGCTTGTTTCTGGCGAAGTGCTTGATATCTCTAAAAATGGCATTGTGGTGACGCTTGGAGGGACATTAACTGGATTAGTGCGCGGCAAAGAGCTTGATGATGAGTCTGGGCAATATTCAAAACTTTCAATTGGAGACAAAGTTGAAGCTACGGTGCTTGAGCTTGAAAATGAGCAAGGCATGCTTGAGCTTTCATTTCGACAGGCAGGACACCGCAAAGCCTGGGACATGCTTACTGAGTTTCAGAAAAGTGGCGAAATTGTTGATGCAAAAATTATTGATGCAAACAAAGGCGGCCTTATGGTAAAGGTTGGAAACGTAGAAGGATTTTTACCAGTTTCCCAGCTTACGGTGGAGCATTACCCACGTGTTGAGGGCGGAGACAAGAATAGAATTTTAGATCGTTTGCGCGAGTACATGAATCAGATATTCCACGTAAAAGTAATTACCGTGCGCGAGCGCGAGGAAAAATTAATTGTTTCCGAGAAAGCCGCATGGGAACGCGAACAACATGCACAGCTTTCCATGTACGAAGTTGGCGCTGATGTTACGGGGCATGTTACTGGCGTTGTTGATTTTGGTGTGTTTGTGGAATTTGGAGATGGGCTCGAAGGGTTGGTACATATTTCCGAGCTTGCGTGGCAGCGCATTGATAATCCTTCAGACATAGTAAAGGTTGGAGATACCATCCACGCGAAAATTATTGCCATTGAGGGAGGAAAGGTTTCTCTGTCTGTTAAAAAATTAGTTGCTGACCCATGGAAACAGGCTGCAGAAAAGTACAAAGTAGGGGAAGAAGTTACTGGCAAGGTGCTTAAGCTCAATCCGTACGGCGCATTTGTGGAGCTTGATGCGGAAATTCACGGCTTGGCCCATGTTTCCGAACTTACTCGCGCAGGTGAACCAGACATGCATAAACTACTTAAAATAGGGGAGGTGCGCAAATTTAAGGTTCTTTCTCTGGAGCCAGCCGCGCATCGTCTTGGATTGGGGCTTGTTTAATATATGCGTTCAATACTCAAAAACTTCATCGTATTTTTTGCGGCATTTTTAATTATTGCCGGATTTTTGAGCGCGTTTTCTTCTCCATTTAATTCAGTAGAAGATGCATCGTTTGGATCTGTAGTTGAGTCCATTAAAAAAGGCGACGTGCAGAGTGTTGTCGTGGAGGGGGACGTGCTCTCTGTGACGTATGCAGATGCAACCGAAAAAAAATCACATAAAGAATCCGGAGAATCATTGGCAAGTTTACTCGGGATTTACGGAGTTGGCGTAGATGATATCGCAAAGGTGAGTATTGAAAGCAAAGAGCCGGGAGGAGTTATATTGTGGATTGCAACGCTTGCTCCGTTTTTGATTCCGTTGCTTTTGATTGGATTTTTTATCTGGTTTATGATGCGCCAAGTGCAGGGCGCGAACAACCGCGCTATGACGTTCGGACAGAGCACTGCTCGCGAGCATCGCGGCGATACACCGAAGCACGGCAAAAAAACTACCTTTGCGGATGTTGCTGGATCAACTGAGGCAAAGCAAGAACTTGAAGAAGTAGTTGAGTTTTTACGCCAACCACAAAAGTTTGCAAAACTCGGCGCTCGCATTCCGCGCGGCGTGCTTTTGGTAGGTCCTCCGGGAACCGGAAAAACATTGCTTGCCAAGGCTGTCTCCGGAGAAGCTGGTGTCCCGTTTTTCCATATGTCTGGATCTGAATTTGTGGAAATGTTTGTGGGTGTGGGCGCTTCCCGTGTGCGCGATTTATTCCAAAAAGCAAAAAAGAGCTCTCCTGCAATTGTATTTATTGATGAAATGGATGCTGTTGGACGGAAGCGCGGTTCTGGTTTAGGCGGATCACACGACGAGCGCGAGCAGACGTTGAATCAGATTTTGGTTGAAATGGACGGTTTTGATACAGGTACAAATGTGATTGTTATGGCAGCCACTAACCGGCCCGATGTTTTAGACCCAGCGCTTTTGCGGCCAGGAAGATTTGATCGTAGGGTTACTATTGATTTGCCGGATATTAAAGAGCGCGAGGCCATTTTAAAATTGCATGCTATTGGTAAGCCATTGGTTAAAGATGCTGATCTGAGGGCGGTTGCTCAGCGTACGCCTGGATTCTCTGGCGCTGATCTTTATAATCTTCTCAACGAGGCAGCCATCCTTACAGCTCGCAAAAACAGAACAGAGCTTTCTCAAGATGATGTTCTGGTGAGCATCGAGAAAGTTTTGCTTGGACCTGAACGGAGGTCGCACGTGCTTTCCGAAAAAGAAAAAAAGATTACCGCATATCACGAAGCAGGGCATGCCGTTGTTTCGCACGTTTTACCAGAAGCAGATCCCGTGCACAAAGTTTCTGTAATTTCGCGCGGCAGAGCTGGCGGCTACACGCTTAAGCTTCCACTTGAGGATAAGCGGTTCCATTCCCGCAGCGAGTTTATTGCGGATCTTTCGGTATTACTTGCTGGGCACGCCATTGAAGAAAAGATTTTCGGCGATGTAACAACAGGCGCCTCAAGCGATTTAAGAAAAGCGACTCAACTCGCTCGCGCCATGGTTACTGAATATGGCATGAGTAAAAAACTTGGTACGCGCACATTTGGAGACAAAGAAGAGCTTATCTTTTTAGGCAAAGAATTTGGAGAGCAGCGCGATTACGGCGAAACATTTGCCCAACTTATTGATGAAGAGATCTCTCGATTGCTCCACGAGGCGTATGAGCGCGCGCAAAAAACTATTACCGAAAATATGGAGCGCATAGAACGCGTGGTTGATACGCTTCTCAAAGAAGAAACTATTGAGCGCGATGCATTTGATAGGTTGATGGCATAAGACGTAGTAGGCGCCTTTTAAATGTGGTATACTGTACCACATAAAGCAAAAACAAAACGTTTATATGGAACCAGCTTCTCTCTACCGAAAAACGCTCAAGCGTGCGTGGCATACAACTCGAACTCATCCGCACGTATGGATACTTGGCCTCTTCGCCGCCTTATTAGGCAATGGCGGAGAATTTGATTTTGTTGTAACCCAGTTTAATCGGTTTTCAAATGGGTCTGTCAATTTTGGCGAAACACTATTGGCCATGTTTGGCACTGGCGGGAGCACGGCAGCAAACGTTATTGCCGCTTTATTAGTGTATGCCGCCAACAAGTACGTTCTTTTGGGCGTAGTTATGTTTATGGGGCTACTTATCGCATGGCTCGTGGTTTCAGCACAAGGCGGACTTATTCGTGCTGTGGCAACACCAAACAACGGAAGCCTTGTATCGCATTTTATTGTTGGCACAAAATCATTTTGGCAGCTTTTGGGAATTATACTGAGTACACGACTGTTGGCATTTTTTGTACTTGGTGTGGTCGGTATGCCTTTGTTTGCGCTGCTCTTATATTTTATGGATCCATTTCGCGCATTAGTATTAGTAAGTTTTGTGCTCGGTGTCCCGCTTTTAATGATTGCGTCGCTTATTACAAAATATGCTGCCGCCTATCGGATGCTTGAGCGCCATAGCATGCGCAGTGCGATTGTTCGGGCATTTACGTTATTTTTTGATCACTGGCTCGTTTCTATTGAGCTGGTGCTTACATTGTTCGTCATTAACGTGGCTGTTGGTGGAGCTATGATTATTTTTGTACTTGTTTCTTCAATGCCATTTTTAGCGCTTGCAAACGCGCTTGCTGTAGGTTCTGTTGGGGCGACCGCGTTTTTATTTTTAGGTCGCATGTTCGCGTTTTTATTACTTATCGCGCTTGGTAGTATTCTTGCCACGTTCCAGTATGCTTCTTGGACTGAGCTGTTTTTACGTATTACACATCGAAAACATGCCAGCAAGATTATGCGTGTTGTTACGGGTTTGCATCAAAAATATAGGTAATTAGAAACTTGTCTTGGGGATAGCCTGTGGAACGCATGTGCGTTCCACTTTTGTTATGGATGCGATATTATTACCATACACGAGACATCATATTTATTAGGGTTACCTATACTGATTATGAAGCTTACTTGTACGCAAGAAAATTTAGCACACGCGCTTTCTGTTGTTGCTCCTATTGCAACCAAGGGGGGCACATTACCTATTCTTTCCAATGTGCTTATGGAGGCAGGAGAAGGCACGCTTAAGCTTTCTGCTACTAACCTTGAAATTGGTGTTACCGCGCATGTACGCGGTAAAATCGAGCAGGAGGGCACCTTTACAGTAAATGGCCGGTTGTTTAGCGATTATGTTGGGCTGTTAGGCCATGATACGGTTACACTCGCGCTTTCTGGGGAAAATCTTGAAATTCGTTCGGGTCCGGCGCGCACCAAGATACATGGACAAGCTGCTGAAGAGTTTCCTGTGATTCCTACGATTACTGCAGGCCCTGTGATAACTACATCCTCTAGTGATTTTAACGAAGCCCTTTCCCAGGTTTTGTTTTCGGCGTCTACAAGCGATGCGCGGCCTGAACTTGCAGGCGTACTCATTATTTTTGAAGAGAAAACTATCACCCTAGTGGGGACAGATTCATATCGTTTGGCTGAACGAAAAATAGAGCTTTCAGCTCCTGCGGCCTCCAAGCAGAGTATTATTGTGCCACTGCGCGCTGCGAGCGAACTCGCAAGAATCCTTGCGCATTCCGAAGGTGATTTTTCTATCAGCTTCAGCGAGAACCAAGTGCTTTTTAGTGTTGGGGATGTGGAGTTTTTGAGCCGCCTTGTTTCGGGAACATTTCCTAATTATCAGGAAATTATTCCTAAAAATAGCACCACCAAAGTAGCAATAGACAAAGAGCCGCTTGTTCGGGCGATTAAGTCTGCATCTCTTTTTTGCAGGCAAGGCTTAAATCACGTGAGCTTCCAATTTTCTTCGGATCGCATTATGGTTTCGGCGTCTGCTTCGGCGCTCGGAGAAAATACTATTGAGCTTCCAGCAAAAATCGAAGGAGCGGACTGCGATATTGTGTTTGATTATCGCTATGTGCTGGACGGGCTTTCCGCTATCCGGTCTTCGGAGGTGCAGATTCAGCTTTCCGGCTCCACAAGTCCGGGCGTGTTTACGCCAAATAAATCAGACGGTTATCTCTATTTGGTGATGCCGATTAAGCAATAGCATGTGGGAATCTATTGGGAGCCTTGTTCCAAAATCAGTACAAAAAGCCGGCATTAGTAAGTCCATTTCCGATGCCATGGTATGCGAGGAGTTTGATAAAATCGCCGCGCACATCTTGGGCGCAGCAGCCTCCAAGTGTCGTGCTGTATATTTAAAAGATCACACCCTTTGGGTTGCGGTTCTTTCAAATTCTGTTTCCAGCGAGCTTAAAATGTATGAGCAGGATATTCTAAAAGCGCTTGTGGAGCGCTTTGGCGAGAACCATGTTTCTAGTTTGCGATTTATGATATAGTAACTTTATGGATACAAAATTTGAAACAACCCAAGAGCATACGCCCATGGAAGAAGAATTGCCGGAAGAGACTGGCGATGGTGAGACGGAAGCAGAAGAAGATCTGGAGACGTTTGATGTAAAAGAGCGGAATTTGATACAGTTGCATATTTTTGCGAAGTTGTTTGACAAAGTTGGCGGGGTAACTGAATGGCAAAATTCAAATGAAGCAGCGCATAATAAAAATGCAGAAATACTCTCGGAGTTTTTAGGAACATCAGAAGCTGCCGGCATACTTCAAAAAGATCACCCTGAATTGTGCGAACGCTTGGCTGCGGTTAAGCATATGCTTGTGTCCACCAGGCCAGGCAACCCAGTTGGCCCGGAGGCTGCCCGAGTTCTTGAGGATATGATTCACGAGCTTGAGGAGTATAGTGAATTTACAAAGCCCGAGGAAGAAGAGATAGAACAGTCTACGCGCAAAGCAGCATAATTTAGGCTAAAATTAGCTAAAATAGTATCAAAACACCCTAAAATAGGGTGTTTTTGGTATGTTAGGAAGATTTTAAAAGTGAACAGTTTTGTTTTAAAAGTGGACAACTGATATTAGTCAATTTTTAATTTTTGCGATCCAAGAAAATTGTCATTATGCCAGAATCTGATTTCCGTAATGCGGGTCTTTGGATCAGGATATATTTTTAAACCAATCTTTTGTCCGGGCAGAGAACTAGGTAATTCAAATGCGCGGTTAAGATAATGGATCCTGCGGTAGCCATCGGCGATTCTTTCGTCTCGCAGGCAGAAAATGTCTTTAGCCGATAAAAACGGCGGCTCTATTTTAAACTCCCTAAACAATGATTGTTTGTTTCTGAGCGCTCTTTCAAATCTGATGTCCGGAATTTCTTTGGTGGTCGAATGAACGAGTTTGCGGTTGTAGCGGAAAATTTCTTGTTTCAAAACTTCGCGTGCCTGGCCAATCTTTTTGATGCCTTCTCGCACGCAGGTTCTGACCAAATGATCCTGCAGCCATTGATACGACCTTTCAATCTTTCCTTTCGCTTGCGGTGATAGAGCGTAGATAACCTCCGTTTTCAAATTTTTCATCACCTGTTTCCACTGCGGATCGACATCATCGGTGAATTTGGTGCAATTAACCCAATGGCTTTGTTCGTCCCGATTTTTGACATAGCGGAAGACACGATGCGAATCAACATAATACGAGAAGGCTGCTCCATAATTCAGGCAGACATCTTGAGCCGATAAAATATGATTAAAACTGGTTTCCTCTTCCCACAAATCGCCATATAACATTTTTCGGGAAAAGTCGTCCAGACTGGCGATTAAATACCACTTTACTCCGGCGTCCGGCGCGAACAAATGATGCGAACTGTCGTGCTGAACCAATTCCCCAACAAAATTAGAAATTACTTCCCGGTCGTGTCTTGCCTTCGGCGGCTTGCCGAGATAGTAATTATTTTTCTTGGCTCGGTCGATAATCGTGTCTAAAGAAACTTTCTGCTCGTATTTTTCTTTTATCAAATTTTTAATGTAGCTGTAATTATACCGTTTAGTCGGCACATCCTTTCTGCTAATAATATTAACCTTTTCGAATTCCAATTCAGCTAAAATATTCTTTTCTATGTCCGGGCTTACTCTTCTGGTAGATTTTTTCCGAATATAGTCGATGCTGAAATTGGCCTGATCCATTTCGTAGGCGGTGGCGAGCTGATAAAATCTGGTGCGGCCGATGCCTAATTTTTCAATAGCGTTTTTAGCTCTAATCTCTCCGGATAAATACTTGTTTAAAATGAATTTTGTCTGCTCGTTTGAGAGCCTTTTGTGCAATTGTTGTTTTCCCATAATGATTTTGAATTAATGAATTAATCCAAAATCATAGCTTTAAAACAGTCAAAAAACCACCTCGCGCCAACTGTTCACTTTTAAAGTCGAAAAATGTCCAAAACTGTTCACTTTTAAAACCGAAATGACAAGGGTGTTTTTGGTATGTTTTCTAGTCAATAGCTTGTAATCACTTCCAGTGGTGTTTTCATGTTAAGCCCCATGTGCGGTCTCTCAGTATTGTAGTAATGA
>MOEI01000020.1 GCA_001889965.1 bacterium CG10_46_32
CGCGGGATTAGTTGTATATGACATATGCCTCATATTGTAGCAAAGTGATTACAAGGTATTGAACCATTACATACCCTTGACGCATTCAACCAAAAGTGGTAGTATAGACTATTGTCTCAAATAAGGCATAGTGCCGTGACTAATCACGGAAACACAGGCCGAAGTGAGCCTGTTTAATAAAAATTGCAAGGCGGAGGCAGTTATGATGTCAAAGGTGGATAAACCGCTGACCATGGTAGAGCGTTTCTTCGCTCGCACCGAGCAGAAATGCCAGTGTAAGACTTGTGCAGGTGGTTGCTGCAAGTCTGATAAATGCAGATCCTGGATGGAGAAGTACGGAAAAGCGTTTGGTCGGTCTCCGGGACAATGCAAAAAATGCATGGGAACAGGCTGGCTGCTCAAACCTCGTAGGATTTCTTTGGACGAGAACGGTGTTCTTTCTCGCCAGGTTGCCAGAACCACAGAGGACGGCCATCAAATTGTCGGGGGTGTGTCTACTCGAGATACGCGTCCGCCGCCGCCTAGGAAGCCAAGACACGATACACCTAAAGAAGACAATGAACCACGTCCGGAACCAAATCCGCTTGGGATTGCAGGACTGATCGCGACAAAAGGAGGGAAGAAGTCAAAACGCCGGGGTACATAACTCTGTGTCGTTGTACTAAGGGGGACTCTCAAAGTTGAGAGCTCCCCCTGTTTTTTTTATGCTGAATTGCTATGATAGTTTTATGAAGTTATACCACCGAGTACTTGTGCTAATTGTTGCTCTAGAAGCTGCATCATTTATTTCATTTTTGTCTCCACAAGCAAGTGTGTGGGCGTTTGGCGTTGTTGCAATCTGCGCTATTGTTTTAACAGTTCGTAAGCTTGAATATGGAGTGATGCTTTTGTTTGGTGAATTAGTGATAGGGTCGTTTGGCAGGGAGCTGGAGCTTTCAATCGGAGGATTTGATATATCAATCCGTATGGTGCTATGGCTGGTTGTGCTTTTGGTGTGGGCCATTCAGAAAAAAGGTGTCAGGAATCTTTTTGAGTTCAAAAAGATTCCTGACACCTTTTTTCAATCGAAACTGTTTAAGCCCTATCTCGTTCTTGTTCTTGTATTAGGATGGGGGATTGTGTGGGGGATGATTCGCGGCAATGGGTTAGGAGCTGTATTTTCCGATACTAACAACTACTTGTACTTTGCCTTGATATTTCCAGTGTATGATGTCTTACGTTCGCAGGATGCGTTGCGTCGTTTGGGTATAGTCATTGCTCTTGCCACGGGATATCTCGCGACCAAGAGCATTATCCTATTTTATATTTTTTCGCATGAACTGTTCCGTTTGCAGGACAGCCTATACACCTGGTCACGAGCCAGCCATCTTGCGGAAATCACCAACGTAGATCCAGCTGCAATTCTTTCTCGCGTGTTTATGCAGTCCCAGATTTGGCTGGTGTTTGGATTTTTTGTGCTGTTGGGTGTTCTCTATATGTCATTGCGAGTTGAGCGTACTCGTGAAGCGAAGCAATCTTATCATCGCAATGAGGACAATCATTCTAAAGGCCTGCCTAAACAGGTTGATAAGATTGCCACGTCGTTCATGGGTTACCACTCACTCCTCGCAATGACCATTGGGTTGCTAATTTTGTCTCTCACCGCTATCATCGCGAGTTTCTCCCGCAGTTTTTGGCTAGCAATGGTAATTACGTTCGTTGTTTTGGTCATCGTACTGTTTGCAGTCATGCGCGAACGCCTTAAAACAGTTGGCCGATTCATTGCCCTTACTGCGGGTACGGGAGTATTAGCCGTGGGACTTGTTCTTGTTGCTATGCAATTTCCTATTCCAGCAGGCAATGCGGATGCGGACGTAATTAAAAACCGCGCAGGAAAGTTTACCGGCGAGGCGGCAGTATCATCCCGCTACGCGCAGATCAAGCCATTACTTGAATCAATCAAAATACATCCAGTGCTGGGCTCCGGGTTCGGTACCAGCGTCACCTATGAGTCGCAGGATCCGCGTGTGCTAAAAAATAATCCGGACGGGCAATACACCACCACCGCGTTTGAGTTGGGCTGGCTTGAGATGTGGCTCAAGATTGGCTTGCTTGGTGTTGGGGCGTATCTCTATCTGTTTTGGAGGATTTTTAAACTAGGCTTGCGCCAAATAACCTGTCATCCCGACCGAGCGTACTCGCGAGTGGAGGGATCTAGTCGATATTTGATTCTAGGCGCACTTGCGGGGCTCGCCGCGGTTGCTTTAACGCACGGCGTAAGCCCATACCTGAATCATCCCTTGGGGATTGGTATTGTGATGCTCGTGACAGTATTGGTAGATTATGGCAAAAGTCCAAATTCAAATAGTCATATATAATTCAAAGCAATATCTTGAGCCTTTGTTTGAGGGAATTATGAGGCAAGAAGGTGTTGATTTTGATGTGCTGGTGATTGATAACGCATCAACAGATGGTGCGCTTGGATGGGTTCGCGAGCATCATTCTGAAGTTAGAATTATTTCGAATAAAGACAATAGGGGATTTGCCATGGCGCACAACCAAGGCTTTGCGGAAGCTCAGGCTCCGTATGTTTTGGTACTTAATCCGGATGTAGAATTAGAGGATGGTTGCCTTGCTGAAATGGTGCGTACAATTGAACAGAATGAGAGAATTGCGGCAGTATGCCCTAAACTCTATAGAACATTGCCTTTTGGCGAAAAATCTGGCATAATTGACTCATTAGGCATCAAAATCCTTCCTTGGGGACAGGTGGCCAATATCGGTGAAAACCGCTCTGAAAACGCAAAATTTGAGCCCACAGAGAGCGTCTGGGGCGTGTCTGGAGCATGTGCCTTATACCGGCTTTCAGCACTGGAAAAAAGCAAAGATGAACACGGAATGTTTGATGAACGATTCTGGATGTATAAAGAGGATGCGGACCTTAGCTGGCGCTTAAATCGCGCAGGCTTCCAATCTGCCTTAGCATCAAAAGCTATTGCTTTGCATCAGCGTAGTGTACAAAAAGGAGATAGGTCAACACGGCCGGATTGGGTCAGAAAAGAGAGCTATAAAAACCATCTGCTGATGCTTAAGAAAAATCTCTCATGGGCTGATTGGTGGCGTTTGCCGTTCATCCTAGTGTACGAACTACTTAAATTTATATATGTGCCGCTGCTGCGACGATAAGATTGCTTCGTCGCTTGCGCTCCTCGCAATGACATTTATTTATGGACCTATCAGTCATCATACTTAACTACAATACCAAGGATTTTCTATTGCCGTGCATTAAGGGCATGGTTCAGTATACCTCTGATTTGGATTACGAAATCATCATCGTGGACAATGCGTCCACAGACGGGTCTGCTGCGTATGTTAAGGAGTATCTTTTACCACGGTTTCCGCAAGTAAAGCTTTTGGAGTCTCAGAAAAACAAAGGATTTTCAGCGGGCAACAATCTGGGTATTACCCGATCAAGCGGAAAGTATGTACTGGTAATGAATTCAGACATCGTGATTTTGGATAATTCACTAAAAGCTATGGTTGCGTATATGGACAACCATCCCAAAGTGGGTATTGCGGGTCCTCGGCTGCTTTCTCCGGACGGAAGTCTCCAGTATTTTGTATACGAATTTCCTACGCCCCACGTGCTGTTCTATCGCCGAACTCCGCTTGCTCGCTTTGGCTTCGCGCAAAAGGCGATTCAAAAATACTTAATGATGGATTGGGATCATACGGATAACCGCCCTGTTGATTGGGTGCAAGGTTCGTGCATGATTGCGCGCCGCACTGCCATTAAAGAAGTGGGGCTGATGGATGAACAATATTTTTTGTTTTTAGAAGACACGGATTGGTGCCGAAGATTTTGGAAGAAAAATTGGGAAGTTCGCTATTTGTCAGATATAGAAATTATTCACTATCATGGCCGAGCTTCGGTTGCAAGCCATTTTTATCTTTCTTTATTTAACAAAATGTCTTGGATACATTTGGCAAGCGCGATTAAGTATTTTAAAAAATGGGGATTGAGCCTGCCTATAAAAAATTAAAAGATACAATGACCAACATGCTTAAATTTTTTAACATCAAACAATATTTTAACAAACAGAGCATTAGTGCCTTGGCTCCAAAAAGAAACCAACTCGCGTGGGCAGTGGGGCTCGTGCTTCTTTTTTTCGCCACCTTCTATGGCTATTATGCGATTGATGCATACCGAAATGCGCGGCAGATTGCTTCCTTGGTTGAGCCGCTTAAACAATCCGCATCAAACCGTGATTGGGATTCAGTGCGTGAGATTTTGAGCAGCATAAATGCAAATACAAGCGAACTGGAAAGTGCTATTGATCACTTGTACCCATTTACCGAGCTTCCTATTATTTCGCGCGAAGTGTATGCGGCCAGATCGTTAATTGCTGCCGCTAAGGTTTCGGTTTCATCTGCAGAATCTGTGGTTCTATGGCTTCAAGATGTACCATTGCTTTCTAAAACAGATTTTAACTCTTTTAGCGAGCTTTCAGAAAAAGACAAATCCGAATTTTTAGAATCTCTCGCGGACTCTGCAGGATTGTGGGGCACGGTTGCGAGCCAAATGTCGCTCTCTTTAAAATTTTTAGAAGACGCGCGATCTGCTACTCGGTTTGGATTTATTAACTTTCAAATAAATAGTGTAACGAAAAAACTTGTAGCGGGGCAAACTATATTCAGTGAACTTGCTCCATGGATCGGCGTTGCGCCGAGGATTGTTGGCTACCCAGGTGAAAAAACATATTTGTTGCTTTTACAAAATAATACAGAATTGCGCCCAACAGGAGGATTTATCGGTACCTACGGAATTCTAAAAGTGCGCAATGCATCTGTCACCTCATTTATGACGGATAATGTGTATAATTTAGATGAGCCTGCAAAAGCATACAACCAAAAAGTTCCGCCCGCTCCACTGCAGCGGTATATTAAGCAATCGCAATGGTTTTTTAGGGATTCAAATTGGGATCCGGATTTTTCAACCAGCGCGCAGCAGGCAATCCAGTTTTATAAAGACGAACGCGGGCCTGTGCAGAATTTTGACGGGGTGATTGCGCTCACCCCAACTTTTGTACAGAATTTAATGGCTGTACTTGGGCCGGTTACTGTTGATGGCAAGGAATTTACTACTGATAATTTGATTGAGACGCTTGCGTACCATGTTGAGCTTGGGTTCAAAGAGGAGGGGATTACCATCTATAACCGCAAGCAGATTATTGATGATGTGGCGCAACAACTCAAAGAAAAACTGTTTAACCTCTCTGTTGCTCAAATGCAAAATTTGGCGCCAATTGCCTTTGGCGCATTTTCTCAAAAGCAGCTTATGGTCTACTTTGCGGATCCAGCTGCTCAAGCGTTGGCCGAACAATCACATTGGGCAAACCGTATCATCTCAACGAGCGAAGATTATTTTTATGTAGTTGATTCAAACCTGGGAAGTTTAAAATCTGATCCCGCAATACATCGCAGCATCAGCTATTCACTTACGCCGTCGTCTGACGGGAAAATGAACGCTACAGTTGCAATAACCTATAAACACATAGGGGGCTTTGACTGGAAAACCACGCGCTACCGTACCTATACTCGCGTGTATGTACCGCGAGGTTCATCTTTAATTACGGCAAAAGGAAACGAGGAGCCGGTGGCTATCACCGACGAGCACAATAAGACGGTGTTTGGAACATTTATTTCCATTGAACCAGGGACAACCGAAACTTTGACATTTACCTATGCCTTGCCTAAAGATCTTGCAAGCCGCATTGCAGGCGGACACTATTCATTATATATTCAAAAGCAAGGAGGAACCGTACCGCATGATTTAATGTTTGATATTACTGTTCCTTTCAAGATTAACGGCATAACGCCGAACAGTGTTCTGCGAAAAGAATCCGCAAACCGCGCGCAAGGTGCGTGGAGTTTGGCAGAAGACCGCATTATTACACTCACAAAATAGGAGGCTCTGATGCCACTGTCCAAGCAGGAAATCCAAGAACGAAGCGCGATGTTGAAGCGCATCTTCGAACAACCATCCAAAGAATCACAAGAGGCCTATCATGACATACTCCGGCACTGGCAGGAAGGTATGCCTGTGGCCTGGCGCGGGGCATTCTTGAGCTCTTGCTGCACGCCGCTCACCATTACACCAGAGAGAAGATGAAATGCAGACCTTATCGGATGTGCTGTCGGGTGGTTCCATACCTGAGGACATGGATCTGGAGAAGTTGACAAGGTCAATATTCTGGCTAAAAGCCAGGATATTGCTTGGCCTTGTCTTGCTGGCCATTCCGGGCCTAGCTCTAGGGCTACTCGGGCTATACTACGTAATCATCAAAGGCAGTGTCTTGATCGGTATATTGCTCCTGATTGCGGCGGAGGTGCTCACGCATTGCGTTTACAAGATGCAGAACACTTAGTTCGTCTAGCAGACGCACGATAGATAGGTGCCGCCATACAAGAAACAAGACCCCGAGTCTCAAGACCCGGGGTCTATCTTTTTTATTCTCCCTCTCCCTTTGGGAGAGGGTTGGGGTGAGGGGACGCAGGTTCGAGTTCTCCGCATATGCGTTTCAAGTCAGCATATATAGCCTCCGCACTCCCCAGAACTTGTTCATCTGTGTATCTCTTGACGGTGTAACCCAGTTTCTCAAGGCGTTTCTGGCGCTCATTGTCCTGTTTTATAATAGCGGTGTCATTGTGGGTGTATCCATCCAACTCAACGACTAGTCTCAATTCGTGGCAATAAAAATCAACAATATACGCTCCAATGCTATATTGCCGCCGAAACTTGTAACCCAGCTTGCCACTTCGCACGATTTTCCATAATAGGCTTTCTGATTTAGTGGAATTTTTTCGTAACGCCCTGCGTTTGTAGGTGTGTACTTTGTTTATCCGCATATGTCTAACCCCTCACCCTAGCCCTCTCCCAAAGGGAGAGGGAACGATGTGCTTAACACATTTACATAGTACACGATATGCTTATTACAAGCTACTTGCTTGTGTGTTAAGGCGGTGCTAGAATGTATTGGCTTGTCATTAACAAAAAACCATATGATGATACACAAGTGCGACATCTGCAAAAAACAAATCAAACATGACAAGCTGACTATAGGTTATGGAGGAATGTGGACGAGCCACGAACTGTGTATGCGTTGCAGTAAGCCCATGTTCTCGTTTCTTAAGAAGCACAAACTCATTACAGAGGAAGAACATCAAAAAATTGTAAACGAAAAAGCGTAGCTCCGCAGGAAAGACAAAGCTTTTCGCGCCTTGTCTTTTTTTGTTGACTAAAAACGTGGTTTCGCATAAGATGAATTGACGCTTAAGCGATTTCTATGAGCCTATTTGTATCAAAAATCGGCATTGATCTGGGCACCGCAAATACGCTGGTGTATGTGCCTGGAAAAGGCATTGTTTTAAACGAACCGTCTGTTGTGGCGGTGTCTTTGCATGATAAAAGCGTGCTTGCGGTAGGGGACGAGGCAAAGGAAATGCTTGGGCGCACTCCAGATACAATAGTTGCCTCCCGCCCTTTGCGCGAAGGAGTTATTGCGGATTACAAAACCACCGAGGCAATGCTCAAGTATTTTATTAATAAGGCAGTTGGAGGATTTCGTCTGTTCCGGCCGGAAGTCATGGTTGCGGTCCCGGCTGGCATTACTTCCACCGAACGACGTGCAGTGATCGACGCAACTATTGCGGGCGGGGCAAAGGCCGCCTATATCATCAAAGAACCAATTGCAGCGGCAATTGGCGCGAATATTCCCATTGGTTCAGCAAGTGGGCATATGATTATTGATATGGGTGGTGGCACCAGCGAAATGGCGGTTATCTCGTTGGGTGGAATTGTTGCAAATAATTCCGTGCGTATTGGCGGTAATAAGTTTGACGCAGCAATCATGGAACACATCCGAAGAAAGTATGGCTTAGCTATTGGCGAAAGAAGCGCTGAAGAAATCAAAATTGGGATCGGTTCGGCCCTGTATCTTCAAAAGAAAATGTCCGCGGAAGTGCGTGGGCGGGATATGGTGTCTGGCCTTCCTCGCACAGTCACCGTAAGCTCAGATGACATAACTGAAGCAATTCAAGCTGAATTAGAAGGCATTATTTCTTCTGTTAAATTGGTTTTGCAAAGTACGCCCCCAGAGCTTTCTGCGGATGTTATTGATAAAGGAATTGTGCTTTCTGGTGGTGGGGCGCTTTTGCGGAATATGGACCGCCTCATCGCGCAGGCAACCGGGGTTCCCGCGTACACTGCAGATGAATCGCTTTTGTGCGTTGCAAAAGGCACTGGTGTTGCTTTGGAAAATCTTGAATCCTATAAACGTTCTATTTTGGCAACAAGCTAGTAAATTCCGTCATCATGAATTTATTTCAGGACCTGTTTTAAAAAATCAGAGCCCGGTACCGCGTGGTGGGTATCGGGCTCTTTGTTTTGAGCTCGCCGCATTAGGCGGCTTCTGCTTCTTGGAGGATAATTTTCGCGTTGATCTCTGGAATCAGAAGTAGGTGGATTGCGTCCAAGTGCAGAGGCAGATCAATCCGAGCCAAGCACATGCGCGTGTATTCGGAATGGGTTGCCACGGGCGTAGTGCCGCGATATTCCGTGACATCCCGTACCACCCAGCGGCAGCCAATTCCGCTTAAAAGATCAAGCCTTTCGAATGTGCCTTCCCAATCGCGCTGCAGGCCAAGTCCGTTTTCATTTCTGCCTGACCAGCACATACGTTTTCCCAGAAGCTGTAGTCCAATCCCCAAGAGCCGCTGCTTGTATGCGGTCTCTGTTTCTTGTTCAACTGCAATTGTTGCGGCCATAACGCACCTTTCTTGGTAAATTTTATTTACGCAAATCTGGTGAACTCGATTGATTCTTTGCAGTATCTAGGACGCGGCGTATTGAGTCGATTTCCGATTCCAAACCGCTCAATAAGTATATCTGTCGCAAGCACTTGAGGCGTTGGAGTTGTTTCTGCTTTTGTGAGCGACGCAAGCTCATCAGCCATGCTCTGCACCATAAATGTCATTATTGCCCGGCGCTGGCGAAATGTAATGCAATTTGGAAATCCTGCAAGATAGAGATCAATACGTTTGCGGCTATCTGAAGTATGTCTGCGGAGTATCTTGAGCCAGCCAGCCTTTCGGGTAGCTCCATAGTGCAAAGGCGTGAGTTCAATAAATCCCCTAATCTCTCTTCCGTTTGGACTGTTGTTGTCACTATGCGCGCGTGCAAGCGCAGTGAGAAAAACAGTCACGCGCTCTTTGGAAAAATCCGGAAGACTTCGAGAAACATACTCAATTCCACCTGCGATTCCACATCCTCCAGCTTCGCCGTATGTGTGCGCATTGTGTTCCAGTGCTCGATCGTGCATTTGGACCTCCTTAGAAATACATGAATTGTGAAGAACAATGGAATGGTATCAAAAAACTGACCCTTCGTGGAAGATCAGCTTTTTTATGTATGGTATTGCAAAGCTACTGATCTTCCATGTCAGTTAAATGAATAAAAGGAGAAAGAGAATGAATTCTGAAAAAGCTTATGCATACTATGTAAATCGTAGCGCGTTTATATAAATTGTCAAATTAGGTTTTCAACAGAGTTTTTTTGTATTGACCAAAGTATAAAAATATTTGTATACTACATATATGGAATCAGTAAGTGAATCAATAGCAAATCAAGAAGCTCTTTCTTATTTACGCAATGCAGCGCAAAATAGCGTGCTGGCGCATGCCCATATTTTAATTGGACCTCAAAATTCAAGGCAAATTAACTTGTTAGAGGATTTTTTGTCTACTTTTATGCCTTCGCAATCCTTACATCACCCAGATATCAACACGCTAACACCAGAGGGTGATGTAATTAGCATTGATGCGGTTCGAAAAGCAAGATCATGGCTTTGTATGACTCCTATTGCTGCGGACAAAAAAGTCCTCATTATAAATCGGGCAAGTAATATGAATACAGAGTCTCAAAACGCGCTTTTAAAAATTTTAGAAGAGCCGGCAAAAAATACCTATCTTTTTTTACTTGCAAGTCACCGTAAACAGCTGCTTCCAACAGTATACTCTCGAAGTGTTCCATTGTATTGCGCTAGTGTGCAAACAGGAAGGCAGAAAACAGATGCAAGCCATTTAATCCATTCTCTCCTTTCTGCTGATTCAGCATCTGAACGCATGCGCCTATGGCTTTCTGCTTCAATACCAAAAGAAGAAATGCGCACATGGCTTTTTGAAGCTTTGCCAAAATTACGCGAAGAACTTGCTGTTCAAAAAAAATCAGCATTAGCAGAAGCTGTGAGAAATCTTATTCAGTCATTAGCGCACCCGTTGGGCCAAAATTGGCCACTGGTGAGCGAGCGCCTTATTATTTCACTATAAAAACAATATCAAATTATGAACTATACTAAATTAGTAGCGTGCCTTTTTGGAGCAGTGCTTTTGGGGGCTGCATGCAGGCCAGGAAATGTAACCGGCGAAGCAGACGGTGGAGTCTGGGTAACATCCACCAGTGGCGAAGAGTGGGCTCAACAGGCAATAATCTACGAGGATAAAATTTCAAAAAAAACAATCGGCGATCTCAATGTTAAGAAATTCATTTTTTCTCCGGCAGATCCACGAAAAATATTTTTGATAAGCAGTAAATCGGGACTTTGGTTTAGTTGGAATCAAGGATATTTGTGGGATTTAATTCTTCCGAATAATGGAGTTTCTGATCTTGCTATTCATCCAAACAACCCAAAACTGCTGTACGCGGCAGTAGGAAGCTCAGTTGCAGTTTCAACAGATGAAGGTGTTCATTGGCGCTCAACCTATACGAGTGATTCTACTAGTACGCTTATTACGACCCTGGCTATAAATCCAAATACTCCAAATACCGTATACGCAGCAACCAGCAATGGAGATATTTTAATTTCGGAGGATAGCGGTGTTTCTTGGCGTGTGCATACTGCACTTGGTTCTGGAACTATTTTAGAAAAAATGCAATTCCATCCTTCGCGCCCGAGCACTCTGTATGCAATTGCACAAGGAAAAGGGCTCATGCGTTCTGAAGATGCTGGGGAAAATTGGGAATTTTTTGCAGATTCTTTTAGTTCATTCTCTGGCACGAATGATCCGCGCGATTTCGCCCTTATTCCCTCTGGTATTGTGTATGCTTCAAAGTATGGACTTTTGCGGAGTTTAAATCAAGGAAAGGATTGGACCAGCCTTCCATTGATTTCAGGTCCACGGGACGCTAATATATACGCGCTTGCCGTAAACCCTCAAAATCCGCTTGAGATTTTTTATGGCACCACGTCCACGCTGTACCATTCTTTAGATGGAGGATTTAACTGGATTCCGCGGCCGCTTCCCTCTACGCGCCGCGCATCTGCGCTCGTGTTTTACCCCGAGGACCAAAAGTTGTTATTTATGGGAGTAAGCTTATCGCGTAATTAATTATTACTATGCCACATTCATTTTCTGAACAAATTAAAAACAACCATACCCATTTCGTAGAAATGTTAAAAAAAATCCGTACTGGCCGTGCGCACCCAGAAATGGTTGCAGACATCATGGTAGAGGCATATGGTGTGCAGACTCCAATTTCCGGACTTGCGAGCATTTCAGTTACCGATGCGAGGTCTATTGCTATTGAGCCATGGGATAAGCAGATTTTAAAAGCAATCGAAAAAGCAATTGTTACTGCGGATCGTAATCTTTCCTGCGCTGTTTCTAGTGATGTTGTTCGTATTACTATTCCTACTATGACCGAGGAGAGTAGGTTGCGAGTTGTAAAATCACTGAACGAAGAACTTGAGCGTGTTCGCGTTGCGGTTCGCATGGCCCGCGAAGAAGAAAAAAAACAGATTGAGGTAAAAACCAAAGCAGGGGATCTCACCGAAGATGATCGCAGAGACGGTATTAAAGCGCTTGATGAAAAAACTAAAGAAGCTATTGTACAGCTTGAAACAGAGACAAAAAAGAAAGAAAATGAAATTATGAAAATTTAATTATGCTAGTTACTATACTTGGTTTTATTCTTGTTTTGGGATTTTTGGTTCTCGTGCACGAACTTGGGCATTTTTTAGTGGCGCGTGCATTTGGTATTGGTGTGGAGGAATTTGGACTTGGATTTCCGCCTAAAATTTTTAGTAAAAAAGTAGGAAAAACTGTTTATTCAATCAATGCTATTCCTTTGGGTGGGTATGTAAAAATTAAGGGCGAGGACGGAGAAGGTAAAGACGATGAAGATAGTTTTGGAAGCAAGTCAGCATTAAAGCGCGCGCTGGTGATTATAGCAGGAGTCAGCATGAATATTATTGCTGGTTGGTTACTGCTTTCAATTCTATTTATGGTTGGCGCACCAATAGAGCGTACTGATGATATTAACCCAAAGTATATCCATAACCCAAGCCTTTCAATAACCGAGGTGCTTGCTGGTTCTCCGGCAGAGCAAGCTGGCCTTACTGCGGGAGACACCTTACTTGGTGCTGATGCCGAGTTATTTACAAATATTTCGGAATTTCAAGAATATGTTGCCACAAAAAATGGTCAAAGCATTGCTGTACAGTATGAACGATCCAATAATGAACAGGTAGTTGAATTAATCCCTCAGTTATTAGATGAAGCAGATGTTGAGCACGCAATTATTGGCGTTGCGCTTATAGAGGTAGGAATTGTTCGTTTTCCTCCTCATAAAGCAATTGCAGCAGGAACTGCCGCAGCTGCATCATACCTTGAACGTATCGCACGTGCCTTTTCTTCTATTGCAAGCAGCCTGTGGCACGGTAAGGGCGCAGGGGATAGCTTGGGTGGCCCAGTAGCTATTGCAATTGCAACAGGGGATGCCCTTGATCTTGGTTTTTCTCATTTAGTTATTTTTACAGCTATTCTTTCTTTTAATCTTGCTATTATTAATATTCTTCCCTTTCCGGCGCTGGATGGAGGGCGATTGATTTTTCTAGCCGTAGAAGCAATCCGCAGAAAACCTTCTAAGCAAGAATTAGAAGCGTGGTTCCATAGGATTGGATTCGGGCTTTTAATGCTACTTGCTTTGGTTATTACCTATCGAGATTTAGCGCGATTTGGTGGACGAATTTGGAAAGCCGTGATAGGCTAGCGACACTATGTTGAAGCGCCTTTTTGGAGGGCTTTCAAAAGATATTGGCATAGATTTAGGGACCTCCAACTCCATTTTTTATGTCAAAGACCGTGGGATAGTAATTAACGAACCAACGGTTGTAGCCATCAATACGCGCACTGATGCATTAGTTGCGGTTGGTCTTGATGCTAAAAAAATGATGGGAAAAACACCATCCCATATTGTTGTTGTTGAGCCTGTTGTCGCGGGAGTTATTTCGGATTTTGAAGTAAGCGAAAAATTCATTAAGCATTGCATCGAAAAAATTCATCGCGGCAGCTTTGCATTTGCTCCGCGTCCGCGCATCATAGTTAGTGTGCCTCTCAATATTACAGAAGTGGAGCGCAAAGCTGTACACGATGCTATTACATCAGCAGGCGCTCGAGAAGTCAGGCTTATTGATGAGCCTATTGCCGCAGCAATAGGCGCCAGGCTTTCCGTTCAGGAATCATATGGCAGAATGGTTGTAGAAATTGGAGGAGGCACCACCTCAATTGGAGTTATCTCGCTTTCTGGCATTGTAAGTTCAAATACTCTTAAAACTGCAGGCAACACATTTGATATTGCTATCCAAACTTTCATCAGAGAAAATTTTAATGTCAATATTGGCAGAAAAGCAGCTGAAGAAATTAAAATTAAGATTGGTTCAGTGATCCCTCCAGAAGAACCAGTAGAGATGCAAGTAAAGGGGCGAAACATGCTTACTGGGTTGCCGAAAGAATTCTCTATTTCAGATGCGCAAGTACGAGAGGCTATTAAGCGCCCTGTGCGTATTATTGTTGATGCTATTCGAACAACGGTGGAAAACGCGCCATCAGAGCTCATTGGTGACTTGTTTGAAAGTGGCATTCTTCTTTCGGGTGGCGGAGCATTGCTAAAGGGTTTTGATACATTAATTGCCAAAGAGCTTTCTATGCCTGTGCGTGTAGTAGATGATCCATTAACCGCAGTTGTCCGTGGAACCGGAATTCTTCTTGATGATGAAGCGCTGCTTAATGAAGTGGAATCTGCCAGCCCTTCTTTTTCTTAACGTGTTTAACTGATTTTTTGACGTTTTTTCTTAAAATTTACAAAAACACATATACCCATGCATATGTCGAGAAAGAGAAATCTTATTATTGTTGGCGCGCTTTTTGCGTTGATTGTTTTGTATAGAGTTACGCCGCTCTCGCAGGCTTTAAATAGTGTACGGAGGCCGCTTGCTACTGTTGGCGCTCCGCTATTTCAAGGCAGTGGTAAGGCAACGCAATGGGCGAGTAGTCTATTGCATAGCTACGGACTTTTGCAAGATAGTATAAAAAAAGAACAAAAAATTGCTGAGCTTACGTACGCGCTTGAGAGCGCTAGAATTTTTCCAACTGAATCAATAGAGGAGCTTGAGAGAATAACTATTGGTGCGAAAGTAATTGCCATAAATTCAATTGGCGGCACACGCATGCTTTTGATAAATAGAGGCAGTAATACAGGTGTGACAAAAGGATCATCTGCTGCAACACCGCACGGTGTTTTTGTGGGAAAAGTTGTTCAGGTATTTGATCGTTTTTCGTTACTTCTGCCCGCAACAGCGCAAACAAGCGCTACTGCAGCACAAGTTGGACGAGATCCAAGAATACAGGCTGTAGTGCGTGGAGAGCGAGGAATGGGGCTTACTATGCAGCTTATTTCTCAAGATGCCGCAGTACAAGAAGCTGATATAATTGTGACCTCACTCTTAGAAGATAATACGCCGGTAGGGCTTTTAATTGGAACGGTAACTTCTGTTTCTTATAGTGAGGGAGAGCTTTTTAAGGAAGCAACGTTAGCGCCTTTTATTTCGCTCACCGAGATTTCTGATATACGAATATATATTCCAAAAGGAGAATAGTATGTTTGTGCTACTTACAACAATCACCGCATTTCTGATTGATTTTTTTGCTGGAGGCGCTTTTTTACAGGGAGGCCAAACATATTTTGGATTTGTTTTTGTATTTTTTTTGATGCGCAAAAATCGTACTCAAGCCGCAGGTGTGTCTTTTTTGCTCTATGGTTTATTTTTTGATTTGTTTAATTTTGTGCTTCCGTTTGGAACCTTTATTCTTTCGCATGCAGTTTTTTGGCTGCTACTTTTTGTGGGGAAAAGAAATATCATGCACATGGACAGAAAAAGAACATTTTTGACGCTCTGTGGAATGCTTGTGGTGTATGGTTTTGCTTTATTCTCTGTCGCGCGCCTTTCAGCGTCTTTGTTTACTGGCATTCAAAACAGCTCTTTTATTGATATACTTATGCCAGTAGTGCAAGCTTCTGTAATTACTATGATTATTACTAGCGCATTTATTTTTATAGTACGCGCCACAAGAGTATACATTCGAAAATGGTTTTTTGTTACCTAACCTATGTCACGAGATCCTTTTGCAACAAACCAAGGGGGAAGCGACATACGTGATAACCATGTAGATGTTTTTGCATACGAAGTCAATGGAGATATCATGGCTGAGGATTTATACCAAAAACGGCCTTTTTCAAAAAAATTTGCAAGAAAATCAAGCATGTTACTTGTTTTTGTGGTGAGCACATTTTTTGTAGTGCTTTTTGGAAAGCTTTACTACCTACAAATGGTTCGCGGAGCAGAGTACTATGGAACAGCAGAGGGAAACCGTATTCGCAGTATTGCGATCACTCCTCCTCGCGGAGTAATTTTTGATAACCAGTTCCGCCGTTTAGCATATAATGTGCCTGATTTTTCGCTTGTAGTAACGCCTGCAGATTTACCAAGTACACAAGAAGAAGAAGATGCCATATTTAAATCGATCGAAGAAATTATTGGAATAAATGCTTTTGATATTGTGGAAAGTTTTTCAGACATTCCACGAAATAGCTACGTGCCAGTAGAAATTATCCGTGGCATTCCTTCACAGGCTGCTATTGTGCTTTCCAAAGAAAGCGGAAATTGGAGTGGAGTTTCTCTTGTCCCTACGCAACAACGGGCATATACCTTTGATTTTCCTTTTTCTCACGTGTTAGGATATACGGGGAAAATTTCTCAAAATGATTATGATGCATACGTTGCAAAAGAGGGTTATACGCTTGTTGAACGAATAGGTAAAACAGGAATTGAAAAAACCTACCAATCAAAGTTGCGCGGAATTCCTGGAGTTGAGTTAGTAGAGGTTGACTCACGTGGAAAGCATACACGAGAACTTTCTACAAAACCAGCAATTCCAGGAGAAAGCGTGTATTTACATATTGATGCAGCGCTCCAGCAGGTTGCCTATGACGCGCTTAAAGAAAGTATAGAGAAACAAGAGTCCCCTGGAGGCAGTGTAATTGTTGTTGATCCGCGGAATGGCGCTGTGCGGGCGCTTGTTTCGTATCCTTCTTTTTCGAGCGAGGAATTTAGCCGCGGCATTGGAAACGATGCATATCAAAATTTACTTACTGACCCACGCCAGCCTTTGTTCAATCGCACTATTTCAGGAGAATACCCTTCAGGATCTACTATAAAATTAGTTATTGGAGCTGCTGGACTTGAAGAGGGCACTGTAAATCGCCATACTACTGTGCAGTCCACAGGCGGTGTGCGGATTAATGAATATTGGTATCCTGATTGGAAATATGGTGGACATGGAACTACCGATATAGTGCGCGCATTGGCAGAATCAGTAAATACCTATTTTTACGCCATTGGAGGCGGACACCAAAGCATCGAAGGTTTGGGCGTAGATCGGATTGTTGCATACGCAAAACGGTTTGGATTAAATTCTATTTCTACTATCGATCTTCCTTCGGAGCAGTCTGGATTTTTGCCTAGCAAAGAATGGAAAGAAGAGGCAAAAGGAGAGCGCTGGTACTTAGGAGATACCTACCATTTAGCTATTGGACAAGGTGATCTTTTAGTAACACCACTGCAGGTTGCAAATTTTACAGCGGTAATCGCAAATGGTGGCACGCTCTATGCTCCTCGTATCGTGGATCGCATAGGAAGAAATTATCAGTCAGCTCTTCCATTTACTCCTGTTATTTTAGAAAATCGCGTAGCAAGTCCGGAAAATATTAAAATTATTCAGGAAGGCTTGCGTGCCGCAGTTACCTATGGCACAGCTCGTTCACTTTTGACGCTACCGGTTAGCGTCGCAGGGAAAACTGGCACCGCGCAGTTTGGGCAAGATAAAAATCCGCATGCTTGGTTTACTGGATACGGGCCATACGATAATCCTGAAATTGTGGTGACAGTATTAGTAGAAGAAGGGAAGGGAGGGGATATTGCGGGGACTCCGGTTGCAAAAAAAATATTCGAATGGTATTTCCGCGACAAATGAATGTTTGACAATTTTTGAGGTTCCCTGTAGTATGTGTAATTAGTATGTCTGACAACAAAACATTTTTGACCGACCAAGGTCATAAAAAATTAAAAGAGGAACTTGAGCACCTCAAAAAAGTACGCCGACCTGAAATATCTGAACGCATTAAACAGGCTAAGGATTACGGCGACCTCTCTGAAAATGCTGAATACGCAGATGCGCGTGAAGAGCAGTCTTTTGTGGAGGGCCGAATCTTAGAACTAGAAAACGCAGTCAAAAACTCAACAGTAGTTTCTCATAGAAATTCTGATCCAAATATCGTTAACATTGGAGATACCATAATTGTTGAAAGAGATGGATCTAAGCTTACGTATATGCTAGTGGGTTCAAAAGAAGCTGATCCATCTTCTGGTAAAATTTCCAATGAATCTCCTATTGGCCAAGCATTCTTAAATAAAAAAATAGGTGACGAAGTAGAGGTTAAAACCCCTCGCGGAGTTTCTCGGTGGAAAATTCTAGAAATTAAGATATAAAAAATCACTTTGTCTGTTTACACCCGCGGATCTTCGCGGGTGTTTTTTGTTGCATACATGCTTTATATAGCGTATAATGTACCTATTCTATGGGCACAACACTACAACATCAGGATGAGACAAAAATTCGACTAGAGCGCTTAGCAGTGCTTCAAAAAAAGGGCATTAATCCGTATCCTTCAAAAAGTTCGCGTAATTTTCTTATTGGAGAATTAGGAAAAATCAAAGAAAGCAGCAAAAAAAAGATTACTATTGCTGGCCGCATACGCTCTATCCGCGGCCATGGCGGGTCAACATTTGCTCACTTGGAAGATGGTACGGGCCAATTTCAGGTTTATTTAAAACAAGACAAGCTTAAAAAAGGTGTATACGAATTATTTACCGAGACTGTTGATGTTGCTGATTTTATCGAAGCAACTGGAACAATTTTTAAGACTAAGCGCGGGGAGAACACAGTGCTTGTGAGTGCCTGGGAAATGCTTTCAAAAGCACTGCGCCCGTTGCCCGAAAAATGGCATGGCTTACAAGATATTGAAGCTCGCTTTCGCAAACGTTATCTAGATTTAATTGTGAACGAAGACGTGCGTTCCAGAATGCTCCAGCGTTCCGAAATTATTGAGAGCATTCGCGCCACCATGAAAAAATACGATTTTTTGGAAGTTGAAACTCCAACACTGCAGCCAGTATATGGTGGCGGATTTGCTCGACCTTTTAAAACGCGGCACAACACTCTTGATGCTGATTTTTATTTAAGAATTTCTGATGAAATGTATCTTAAGCGTCTTTTGATAGGGGGCATTGAACGCGTGTACGAAATTACCAAAGTATTCCGCAACGAAGGCATTGACCGTGATCACAATCCTGAATTTACCATGTTTGAGGCTCAGGCTGCATATCAGGATTATAATTGGGGCATGGATGTGTTTGAAGAAATTTTTGAATCAGCAAGTCGCAGTGTTTTGGGCACAACCAAAATCAAACATGGTGAAATAACAATTGAAACAAAACGGCCATGGAAAAGAATGACAATGACAGAAGCCCTCAAAACAGTGGCCACGGTAGATGTTTCGGGATGGAAAACTCTTAGCAGCGCAAAAAAAGAAGCAGCACGAGCCATGAAAGGGCATCCGCATGAATCAGAGCTTACTGTGTTTGGAACCGTAGGCGAAGTAATGGCTTTTGTTTTTGAAGAGCTTGTGGAAGAAAAACTCATACAGCCGACTATTATTTATGATTATCCAGTTGAGGTTTCTCCGCTTGCTAAAAAATGCAAGGACCCAAGATTTACGGAGCGATTTGAAGGATTTGCATTGGGAAGCGAAATCGGCAATAATTATTCAGAACTGAACGACCCTATTGATTTGGCACAACGTTTTGTGGCTGAAAAGAAAAAATCTGATGCTGGTTTTGAGGAGGCGCATCAAACTGACATGGATTATGTAGAAGCAATTGAACATGGCATGCCTCCGGCGTGCGGATTTGGTATTGGGGTTGATCGGATGGTGATGCTGTTAACAGGCGCCTCCAATATCAAAGAAGTTATTTTATTTCCAACCCTTCGTCCAAACAAAAAAAATTGATAGCATATGCATACATGGGTTGAAATTTCAAAAGGGGCGCTCGCGCACAACCTGCGACAGTTTAAATTTATCAGCAAAGACGCCAAACTTATTGGCGTAATCAAAGCAAATGCCTATGGGCATGGATTAGAGCAGGTAGCTGATGCAATCGCTGATACCGTTGATTATCTTGCGGTGATTAACCTCAATGAAGCAAAGCGTATTCGAGCCGCGGGAGTGCGTGTTCCTGTTCTTATTTTGGGATATGTCGAAGAAAATAAAGAGGAATTACAATGGCTCATTCGAGAACGAGTAGAATTGGTGGTAAACAGTTTAACTCATGCCCAACGCCTTTCAAAACTTCTCTTTGAGTCAGGAGAAGCGTCTGAATTGCGCGTGCACGCAAAAGTTGATACAGGCATGGGACGAATGGGAATCATGCCAGAACACGCAGTAGGATATATTAAGCAAATTAATGAACTACCCCACCTGTATTTAAAAGGCGTAGAAAGCCATTTTGCAGATGTTACTAATCATCCGGAGTATACAAAAAAGCAATTAGCGATATTTCTTGATATAAAGTATCAGTTGTACCGCGAAAAAATCGAACCCCCTTTGTTTCATATAGCAAAAACCGAAGCTATATTGAATTTTTTTGAATCCCACCTCGATGCAGTGCGCCTTGGAATCGGGTTGTATGGATTATGGCCAGATACAAAGCTTATTGACCGTGTAGCACTGGTACACCCAGAATTTAGCCTTAAACCAGTATTAAGCTGGAAAGCGCGCGTGTTGCAAGTGAAAGACTATCCAGAGGGATCCTTTATTGGGTATGGATGCACGCATCAAACTAAGCGTAAAACCCGAATTGCAATTATCCCTGTAGGATATTACGAAGGATATAGTAGGGGATTATCTAATAAAGGTGAAATGCTCATACGCGGCAAGCGATGCAAGGTTCTCGGAAATATATGCATGAACATGGCTATGGTTGATGTCACAGCAGTTTCTGGAGTTCAGCGAGCAGACGAAGCAGTTTTGATTGGTGCCCAAAAACACGAAGAAATAACAGCCCACGATATTGCTGAAATACTTGGAACCGTGCATTACGAAGTAGTTACTCGCATCAATCCATTAATACCAAGAGTCGTAGTTGCTTAATAGTATGACTAGTACGCCGCAAAAATTAAGAGTGGCAGTGTTGTTTGGAGGCAGAAGCGGCGAACACGAAGTTTCGCTTATTTCGGCAAGTTCGGTTATAAAAAACTTAGATCCAGAGAAGTATGAAGTTGTTCCTATTGGCATCACCAAAGAAGGTAGGTGGATTGCGGGCCCAGATTCTTTAGCGCTTCTAAAATCCGGCAAAGCGCCAAATACAAGTAATGCGTTTATCCGCCCAGAGCCTGCAGACACAAACCAAGCTTCACATAATGACATGTTAAGGCTTGGCAAGATTGATGTTGTGTTTCCAGTTTTACATGGACCATACGGAGAAGACGGGACCATTCAGGGATTTTTGGAGTTAACGGGTATGCCTTATGTAGGTTGTGGCGTGCTGGGATCGAGCATATGCATGGACAAAGTAGTTCAAAAAAAAGTTTTAGAAGCAGAACATATCAAGCAGGTTCTGTATGTATGGTTTTGGGCAAGTGAATGGTTGAAGAAAAAAAAGGATATTCTGCAAGAGTTCAGCCTTGCATATCCGGTATTTGTTAAGCCTGCAAACATGGGTTCAAGCGTTGGCATAAGCAAAGTTAAAAATTCCGAGGAATTGGTGCAAGCAGTAGAAGAAGCCTTACAATACGATCGCAAAGTTCTTATTGAGCAAGGCGTTCCAAACGTTCGCGAAATCGAAGTTGCAGTACTCGGAAATCAAGAACCTCGCGCATCTGTTGCCGGAGAAATAATTTCATCAAATGAATTTTACGATTACGACGCAAAGTACGTGGATGGAAAATCAAAAGCTATTATTCCCTGTAAACTTTCTACCGAAGAAGCCGATGAGATAAAAAACATAGCAATTGCCACGTACAAAGCTCTTAATTGCGAGGGAATGGCGCGCGTAGATTTTTTGTTAGATAGCAACATGAATATGTACTTAAACGAAGTAAATACTATTCCAGGTTTTACTTCTATTAGCATGTACCCAAAACTATGGGAAGCATCTGGCCTAGGATACAAGGATCTTTTAGATGAACTTATTGTGTTTGCCTTGGAACGATCCAAAGAGAAAAAAAATCTAAAGGTTTCCTATCAGCCAAAACAAGAATGGTACACTGAATAATCATGCTTAGGAGACATAAATTTTACAAACCAAAACCAAGAATACGGCACACAAGAAGCACCGACAGAACAGACAGATATATAACTGCGCAAAAAAGAGAGATCACGGGAGGTATGGTCCGTACCATTGTGGGGTGGATTTTTTTTATGTCAGTTTTTATTTGGTTTATATATTTTTTTCTATTTTCGAAAAATTTTCAAATTAAAAATATCCACATTACTGGTAATAAAAATATACCGGGAAACGAGTTGCGCGCTATTGTGGATGCTGAGCTTGCCAAAAAACAATGGGCCATAATTCCCAATAAAAATAGCTTGTTTGTTCCTGTTGACGACATAGCAGAGCAGATACGCAAGCAGTATATTATAGACAATATTACGGTGCGCAAAAAGCCGCCATTTGGGCTTTCAATTGAGCTTACTGAAAAATTGTCACGCGTGGTATTACGCATTAAAACCCCAATACAAATTATCCAAACTGAAGAGGCAATAGGGGACCAAGAAAAAACTGTCGCATCCACTACCTTAGCGGAAGTGTCGCACAATAATGTTACCGAAAAGGAGGAACAACAAGAGAGAGTAGTGGAGTACACCGAATCTTTGTATTATTTAGACGTTAATGGCATTGTTGTGTCACAACTGCCCCCTGCAACAGATGTTGAAAATTTGCCCGTTATAGAAATTATCCGCGCAAATCAATCCGACGTCAATCCAGGTGATATAATTTTAAGCAGAGAAATTGTAGAATTGATTTTTTCGTTATACGAGAGATTACTTGTCTCAAATAAATCAATTGTGATTACATACGTTTCGTATGATCCAGGCATCCCGCAGGAGCTTCTATTTATGACCACAGAGGGCTGGCAGACGTTTTTAAGCACTCAGATACCCTTAGAAACGCAAATACAAAAGCTTGAGCTGGCACTACAAGAAAAGATAAAGGATGGTCGAAGCAACCTGCAGTATATAGATCTTCGTGTTAAAGACCGGGTATACTTTAAATAGTAGGTATTGTTTATTAATATTTGAGGTACATACGCCATGCGTTCATTCGTTTTACATATATTGTGCGAATGACATATATATGCTATACTAACAGCACCCGCTTTATACATCCTAACGTGGATCGACATATGGAAACCATAAAAAAACAAAAACCCATCAAACAATGCATCATCCCTTTTCTAGATTATTGCGAGGTTGAAAAAGGTTTGTCTGATAATACACAGAAGAACTATAGCCAGTACTTGCGTTTGTTTGTCCGTTGGCTAGATGCGACAAACCAAAGCGCATTACTCCCCCATCAGTTAACGCAAAAAGGCGTTTGGGAGTACCGGCTATACCTTGCACGGACGTATAAAACTCCGCGCGGAAGCGCGCTTTCAAAAAAATCACAAAATTATTATTTGATAGCGCTGCGTGCACTGTTGGATTTTTTTTCGGATCGCGATATTTTTTCCCTCCCCTCTTCTAAGATAAAACTTGCTAAAGATCATGCGGGACAGCAGGTTTCTTTTTTGGAATTGCCAGACATGCAGAAAATGCTTGCTATTCCGGATGTGGACACCTTGGGGGGCATCCGTGATCGTGCGATTTTAGAATTATTTTTTTCAACTGGCATGCGTATTTCGGAACTTACCGCGCTCGATCGCGATCATCTTTCTTTTCTTGTTGCTGGGTCAGCAGAACGGACTATTGAATTGTCTATTATTGGCAAAGGTAAGCGCGTGCGCACCGTATATATCTCCGCACGTGCGGCCCAATGGATCAAAAAATATCTGCATGCACGCAAAGAGGATTTTAGTGAACCGCTTTTTGCGAACCTGCATTCAAAAAACCCCGAAGAGCGGCGCCTTTCGCCCCGCGCAATCCAAACAATGATATCAATGTGCGCTAAGCGGGCAGGCATCGCAAAAAAAGTCACTCCACATACGCTGCGCCATACCTATGCGACTGACTTGCTCGCGGCTGGCGCTGATTTGCGGAGTGTACAGGAATTTTTAGGACATAAAAACGTGTCCACCACACAGGTGTACACACACGTTACTAATAAGCGACTTAAAGACGTCCATGAAAAATTTCATAATGGAGGTAGCCTACCATCTAGCGCACTGACATGAGCACATTTACGCGAGTACAAACAATTTTCTACTCCGGCGGACATGCGTTTCGGGGAAACGCGGAACCCATAAATGATATAGCTTTTTTGTTGGATAACGGGTACCTGACGCTCGCTGCCTTGTCTATAGGCACAAAACAAGCATACCGCAAGCTACTAGACAACGTCATAGCTCAAGAACATGCCTATAACTTAGCGGCGGGCGGCGGAAAAAATCATATTGCACTCAAACTATTATCAGGAGAATACCTAAAAAAACAGGGCTTCGATTCTGTGTTATACGAACATCCTTTCTGCGGATATTATCCAGATGTGATGACTAAAAATACGTCAGTAATAATAGAGTGCGGACACACACAAAATCCAGAAAAGATGCTAACCTATTTCCAGCAAGGCAATATTAAAAAATGTATTCAAATTCCCTATCCAGAGCGTGAAGATGTGTATATGCAGGGTTTTTGTTTTTCCGCCGGCAAAGAGCTTAAAGAATTTTTGAATTTTTTAGAGAGAGATCGGATTAGATTAATAAATTGAAATCAATCAAAAACTCACTTTACGGTAGATAGTTTAATGCATTGACTGGAATGCCATTGAGTCGAATTTCCAGGTGCAAATGTGGTCCTGTGGTTAAGTTCCCCGCTCCCGGAGTTCCCGGAGTTGCGCCAGAACATCCAATTACTTGTCCTTGCACCACGTATTCGTCTTCACCAACGGTAATGCAACTTACATGTCCATACACGCTAGATAAACCATCTGCATGGATAATGGATATATAACTATACTTAAGTCCCCCGTCGTGTGTGCGCGAAACATAGCCAGAAGCTACTGCACGTATTGGTGTGCCTTGTGCAGATCGTATATCAATGGCCGGGTGCTCAAAGTATCTTCGAAATGGATAGTCTGGGTCATGAAAATACGCAGTAACTGTGCGGCTCGGCACAGGCCATACAAAACCCTGCCCAGAAAGTTCAGAAAGTGTCTTATCTCCTGACGCTGCAAGTTTGGCGCGCAATTCGCGCTCTAAACTCATAATGTCATTGTTGATCTGGGCTTGCTCGGTGCGTACTTGCGCAAGAAGCGCTTGGAACTTCCCCTCATCTGCTTGTGTAGCCTCAAGAATAACGTTTTTCGCAGTTACTTTCTCTTCAAGCGATATTTGAGTGCTTTCTAACTGCTTCTGAAGCGCCTGGAGTTCTTCTCGTTCGTCTGCAAGGCTCTTTTTTTCGCTTTGAAGTTTTTCATAGACTGCCTTAAGTTTTTGCAGTATGACAGATAAATCCCCTTCCACGGTTTCCATATACTGGGCTTGATCAAAAAATTCTGAAAACGCATTATTCGCAAGAAGAATTTCAACGCTTGATTTCTCTCCGCGTTGGTGCAACAGACGAATAAATGCCGATATTCTTTCTTTTTGATTTCCTATTTCTGCATCTTTTGCCTTAATACGCTCTTCTGTCTCTGCAATACGCAAATTCACCTCTGCCATTTGTTGGCGCTTAAGCTCAAATCTGAGTTTTGTTTGATCAATTTCATCACTCAAAGAATCCAGTTGATTTCGAATATTGAGCGCTTCATTACGTTTTGCCCGTATTTGTTTGTCGTATGCATCTACTTTTTTCTGCAATTCAGAAATTGTATCGCGCTGCGCTTTAAGCTGTTGGGCTAAATCCTGAATTTCCGGGTTTTTTCCAGTGGTGGCATCTTGAGCATTTGATGCAGTAGGCTGCAATAAAAAAGCTCCTGCTAAGCAGAGGCCAAGTAAAATGTTTTTATTTTTTGATATAGACATACAGGACTGTATTATATCATAAAACTAAAATTCAAGCAATAAAAAACAATCAAAAACTTCAATTAAAGGTTACGAAAGGAGTTTGTCTGCGTGCGCAATATGCTCAATTGTTTTTTTCTTGCCCAAAATATCCATTACCCCAAATACATCTGGTGAGTTTTTGAGGCCAGTAACTGCAACGCGCAATGGCCAAAGCAAATCCCCTTTTCCAATATCATTCTGTTCGCAATACGCAAAAAAGGTTTGACGCAATGTTTCCTCTTCCCAGTGTTCTTCGTTAATGCCTTCTGTAATTTTTGACGAGATTTCAAGCATGTGTGCGGTTTGTGGCCTGTCCAATTTTTTAGGGACTAGCATTGTTGCATCGTACGTGTGCGTAGGTTCTCCTAAAAAATCAATCATAGCTTTAAAGTCAGAAAGTTTTTCTAGCCGATCCTGCACCAAAGAGACTATTTTACCTGCTTTTACCGAATCAACATCTTTGAGGTCGTTGCTGAGTTTTTGTGCAAGTACTTCTGGAGCAAGCGCTTGAATATACTGGCTATTGAGCCAATTAAGTTTTTTAACATCAAAAATTGGATTATTTTTATTGATCTTTTCAAGTCCAAATTGCTGGATCAGTTCGTCGCGCGAAAAAATTTCTTGTTCTGTTTTTGGGTTCCACCCTAAGAACGCTAAATAATTTGCAAGGGCATCGGGCAAATAATCTTTTTTATATTCAGCAACCGAAACAGCGCCATGGCGTTTAGAAAGTTTTGATTTGTCTGTCCCGAGAATAATAGGCAAATGTGCAAATACCGGTAATTCCCAGCCAAAATAGTGGTACAAAAGAACATGCTTCGGAGTTGACGGAAGCCACTCATCTGCTCGGATTATGTGTGTAATTTCCATTAAGTGATCATCTACTACAGAAGCAAGATGATAGGTTGGAAATCCGTCAGATTTTAAAAGAACCTGGTAATCAATTGATTGATTAGGAATAGTAATAATTCCTTTTACCGCGTCATTAAAACTTGTCTCTCCGGTTTGAGGAACTTTCATACGAATGACATGCGGAACATTTGCTGCTAGCTGTTTTTCAACTTCCTCTGGATCAAGCCGCAAACAGCGCCCATCGTAGCGCGGCGGTTCTTTGCGCGACTGCTGGAGTTCCCGTAGCACCGTGAGCCGCTCACTAGAACAAAAGCAGTAAAAAGCTTTGCCGAGATCAACTAGCTGTTTTGCATGATTATTATAGATTTTTAGCCGCTTTGATTGAGTGTATGGCCCGTTATCTCCTTTTTCTTTGTCGTGTGATACGAGTCCTTCATCAATGTCTATCCCAAGCCAAGCAAGCGCATCCAAAATCGCATCAACACTCCCCTCTTGTTCGCGCGCTTGATCTGTATCTTCGATGCGAAGGATAAACGTGCCTTTGTTGTGGCGACTAAAAAGCCAGGCAAACAATGCCGTGCGGATATTACCCACGTGTGGCGCCCCTGTTGGCGAAGGCGCAAAACGAGTTCTAACTGGCTTGTTTTGTTTGTGTTCTGTTGGCATATTTTTGATACCCATCAACTACCATGTGAGCCATGCGTTTTCTACGGCTATGCGTCTTGGGTATTACATTGACTAACGAGACCCATTCGTAGGATTCAGCTTCATGCTCATCGAGCACAATATGGCTGTCATCCCCCGTGTATAAAAGATAAAAAATATTTTGTGTTTGCCCTTTAAAGCCATTAAGTTTTTGGTGCCAAGCGGTGGGAAAATCGTAGGTGTGTTTGTCTGGATGCTTGCCGATAATCCGTATGTTATTGGTAATACCAGTTTCTTCTCGCACTTCGCGCAATACAGCTTGTTCCTCTGTCTCTCCGTGATTCACCCCGCCTTGTGGAAATTGCCAATGTTCTTCATGGGTATCAGCCCGCTTGATAAGCAAAAAATCGCCTTTCTCGTTTGTGATTGCAGCTGCCACGTTTTTTCGGTATACAAAAAATATGCGCACTCTCCATTGTATCACTCTCCACATAAATACTGCCGTAGCATTCCATATTCTTTTAAACCGTGAAGGCTCTATGATGAGCCGCCATAACCATTCAAGACCAAGCGTACGCAGTAGGTATACTGCGCGCTTGCGTTCGCCTGCGAAAAAATCCAGTGTTCCGCCTACAGTCATGGCAAGCTTGACAGTAGGAAGCTTATCAAGATTCTGGTAAATCCATTTTTCTTGCTTTGGACACCCAAACCCAACAAAAATAATTTTTGCGTGGGATTGCTTAATGTTGTCAAGAAGCTTTGCGTCTGAAGTTTGCCACCGTCCGTGCCTAAATTCTACCACACCACCCGAGGCATGACCAACGATTTTTAGTTTTTTGTACTGATACCGAAGGCGCCACGCAGCCTGCTCAGAAACTTTTTCATTTAATCCCCCGAGTAAAAACACGGGCCACTGTTCAGCTTCGCTGAGTTCAAGAATTGATTGCATAAAATCTGCGCCCGTAACACGGTGATGGAGTTTTTGCCCAAGAATGCGGGCTGCTATTTTTAAACCAATGCCATCTGGCAACGCAATGTCAGCATGATTTAAAATGCGGCGAAGGCTCCCATCTGTTCCCGCAGTAAGCACGATTTCCGGATTTGGAGTTACAATAAAATGCTGATTCTTGCTTTCCAAAAAAATTTTTACCTGCCCAAGGGCCTGCCCTCGGCTTATATCTGACACTTCAATTCCGAGTATATACACTGATTTCATGAAATCAGTGTATCATTTTTCCACAAGAGAGACTAGTTGACCAAAAGGTATTATTTAGGTCAGTGCTACCCAAAGGCTGATTGAGGCAGACACCTGCCAATACTATCGGCATGCCCCACCAGGAACATCTGGAGGGGCCACTTTTTTTATCCGTAAAAAAATATGGTACAATTAATATATGAAACAAATACTTTCAAGCCTCATACTCGCCTCCTTAATTCTTGCCCCATTTAATGCAGTACGTGCCGCGTCCTTTAATGCTAATTATATTATTTCAGACGCTGAACTTGAGGATTTCTCTTCACTCTCGCAGGATGCTATCCAAAGGTTTCTGGAACAAAAAGGAAGTTACTTGGCAAGATTTACGCAAATTGTTAACGGCATACCCAAGCCTGCCAGCCAAATAATTTTTGAAGAAGCTCAACAGTACCAAGTCAATCCCAAAGTTATCCTTGCCATGCTGCAAAAAGAACAAAGCCTGATTACCGACCCCTCCCCTTCCCAAAACCAGCTGGACTGGGCAACTGGTTTTGGAGTATGTGACTCCTGCTCCAAGAATGACCCATCGCTTGCCTCGCTTAAAGGGTTTTATAATCAAGTTTCTGATTTCGCGGAAAAAGTGCGCGTGAACTATCTTCGGGATTTAAAATCCTTAGGCAGAACCCTAACGGGCTGGGGCCCGGGCCAGACCAAAACTACGTTAGATGGTTTTGAAGTTACTCCAGCAAATAATGCAACCGCGATTTTGTACACCTACAATCCGTACCGCGGCGGAGACCGCATTGGAGCGAATTTTAATTTTTGGCGGATTTGGCAGCGGTACTTTACGCGCGACTATCCAGATGGCACACTTTTGCAGGAACAAGGCGAAGCTGGTGTCTGGCTTCTGCAGAATGGCGTGCGAAGGCCCTTTTTAACACGCACCGCTCTGTATTCGCGCTATAATCCGGACCGCATCATCCATGTTTCCAAAAACGAATTGGAAAAATACGAAATTGGCACACCTATAAAATTTGCAAACTACTCCTTGTTGCGCGCGCCTTGGGGCACTGTTTATTTACTGGTTGATGATACCCTGCGGGGCATCGAAAGCAAGGAAGTATTCCGAACTATCGGATTTAACCCCGAAGAAGTTTCTTTGGTGAGTGAAGAGGACATTAAACTCTATAAAACCGGACCAAACATTACCATTGCTTCGGCATACCCAACCGGAGCCCTACTTCAGGATAAAACCACAGGAGCGGTATTTTTTGCGCAGGATGGAAAGAAAAAAGGCATTATTGACCGTGCAATTCTTGCTAATAACTTTAAAGGCCAAAAGCCTGCGCCAGTGCATCCTGATGAGCTTGCTACATACCCAAATACCGGGCGCGTCGCGCTTTCCGATGGAACTATTATCACCTCTCCGGAATCAGCAGCAGTGTATGTAATCGCAGATGGCAAACGGCGGCCTGTTATTTCGGGAGAAGCTTTTGAAAAACTCGGGTATCATTGGAACGACATTATTGAAGTTCCTAAAAAAGTAGTTGACCTGCATCCGCTGGGCGACCCATTGGACCTGATTATTGCATTCGGCCAAGAAGAAGTACTAGGAGATAACGAATAATATGATATCATACATCGCGCACATCCCCCATTCCCCACTCCTACTCCCGCAAATCAGTCGGAATAAATTTAGGCAGTTCAAAAAAATGAACCAGGCGGTTACCGATATTGCGCATGACATTTACGCTCGCGGATGTGAAACTATTATTCTCCTCTCGCCGTACGCAAGTGGAAATAGCGCTCACTTGTTTAATATATCTCCCGAGTTTACAGCCTCTTTTGGACAATACGGTGAATTTTTAACGCAAGGAAAATTTCGCGGAGATTTTGAGTTAGCCTATCGCATTTGCCATGACCTTGGAACAGAATACCACATTGCCGCAATTACTCGAGAGCATTTAGACGGAGCATCGGGAGCAGCAATGCTCCAGCTTGGGGTACTGCAACCGCACTACAGAATGCTTCCGGTATACCATGCGGAAGGCCCAACTCAATACTTATTTGAATTTGGGAAAAAAATGCGTGATGTTCTAGAACAGGCAACTTCAAAAATCGCGCTTATCTCGCTTGGAGACATGGCGCGCACCTCAAAACGCAATCGCGAAGAAGGTAGGCAGCTCGACCAAGACATACTTAAAAATCTTACCGAACAAGATACACAGCACCTGCTAGGAAGGCGTCCTAATGAAATAAACAAATTTGCGCTTGCATGCGTGCGGCCTTTGGCGGTACTCCTTGGCGTGCTTGAAGGCCAATCCTATCAATCTGAAGTATTAAACTACGAGCAAAAGTATGGGGTTGGGATGCTTGCGGCTCGATTTGTATGATTGCGAACATAACTCCATTGATTCGTTTGCCCGCCTCCACTGACGTGTTTGATTATTTTATTCCCGAAGAGCTTACAGATCACATCAAACCCGGGCAGCTCGTTCAAATCCCCTTTCGAACCGATAAAGTTCCTGGGGTTGTTTTGAGTTTGGCTGCAACCCAAGCATCAACAAAATTTCGAGCGCGCCCAATTGATTCAGTGCTTGAAACCAATCCAATACTAACGCCAGATCAACTAGCGCTAACAAAAGTATTTAGCACGTACTATTTTGTAACGCCTGGAAGTGTTGCTCGATTGATGGCGCCAGAGCGGCCAGAGCGAACGGTGCGCGCCAAACCCACGCAGTTCGCGGATACTAGGTTTGCAGTGTCTTCGGAAAAAATTCCCCTGCTCAAATCTACCGCAGAAAAAATTCCAAGTGTGCGATTTGCGGAAACTCAAGATGTTTCTTCGTTTGTGTGGACGCTTCTGTACCTCATAAAACATTCCAAACAATCACAGCTCTTGGTGCTTTTTCCCACTATTGAAATGATTTCCGCAATTGCAGGAAGTGTACACAAAATGTGTTCAGACAAACTCGCCATTATACATAGCGGATTAGGCAAAAGTGCGTACTGGCATGAGTACCAAAAAATAATTTCCGGATCAGCACGGGTGATTCTTTCAACGCGGCAAGGCGTATTTTTGCCCATTCAAAGAAATAGCCAAATAATTTTTTTTGACTCTACAAGCGACGACTTTAAGCAGTATGAGCAACACCCAAGATACGACGCCCGAATCGTTGGGGTATGGCTCGCACATGCTACTAAATCAAAACTTATTTTTATCTCATCATCACACATTCTTGAGGCAAAAAAACACGACTCACTGAGCATACCTGCGGCACGGAACAGAAGCCTAACTATCTCTTTGGTTGATATGCAAAACGAAATGAATCAAAAAGATTTTTCCATTATTGCAGAGCGAACACTTGCTGCTATCAATCAAGCAGGTGAGAAAAAAAAGAAATCGGTGATTATTGCGCTTCGCGAAGAATCCGAAAAAGGCGTCTCGGTAAAGAGCCTGTTAGAAATCTTGACGCCAAAGCTTAAAAATTGTAACGTTAGTGCATCTACAGAGAATTTTGATGTTCTTGTTACAACGCCGCGTGCCCTAGAAGGCTTAAAATTGAGCTCCGAAAGACAAAACCTTGGATTGCTTATATTTGCGTCTATTGAGCCCATGCTCGCTATTCCAGATTACCGATCTGCGGAACGATCCTATTATAGGCTTAAGCATTGGCAGATGTTAGCGCAAGAACTTGGTTTTCTGCGTATTATTTTGCAGTCCTATTCTCCAGAGTCTTTGGCTATGCGAGCGTTTGCCTATGGAGAGTTTGAACTATTTAACAACCAAGAACTTGCAAACAGAAAAGAACTTGGATACCCGCCGTTTTCAAAACTTATTAAACTTTCCTACCGAGGAAAAATAGCATCAACGGCAGAGAACTTAAAAAAAGAATTAGCGCCGCGCGTTACTATAAGCGGGCCGTTTACCGATTCAAATGGAAATGCTTCCTTGCTTCTAAAAGTATTCAATACTATCAATCTTCCAGAAATTTCAAAGCTCGGCACTGATTGGATTGTGGACCGAGATCCAGAAAATGTACTATAAACGATTATGACACTGCCTCTTGTATATTACCCAGACCCGCTATTGAACCAACTCTCAAAAAAAGTGAGTGATGTTATACGTGTACAAAAATTGTGTTCAGAAATGATTAAAACCATGGAAGCAGAAAACGGCATCGGCATCTCCGCGGTACAAGTTGGAGAATTGCTTCGCGTAGCTATTATTCATAAAGACGCAGATAAAGAACTCAAGGATCATCTGGTAGTAATTAATCCAAAAATATTTTCCGCATCAAAAGAAACCGAAGACGGTGAAGAAGGATGCCTTTCCATTCCCGGCGTGTTCGGGCAAGTGTTGCGCAACAAAAAAATTAAAGTTCGGTTTACGGATCCAGAAGGCATGGAGCAAAAAATAAAAGCTACTGGATTATTCAGCCGCGTGCTTCAACATGAAATAGATCACCTGGATGGTATGTTGTTTATTGAGCGTGCAACCAAGATTACAAAAGGCGAAAAAATGCTCGCCCACGAGGAGCTGCTGTAGCGTATGAAAACGAAAATTGTTTTTTTTGGCACGCCTGATTTTGCGGTTCCAACATTAGAAGCGCTTATAGCGTCTGATTTTTGTGATGTAAAACTTGTGGTGACCCAGCCAGATAAGCCGGTTGGACGGCATCACTCTACGCTCGTTCCCTCGCCCATAAAACACCTTGCACAAGAAGCAGGTATTTCCATCACAACCAACAACCAATTTCCAACAACCAATCTCCAACTTGGCGTACTTGTCGCGTATGGAAACATTATCCCCCAAGCATTGATTGATTCATTTCCGCTCGGCATTATCAACATCCACCCATCCCTACTACCTACATACCGCGGCTCATCCCCTATTCAGGCAGCTATTTTGAATCAAGACAAGGAAACAGGAGTCACACTCATGAAGCTGGATGATAAGATGGATCACGGCCCCATTGTGGCGCAGGAACGAGTAACGCTCGATATGACCGAGACCGCCGGAACACTGCACGACGTACTGGCGCAGAAAGGCGCCGAGCTACTTATTAAAACTTTACCTGATTATAGTGCAGGCCGTATTAAGCTCACGCCCCAAGACGATTCAAAAGCTTCGTATACAAAAAAACTATCAAAAGAAGACGGACATATCAGCGACAATCCAATGGCTCAGCCGGTTGAGCCATTGATTCGCGCCATGAATCCCTGGCCAGGCGCGTGGACCAAGTGGCAGGGTAAAAAACTCATCATCTGGTCGATGCGCAAAGATGGCACTCCGCTGGAAATCCAGCTTGAAGGTAAAAAAAGAATGCCTTATGAGGAATTCCTAAAAGGGCATCCGGGTTTTAAGATTACCGATTTTTTTTCGTGACATTAAATCCAAGGTACTTGCCTGTGGCAAGTCGGGTTTGCGCATCAATTGCGGGAAGTGATCCAAACACAATCATATTTATCGGAAACAGCGCCCACTGTAAAAGCATATAAACGTAGCGGTACTTTTCTCCTTTTGGCGCAGGCGGCAAAAGGAGCACCGAAAGGATCGCAGTCGCGAACAAACCAACAAGCGCTGTGGTTAAAAGCCAATCGAGAACAAACGGAGCGTTTTGAGCTATGACTGTTTGTTCAGTAGATCGATCCGCAAAATACAGTGGTAGCCGTCCGAGGATGATAATCAAAAGCGGCGCAGTCGCCCAAGAGTACATGCCTTCGGTAATATTAAAAAAATACTTAAACTTTTTTAGAAAAGAAATTTTTTTATTCCCCCAGAAGTGCCACACCATATACGGAAAATGCTCTATCCCCCATGCCCACCTGCGCTGTTGCTTATATACCGCAACTAAGCTTCCCCAAAATGTTCCTGTTTCTACTGTATCCATAGAAACCGGAACATAGAGAGGAGTTACTGTGTACTCGCCGTTATAGTGCAAAAAGCACTGCAAAAAAATCCTAGAATCTTCGGTTACTAAATCCGGCTCCCAAAACCCTACCGCAACCAAGGTTTTCCAGCTCATGCTATGTGAAGAAAAAGTAAACAAACGATCTGGTCGAGACAAATCCGTTAAAAGCCAGAATGTGGTGCCGTTTGAAATAGTTCGTGTAATCGGATTGGACTGCCAAATATTATTATTAAACAGGGCAACCGGCTGATAGCTTGTGTTGTGTGGCAACGGATGCGTTAAAAATTTATATGATAGATGCGCAAAAAATTCTCGATGAACAATAGTGTCAATATCAAAACTAGAAACAATAATACGTTCGTACGGAATGTTGAGCTTGTCAATTTCTATTTGTGCGTTCTTGGCCGCCCATACGTTATTAGAACCCTTGCCGGGCTGCTCTCCTTGGATATTTGAGGGATGCACAGTCACCCAAAATTTAAAAAACTTGTCCCCGTATTTTTCTTTAATGTGCTCGGCGATCTTGAGTCCGTTTTCCCTGTCTCTCTCTTCGATGCCAAGTGCAATAATAAACCTATCCAAAGGATAATTGCTCTCGGACAAACCTTTGAATGTAGTATCAATAACTTCAAAAGATTCTTTAAATGTAGGTAAAAAAATTAAATGGTACAAATCAGTCCAGTGCGACTTTGCGTGATCCTGTCCAATTGGATCTTCTTTGGTAAGCTTTGCAAACCAATCTATGCTTATGTCCTCTCGGTAGTGACGATAGGAATTAAATAAGTACACAAGCCAATACACAGCCTTAATCAGCCAATACAAATCAAACAAAATGATAATATAAATAGCAATAATCGGCGCGTAATAGGAAAGTGTAATTGAACCAATAATAGTTCCCCATACCAGCGTTGCTGGTATGACTTCGAGGAACCGATATAAAGGCTTAGAAGACAAGCGTGGCATATTACTCTAATTTAGCGAGTAAGCCTTTTGTTTTTACGTTACTAAACATTTTTCCAAAAAACCAAGCGCCGAACAACAAATACACCACATCAAGCCCTGCCGCCCACCACAAAGCATCTACGGGAATTTGGCCGGTTGCAAGCACCGCACGCATACCTTCAAAAATATGTGTCAACGGAAACGCAAGCGCAATAGGATGGATCCACGAAGGAAGAATTGAAAGCGGATAAAAAACTGCCACAATAGGTTGGAGCACAAAACTTGCTCCGAACGCGAGCACCTGCGCATCTGTTCCGAAACGAAACACCACGCCCGTAATAAAAAGCCCCAAGGCCCATGCAAAAACCAAAAGCAATGCAATAAAAGGAACTAAAGAAAACCCAAGCGTAAAAATATTAAAGGCATACAGAAACCAGCTCATTAATGCCATAACCACAAGAGTAATAACAACTTTTATGATGCCCACAAGAATAGAAGCAATAATAAATTCCGCGTTCGTGAGCGGCGATACATATAAATTTACGATTGAACGGCTCCAAATATCTTGTAAGTATGAAATGGCGATATCCTGCTGGGCGCGCTGAAATAACATCCACAAAGTAATGCCCCCGAGAAACATACCTACAATAGTGACACTCCCCTTGCCTTGAAAATCACCTCCCTGCAAGTACGTGGTGATAAATCCCCACACCGCGAGAGTAACAACCGGCCAATATAAAATATCAAGCCAGCGCGGAACTGATTTCTTCCAAAAATAAATATGGTGGAGAATAATTGCGTTTATGCGGTGGAGTTTCATATTATTTTTCTGTAGATCCTTCTCGAGCAATCTTTAAAAATACATCTTCTAAATCTGGCTCTTCGATAGTAATATCATGAATCTTATAACCAGCTTTAAACAGCGCGCCAAGAATATTCGGAATTTCTTCATTTTCTGCAGTAACATGCAAGGTGCGATCTGATATTTTTCCTTTGATACTGTGCTTTTTTAAAAAAGCAGGCAATTCTTTTGGATCATCATCAAACAGTACCCGCAGTTTGTGGTTTGGAATAAGTCGAGTCAGTTTTTTGGGTGTGTCATTTGCAACGATTTCCCCATGCGAAAGAAAAATAACACGGCTGCACATCTCCTCAATTTCTGCCATATTATGAGAAGTATAAAGCATGGAAATATTGCGCGTGCGGTGGATTTCTTTCAGAATTTCGCGCATTTTTTCCGCAATATCCGGATCTAAGCTTGAAGTCGGCTCGTCCAAAAGTAACAACTCGGGTTCATTGAGCAGTGCCTTAATCACCATCACGCGGGTCAATTGCCCGGATGAGAGAGTAACTGCTTTTTTGTCTTTTAAATCCTCTGCCTCAAACTCTTTGAGCAGCTTAGTAATACGCTTAGTGCCTTGTACGCCATAGAGCATGGCAAACACTTTAAGGTTCTCCCATACGGTAAGCGAACCAAACAAATGCACATATGCGGATGTAAAGTTCATTCGCTGTAAAACATCTTCTCTATTTTTGAACGCGTCCAGGCCAAAAATATGTACATCACCGCCATCGGGAGTAATAATTTGCAAAAGAATCTGGATGGTAGTTGTCTTTCCTGCGCCGTTCGGCCCCAAAAATCCAAGTATCTCGCCTTTCCCAATAACAAAAGAAATGCCCTTGAGGGCTTCAAATATATTGTATGTTTTCTGTAAATTGTTTACTTCTAGTACATTCATGTCAAACGCATTATAGCAGGTAACTACCTAAAAATCAACATCTTTCTTATTGAAAAATAACTCATCACATTAGTTAACAATTATAGTTGCCTCCTGCTCGTTTGTATGTACTAAAATAGTGTAATTTTCAGAAGTACGAGCCCTTGAAATTTCAGCGGTTAAAATGCGCTCATTTATTTGGGCAGTATGAGACAGTGCAACTATTTGCTTTGAATCATCTTGGCCCAAAGTAAACTGAAAATTTTCATTTAAGCGTATACCCTGAAGCATAATAATCCGCGTTTTACCCGAACGCACCACGCTTGGCGTTGTGGCAACTACAACAGCCCGCCCACGAGAAGGACGCACCTCAAAAAATAATAAATCTTGGCTATGTTTGCCTTTGGCGTCAGAAAGCTCAATCGTATACACACCAGGAGCAAGCCCCGCGGGAATACCCGCCTCTATAAGCTCATTAGAAACAAGCCGCCAGACTAACGCAGTACCGGTTTCTTTAATGGCTAATTTTGAAAGGCCAGAAAAATCCTCTCCCACAATAAGCACGCCAGCTCCTACAGTATCAAAAAATCGACGAGGCGCCATGCTGTATGCTTTTGGCTGATAAAATGGCTCTATGGAAGATGGTGTGTTTGTGCGCTCAACAGAAGAAAACAAGCTTGCTATAGAGCGGACAATTTTACTAGAAAAATGACGTGCCGAAACAGTAATAGTATGCTGAAGGAGTAGCACCTCTTTTTGTTCGAATGTTGCATTGTCTGCAACCTGCGTTTGCCAAGAGAGATCAATAAATTCTCCGGGTGCAAGCTCAGAAATAAATATGCCCTCTTTTTCAAATAGTTCACGGCTTTGGGTTTGCGCATTCTCTGTATTAATTCCAAGCGTCTTACTAGCAAGAGTTCCTTCGCGGTACGCTTCTTGTGCGTTTTTGTCAGCCGTAATACGAATACTGCGAACTGCGTTAGGATAATCCGAAGAAAGACGAACAAGTGTAAAATGCTCAAGCGTGTCTCCTGGGTCTGCGGAAACTGCAACTTCCCACTCAAATTTTTTTGTAGAAAGATTGCGTACTTTTTGAGAAATTTCTAATGGAAGCTTGTCTCGAGTAATACTTATTTCTCGAATTACAAAAAACACGGTACTAGCCAAAAATATAACGATTAAAATAGTTGCAGAGCGCCGCCGTAGATAATCTTGGAACCGCATATAGTTACAATCAGTATCTTCGTCAATAAGATTTTTTATTTTTTAACCTATGTAATAAAGACTAGCTTATACAAGCTAGTCTTTATTATATTTTTAGTATTGGAGTAATGTGCTATGTATTTAATGTGAAGCAATAATCAATCGAAGTCCAGATGCTTGTGAAATAGCAACAAGCATAGATTCTGGAATACGAATAACATTCGCCCACGTATACCGCAAGGCTTCAAAATCAGCTCCCGAAATAATAGGACGCTTCTTTTGATCGCTGATAGCATACACTGAAGTTGAGTCGCCTTTTACCAATGATCCATCTGGATAGGTCATGGCAGAACCAGTATACAATCCATCAAATTGCGATCGCGTAATAGTCCGAACATTTTTGAATTTAAACGCATTCTCATAAAACACAGAAGAAGAGGTAAAGATCCGGCGGGTACCATTTTCAATATAATAGACAGCCGGGCTATAAGAAAGCTTTACAAGGTCTCCAGTATAGAAGGTATATACAGAATCAATAGGCGCAATGTGTGTGTAGCTGGATAAGAATCCTCTTGAAACTTCAACCACATTACCAAAGGAATAGCCCCTACCATAGAAAACTTTCTCGGAAACAATACGCGCAATATCGCCATTTTCAGAAACCCGATATACTGCAGGGCTACCTGCCTCTTTTACAAGGGTTCCTGGCGCAAACGTAACGCCAGCTCCTTGCGTGTATCGATCAATCTGGTCTCTTGAAGGCAATGTGACAATATCCTTCCAGTTAAACCGTGATTCAAAAATTTCTGCAGAGTGGATGAGGTGTTTTTGATCTTCTGCAATATACCATACCTCAGGCGAATACTCTGTTTTTAAGAGTGTCCCATTTGGGTATATGCCAACGGTATTTCCAAGCACTTGTCCTCCAGTATTCCCCGTATTCACTGGACCGCTGGTAGGTAATAGAAATGGAGAACGCAGATAACTAATCAAACCATACAAACCAGGATGCTCAATTTTTGCAGTCACCGTGTGTGCGCTTGTATCAACGACTGAATCTAAGGCAGTCCATTTAGCAAGGCCAACTTCATAATACGCAACATATACTGTTGATGGATCTATTCCACCAAGCTCTGATGGATTATAGGTGAAGCGTATACTAACTGGCTTAGCAAAATTATATAGTGGAACTCCAAATCTATTTACCACAATACTCACCATACTCTCTTTGATAATTGTCCCGAGCGAGGTAGCCAATGGAGCGCTTGTAATCTGCGAATCGCTAGCCTTGGAAACTGCAACAATAGTCCCATCTTCGAATGTTTCTTTTTGGACAGTTATAGTAACATCAAAATCATTCCCTAAAATAGAAGAAATGGATCCTCCGTTTGAAGAAATAATTTTTGCAGAAACGATTCCAGGAACCGGGCCAGGGCCGCCACCGCCACTAGTTGGTGGAGTCAGGACAACAGGAGCGCCGTCGCCAATAATTACTGAAGTTGCGGCATCTCGGTATGAACCTGTTCCATTGCCATTGTCAAAATATATTCGAGGAGTTGTTCCAACATTATCCCCTGCCTTAATAGTGTATGTTCCCGTATAGTTAGATCCAGAACCGCTGAGCGCAAATGAAATCGGTCCGATTTCAACGCGTGCCAGCTTTCCAGCAGCACCTACTGCCGTTACCGTGATAGTATCACCAAGCCCGTAGACACCTGCATTAAGCGCGAAAGATGAAATTGCGGGTACATTGGTAAGCGAAACTGTATTGGTCTCTGTATTATTTTTACTGGTTGAACCAGAACTATCTGTAAAAAAGAGTGTTGGTCCGCTCCATGAGAGATTGGTAGCGTTATGTGGAACAAAATTATTGACCACAACGGTATATTTATAATTTTTAAAGTCAAATGGCGCTAATGTTCCGATATTTAAACCAGCACCATCAAAGAGCGAAGTGCCATCATCAGAAAGCGCATTCCAAGTAACTCCATCTGCAGCAAGCACATAGGTGCTTCCTGACACGTACGAAGTATTCTGCGGAAGGTTGTCTACTAATCGAACAGCATTTACACCCACAACTCCCACGTTTCCACGATAAAGAGAGATTTTAAACTGTTCACCTGGGGTAACAGATACTGTATTTGCCCAATCAGCCATGCCAGTTTTCCATACTTTTGCGCCAATTAAAATATCGTTATTGGCACTAACTACTGCACCGGCAATAACTGTGGCAAGAAAAATAGCAATAACTAAAGGAGAAAAAACAAACTTATCGGTAATATAACTCATAAAGTTGATAGTGAATGATTATTGAATGATTATGGGCGTTTTTTAATAAAATACCTATCTTTCAACGCCGAAATTTAAGATAAGATAGTAGTATACTTGGTTTTCTATAAAATGTCAAGCTAATGTAATGGTTCAATACCTTGTAATCACTTTGCTACAATATGAGGCATATGTCATATACAACTAACCCCGCGCTTCCTCGGGTACGAATGGA
>MOEI01000035.1 GCA_001889965.1 bacterium CG10_46_32
CCATTCGTACCCGAGGAAGCGCGGGGTTAGTTGTATATGACATATGCCTCATATTGTAGCAAAGTGATTACAAGGTATTGAACCATTACAGACACTTGACAGGTTTTTTAATTTATGCTATAATACCTTCTTATCATAAAAATCGTTCATTTTTTGAATCTTGCCGAGACCAATCTGGAGGGATGTGCTGGTGGCACCTTTTTAGGACTATATTGCCGTAAGGCAGTATAGAATTGTCATCTAGCCTCAGGGTTTATAAATGGGAGGGTATATTATTTATAAACCCAATCCCCACCCTGACCTCCAGATTAGTCTTGGCAACCCCAACCACCTGTGTCATTGTCATTGACGACAATGATACGCAACGGCACCGAAAGGATGGTGGTACATGAAGAGTATGTAGCTCCCTAGGAGGGAGCAAACAACCACGTGTGGCGCGTGACTAAATAACAAGCCAAGGCGCTTGCGTCTATCTTACCCACAGAAGTTCGGGAGGATAGATTGAGCGTCTTTTTTTTGTCTAAAAAATATGGTACTATGAAACATATTTCATGCTTTCATCCATCCGTAAAAAATTAACTACGACCATTACCGGCGGGGCAATCACCATTGCTTTTTTTTCGTTGCTTTCGCGCATGCTGGGGTTGTTCCGCGACCGTTTGCTTTTTTCCACATTCGGGGCAGGGGACACGCTGGACACCTACTACGCGGCATTTCGTTTGCCGGACCTGATTTTTAACACGCTGGTGCTTGGTGCGCTGTCTGCGGCATTTATCCCGGTGTTCCTCGAGTATTGGCATAAGAACAAGCAGGATGCCTGGAAAATCGCGAACTCCGTGCTCAACATCATTCTTATCACTATGGTGATTTTGGGGCTTTTGGCGTTTTACTTTGCGCCGGAGCTCATCAGCCTTATTGCTCCTGGCTTTGATTTGGAAAAACGATTAGCCACGGCAGAGCTTACGCGCATCATGCTTATTGGTATCGTATTTTTAGGACTTTCCAATATCGCTTCCAGCATCTTAAACGCCTTTAAGCGATTTACTGCGTTTGCGGTTGCGCCGGTTATGTACAACATCGGCATCATTCTTGGTATTATGGTTTTGGTGCCCCTGTTCGGGATCCAAGGATTAGCATGGGGAGTTGTGCTGGGCGCGTTCTTGCATTTTTTGGTTCAGTTCCCATCGCTCAGCCGGCTTGGCTTTAAATACTCGCCAGCCGTACACTGGAAAATGAAGGGAGTGTGGCGCATTGGTTGGCTCATGCTTCCACGCACGTTCGGCTTGGCTATCAGCCAAATCAATCAAGTGGTTTCAACGATCATTGGATCAACACTTGCAATTGGTTCAGTTGCTATTTTAAACGCCGCCAACAATTTGCAAAATGTTCCCATTGGCATTTTTGCAATTCCCATCGCACTCGCGTATTTCCCTTTGTTCAGCGAGGCATGGGTTAAAAAAGATATGCCAGAGCTTATTGCCGCCTTTTCAAAAGCAATGCGTCGTATTTTATTAATTGCGATTCCATCATCCATTTTTATCATTCTTTTGCGTGCGCATATTGTTCGCTTAGTGCTTGGGGCAGGTGCGTTTGATTGGAGTGATACCATTCTTACGGCGCGCACATTATCGTTTTTTGCGGTTTCGTTATTTGCGCAGAGCTTAATTCCTTTAATCGCGCGTGTGTTCTATGCTTTGCAGGACACCAAAACACCGGTTATCGCAAGCGCTGGATCGCTTATTTTAAATATCTATCTTTCACTCAAACTGGTCGGGATCATGGGTATTGCCGGTCTTGGGTTGGCATTTTCAATTTCAAGCATTGCAAATGTGCTGGTGCTGTGGTTGCTCTTGCGGAAGAGGCTTGGTGATTTAGATGACGCTCGCGTGTTCAGTTCCGCTATGAAGATTACACTCATCTCGGTGTTAGCGGGCTGGGCATTGTACGCAACCTTGTTTATGATTGCTTCATATGTTAATACACAGACCGGTTTCGGATTGATGGTGCAGGCAGGTGTTGCGGGCGTGGTTGGGCTTGCGGTTTATGTTGGATTAGGTACACTGATGAAACTAGAGGAAATGAAGATATAGCAAGATATTCACGCTGTTCTTGGTAAGGAGGATCCATGGCACGGCCAGCATTGCAAGGATTGTTATTCACATTCGTCTCTAACGAGGAAGGCAAGGAGGTCTTGTTCCTTCCTGGTGATTTGTTCGATCTTTTGCCTGCGGCGCTGCGTCTGCACAAGAAAGAGCGTACGTGGCTCCGGGACTGGATAGGGTACCAAGGACCGTATCAGGCTCGATGGATTCTCCGGGGAGAGTTTACGGGCCAAGCTATCCTGTGTACGCAACGGCCAGATGGCAGCGAACCCGGCGCATTTGCTTCGGAGTTCATGAAACGATAACCCCGCCAAACTGTATGTTTGGCGGGGGGATTTTTTATTGCGGAAAATAGGGCTTTCCTCTATACTGCAAGCTATATCCCCAGCGTTAGGAAGTTCGCAATAGATCCCTTGGCTTCGTTCGGGATGACAGTTATTATGACCAACATACGTAATTTTTGTATTATCGCTCATATAGATCACGGCAAATCAACGCTTGCTGACCGGTTTTTGGAATTGACGCACACGGTTGCGAGCAGGGACATGAAAGCCCAAATGCTTGATCAGATGGATTTAGAGCGGGAGCGCGGTATCACCATCAAGCTCCAGCCTGTTAGAATGGAGTATAACGGGTATATCTTGAATTTAATTGACACCCCCGGGCATGTGGATTTTAGTTACGAAGTCTCGCGGTCCTTGCAGGCTGTTGAGGGCGCTATCCTTTTGGTGGATGCCTCTCAAGGCGTGGAGGCGCAGACACTCGCCAATCTCTATCTCGCTATTGAGCAGAATTTAGTTGTCATTCCAGTTATCAACAAAATTGATTTGCCGGCCGCGGACGTACCAAAAGTAACGCAAGAGCTCACGAGGCTTTTAGGAGTTACTAAAGATGAAATTTTGCTGGCAAGTGGGAAAAGCGGACAAGGCGTTGTGGAGATTTTAGATTCAGTCATCAAGCTTGTGCCAGCTCCGCAATCAACCAGCAAAAAAACGCAAGCCTTGATTTTTGATTCCCTGTACGATGACTACCGCGGCGTGGTTGCGTTTGTGCGTGTTATAAGCGGCGCAGTAAAAAAAGGCGACATCATTCATTTTATCAGTGCAGAGAAAGATACACATGCCTTGGAGGTTGGAACATTTAAACCGAAGTTCAATCCAAAGCCAGATCTTACAGAAGGAGAAATAGGATACATTGTAACTGGATTTAAGGAAGTTGGGAACGCGCGAGTGGGAGATACCGTAACGCTTGCTAAAGATAAGGCAACTGCTCTGCCAGGCTACAAAGAAGTCAAGCCAATGGTATTTGCGGGCATATTTCCTGAGTCAGGGGATGAGTACCCTAAGCTTCGCGATGCAATGGATCAAGTTAATCTTACAGACGCGGCTTTGCAGTTTGAGCAAGAGCAATCCAAAGCCTTAGGATTTGGATATCGGTGTGGATTTTTGGGAATGTTACACATGGAAATTATTGCAGAGCGCCTCAAGCGCGAGCATGGATTGCATTTGGTGGTCACTACTCCCTCGGTAGCATATGAGATACACCTACAATCTGGAACATCTATCATTATCCATTCTCCACAGGAGCTTCCTGATGCTTCACATATTGCTGAAATTCGTGAACCGTGGGTCAGGGCAGAAATTGTAAGCCCAAAGCAGTATGTTGGCGGTTTGATGTCCTTAATACAGGAGCGGCACGGTTTGTTCGGGACTACGGAATATTTGGACGAGATACGCGTGGTCCTCCATTTTGAGATTCCGCTTGCTGGGCTGATTACTGATTTTTATGATACACTAAAGAGTGCATCAAGCGGGTATGCATCTTTAAACTATGAGTTTAAAGATTATCGAAAAGCAGACATTGTGCGCCTTGATATCTGGGTCGGCGAAGAAGTAGTTGAGGCATTCAGTTTACTTATCGCACGGGAGGATGCCTATGCTATGGGCAAGCGCATGGTTGCCAAACTTAAAGACATTATTCCAAAACAGCAGTTTGTTATTAAGCTGCAGGCGGCAGTAGGCTCAAAAATTATTGCGGCGGAGCGCATTCAAGCCCTGCGCAAAGACGTAACCAAAGGGCTCTACGGCGGCGATGTAACGCGCAAGCGCAAGCTCCTCGAAAAACAGAAAAAAGGAAAAAAGCGCATGGGCGCACACGGGCATGTGGAGATTCCAGCGAGAGCATTCCTGGAGGTGTTGAAACGATAACTTTTTTGAGCGAAGCGTACGCCACTACTACCATCATCTTGAGCGAAGCGTACTCGCGGAGTCGAAAGATATAACATCATTACATAAATTCGCGCTATATCCTTCGACTGCACTCGTCGATGAGTACATCGTCTTGTTCCGCTCAGGATGACGGTTATATATGAAACGCAAAACCAAAATCAGAATCATCTGGACTATTATTACCATTATTGTGGCAGTGTCGTTTATTATTCTGCCGTTTTTGCAATTCTTTACGTATTAATATATGGACATTCGGAAGGTCATTACCAATTTGGATGACGACGAAGATGTGCGCGGCGTGTACCACCAATTTCCTTTGGTGTTTTTTTGGCAGTGGCTCGGCGGAATTCTTGTGTTTTTGTCGCCGTTTTTCTTTTTGTATTTGTTTATACAATGGGGCACTATAGGTAGTGCATTGCTTCTGCTGTTGTTTTTTGCGGGCGCATTTTGGATCTTTCGTACCTGGCGGAAGTGGTACTACGGTGTCATTGGTCTCACAAATAAGCGTTTGATTATTATTAAACAGGAGGGGATTTTGGACCGCATGGTGTCCCAGGTTGACTTGGATAAGATTTATGACGTAACCTATCGTCATCGTGGAATTTTGCAGAATATATTTAAAGTCGGCATTCTATATCTTACTCCGGGCAACTTTGAAAAAGTGGAGCTTGGGCAGATTTATGATCCTGCCACGATCCAAAAGCTTATTTTGGTCACACAGCAGGAATTTGTGGCACGGCAGACAAGGGAAAATTCAGGAAACGACATGACTGAAGTTATCCGCGAGATCCGTTCCATGATTGGAGAAGATCGGTGGCAGAAGATTCAGAATGGAGGCGACAAAGAAAAACAGAAGCTGATTGATGAAATCAGCCATAAGGATCGTGAAAAAGCCTTAGCAATGGAGCAGTTTTTTGGAGAACAGGAAAAACCGAAGAACAAGTATTAATAGGCTCTATTGCTCAAGTATTCTTAATTGTGCAGAAGGTTTGAGCTTTTTATTTTCAAAAAGCTCTTTTTATGCTATACTAAATTTAGTAATGCATATCAATTTAGAACGTCTACTATAGTGCATGAAGCAAAAACTAGCAGCCACAATTCTCATTGCGATTACTTTAGCGTTGCCTATGCCGGCAGGGGCGCGATTTTATGATCCTAGCGACATTTTAACAGATGCCGAGCTTTTTGATTCAAACGCGCTTTCCAGAACCGCAATTCAGCGTTTTTTGGAATCAAAGGGGAGCGTGCTTCAAAGCGTAACCGCAACAGTAAATGGCGTACCAAAGCTGGTTTCGGAGATGATTTACGAGATTGGCAAGCAGTATGGTATAAGTCAGAAGTTTTTACTCACCAAGCTTCAGCAGGAGCAAGGGTTGATTGATAAAAAAACGGCCACGGAAAAGCAGTTGGATTGGGCAACCGGGTACTCATGTTTCGGCGGCAGGTGCAACGATAAATACCGTGGTATTTACAATCAACTGGACGCGGCAGCAGATACCCAGCGTATTTACGCGGAGCGGACATATTTTGATTATGCTGTGGGCAGGGCAACCAAGACAAAAGACGGATACACAGTCACCCCTGCAAATCAGGCAACTGCAAACCTGTACATCTACACCCCCTATCAGGGTTCGCTTGTCGGCATTGGGGGTAATTTCTTTTTTTCGCGCGTGTGGAATCAATATTTCACCGAGCGCGTGTATCCGGATGGCACTTTGCTCAAAGATAGCGCAACAGGCGAGTATTGGAAGATAGAGCAGAATAAGCGCCGAAAGTTCGCCACAAATGCGATTTATCTTGCGGATTACACGCCAGAGCAGGCAATTACCGTTTCTTCTCAACAGATTTCATATTACCAAGCAAGTGACCCTCTTACGCTCACCAACAACGCGGTGGTGACTGCCGAAGGATCGGGTATCATGTATTTGCTTTCAAACGGTTTAAAACAGCGGTTAGTGGGTGGTAGCGCGCTTGCATCCTTGGGATACCACCTTGCAGACACTACTCCGGTTGCGCCCACAGTTGTTTCCAAGGCAATGCTTGATGCTCTGCCCGAGGGAGAGCCCATTACTGAAACGTCTGTATATCCAAAAGGAATTTTGATGAAGAGCGATGGATCTGAGATTTTTTATGTTAAAGACGGTGTGCGCCATCAACTTTTAGATGATGCTGTGTGGCAAGAAAATTTTAACCGTATTCAGCCTACCTATGTAAGCCAGAGCACGCTTTCCAGTTTTCCGCCTGGGGATCCAGTTGTCTTGGCTGAAGGAAGTTTGGTTACATCTCAAGATGGAACGTTTTATGTTATTTCCAACGGCAAAAAAAAGCGCATCGCAAGTATTGATATTGCAACTCGCATGTACGGCCCAAGTGTAGTGGCAATGGTTCCGCAGGCAAGCGATGCAACGCTCAATCTTACGGCTATTGGAGATCCAATTGAATACATTGATGATACAGTGCAGGATCCATTTAATTACGTTTCCTATGCAGAACGCACTGGAGCTGGTATCCAGAGCCAATCTTCTACTCCCGTAGTTCAACCAACATATTTAACGCTCTACGACACTATTGGCATTCCAGATAGCATGATTGCGGGAAGTACTGCCTCAGTAACCGTAAAATTTCGAAATCGAGGTTCGGCAACATGGGCTCTCGGCAAGGTATTTCTTAAGTTGATTGACGAGAATAGTTCAACAAGTTCATTTTTAGCCAATAATCGAGTTCCATTAAGCGCTGATGCAGCTCCACATAGTCTTGCAGAATTTACATTTGAAATTAAAGCTCCGCTTGCGGGAGGCAGGACAAAAGAATGGTTTATTATTGAGTACACTGATGCATCTGGAAACATTGTAGAAATGCCAGGTGGGCTTGTAGGCAAAGATCTTTCTGTTGTTTCCGGAGTTTCCGCACAGATTATAAAGCATACTATTCCAGTTGCAGTACGGAATAAATGGACTCCCATAAGCATTACACTTGAAATTAAGAACACAAGCACAGACCAAGTGTGGACCAGCCAGCGTGCTGCAATTTCTTTGCAGGCACAAGACGGCACAAAAAGCCCGTTTTATGATAGAAATGATTGGATAGATACAGATATAGTTGGAGTGCCGGTGAATAAGCGCACTATTAAGCCTGGAGAAACCGGTATAGTTAAATTTACACTTGATCCTCGGCGCGTGTCTCCAGGAACGTACACGCTAGCATTTTCTATGGAGCTTCGTGATGCAGAAAAAGATGTGTATCTTAATGGTAGGCAAACATGGGAACGAATGATTCGCGTGGATCGATAATATGTCTAGTTCAATCACTAAAACCATATTTTTTTCAAAGCCAATGATTATGTTGGAGATTGCCGCGGTGGTAGTTTTTGGTTTTTATGTTGGCAAAGCCGTGCTTGAAAAGCGAGCGATTCAAGCACAGATTGCTACGTTAGAATTAGATATCAGTAAGCTTGAGCATGAAAAAGATAGCTTGGGCGCGTTGATTGAGTATGCCAAGACTGATTCTTTTGTCCAAAAAGAGGCGCGTGAAAAATTAAATCTTACCGCACAAGGAGAGTCGGTAGTGGTGATTCCGGAAATTGATTCAGGTACGAGCGTTGCAGTAGAAGAGTCTTCTGTAAAAGCGCATAATGGCTCAATTCTGGGGGAATCAAATGTTAAGATTTGGTGGGAATACTTTTTTGATTATTCTGAGCTCTCGTCTCAATCCAATGCGCAAGAATCACAATAGTAAAAAGATCAAATACACAGCATGGTTTTTAGGAGCGCTGGTCGTGGCCATTTTTTTATTTGGTTTCGGTATCTATACATATCAATGGCAATCGAAAGGCGCCTACTATATTGCGCGGGTTGTGCCGTACCCCGCACTACTTGTTGATTGGGAGTTTGTCCCATTGTATCGGTATTTAAATGATTTAAGCGCGCTTACTTCCTATTGGGATTTTCAACGAGATAACACACGCGTGTTGCTTGGTATTCCAGATGAAAAAGAAATCAGGGAGAGGCTGGTACATAAACTTATTACTGAACAGGTGGTAGCTATGTGGGCGCGCAAACATGGCATTACTGTATCAGATCAGGAGCTATACGTAGAATGGAATCGGCTCAAAGAAGCTCCTGAAGGCGAAAAAGAGATTTCTCAATTTTTAGATTCTGCATATGGATGGACTGATTCTCAGTATATACAGCGCGTGCTTGCGCCATTTCTGTTGCAGCAAAAAGTTAAAAATGCGCTTATTCAAGAATTTGGTAAAAGCGATGAAGATTTAGAGCAGGAAACCTTGTCTTTGTATGTGCTGGCGTCCGAGGATGGGGCTGATTTTTCCAAGCTTGCGAAAGAATATAGTTATGATTCAAGCACGAGCTCCCGTGGCGGAGATTTAGGATATTTTGGCCGTGGCACCCTAGATCCTGTTTTAGAGCAAGCTATTTTTAGCATGAATATTGGCGAGGTAAGCAAGCCTGTTAAATCTTCCTTTGGGTATCATATCCTAAAACTTGATGATCTCTTGTATGATGATAGTGGCGTTGCCGTGCAAGCGCGCGCCAAACATATTTTGGTTCGGGGCTTTGATTTTGAAGAATGGATTGAAGAACAAAAAAGAGGCCTTTCTGTTTTTAGACTGGTGCGGTAGGGCTCATTGGAGCGGGATACGGGAATCGGACCCGCTTCTCTAGCTTGGGAAGCTAGCGTACTACCATTGTACTAATCCCGCGCGTCGCAGTCGAATTCCAGCCTCCGCATCCGAGCAAGCTCGGCTGCTGCGGCTTCCATCCGCCTACTCCTTTCAGATTTTTCCTTAACTCATCAGTACGTGAGTTAAGGAAAAATCTGCGAGAGAATTCATCACAAAGGATTTGTTCTGGAGCCGAAGGGCGGGATCGAACCGCCGACCTCTGCTTTACGAAAGCATTGCTCTACCAGCTGAGCTACTTCGGCACGCCAGGACCAAAGTATAGGTTTTGCGCGCTGCTTCTGCAGTTCGCTAGGCCTTTGTTTATTTTACCTTTCAGGATATCGTGAGGATATGATATAATATAGTATGTCATGCGAGTTCAGTCAATTTTATGGTTGAGTTTAAAAACGTCAGTAAAATTTATCCCGGCCAGCAGACAGCGCTCAAAAATGTCACCTTAATGATTGAACCTGGAGAGTTTGTTTCTATTGTCGGCCAAAGCGGAACAGGAAAAACTACCTTAGTTAAGCTTATTTTGGCTGAGGAGCGCCCAAGTAAAGGCAGGATTGTTATTGGGGGATGGGATATTACAGATATTAAACAGCGTGAAATTCCAACCCTTCGCAAGCAGATTGGCGTGGTGTTCCAGGATTTTAAGCTCTTGCCGCGCAAAACTTTGTTTGAAAACGTAGCATTTGCCTTAGAAGTAGGTGGTGAGACGTGGGATAAAATTCAAGAAATTGTTCCCCAAGTTTTGCGCATCGTAGGTCTCGAAAGCAAAATGGGACGCTTTCCAAATCAGGTTTCAGGAGGAGAACAGCAACGAGCCGTGGTAGCGCGTTCGCTTGCGCATCGGCCAAAAATTTTAGTTGCAGATGAACCTACTGGAAATCTTGATTCTATCAACTCCCGTGATATTATTGAACTCTTAAAAAAGATCAACGATTTTGGCACTACCGTCCTCTTAGTTACGCATAACCGCGAAGTGGTCAATGATTTGCACCGCAGGGTTATCACTATGGAGGATGGTGTTGTTATTAGCGATAAGCAGCGGGGCAAGTATTTGTTATAACTATGGGATTTCTTTCATTGTCACGAATCGTAAAATTTTCACTACAGAATTTTTTTCGAAATATCTGGCTTTCCATTGTCACGATCACTATTATTGTGCTTACACTTTTTTCTGTGAGCTCATTGGTGTTTGTGAATGCCATTATGAACGAGGCCATTACGCTTGTTGAATCAAAAGTAGATGTATCTGTATATTTTAAGCCTACGGCAACCGAGAACCAGATCGCTGCGGTTCAAGGAAGCTTAGAAGCTTTGCCATATGTAAAACAAGTCAAGCATGTCACAAAATCCGAAGCATTGGCAAAATTGCGAGAACAGTACAAAGACAGCCCATTAATTCTTGAATCACTTAAAGAGTTGGACAACAACCCTCTTGGGGATACGTTGATTGTAAATACGTTTGAGACCACTGATTACCAAAAGGTGATTGACATACTGAACGCAACGCCACAGTTCGCGCTTCTTATTGATAACCAAAGCTTTGACGACAACAGTTATATTATTGATAAGCTGCAAAAAATTTCAAGTCAAATTACGAATATCGGCTGGGGAATTACCATATTTTTTGGATTAATATCGCTTTTAGTAATTGTAAACACCATCCGTATCGCCATTTATACGCATCGGGATGAAATCGGCATCATGAAGTTAGTCGGCGCATCCAATCAGTTTGTCCGCGGGCCGTTTTTGGGAGAGGCTATTTTATACGCATGTACTGGAAGTTTTATTACGTTTGTACTCGCGTACACAGTCGCAACATTTTCAGATCCATATGTTATAGGGCTTTTAGGGCAAGTTGATTTTACGCTACTTGGATACCTCAATCAAAATATCTTATATATTTTTGGAGGCGAACTTCTTGGGATTGTCGTGATATCTATGATTGCCACAGCACTTGCCCTGCGCAGGTATTTGAAGGTATAATCCGAATCTGCCATACAAGGATCATTCTGCAGTATAGGTAGATATACTCATGGCAGCTTGATTGATCGGGGATCGTCTAATGGTAGGACAGCGGCCTTTGAAGCCGTGAATCGGGGTTCAAATCCCTGTCCCCGAGCCAATAATACTTAGAGAGCCAAAAGGTTCTTTTTTGGTATGTTTTAGTATAGACTGTTTTCTAGTCAATAGCTTGTAATCACTTCCAGTGGTGTTTTCATGTTAAGCCCCATGTGCGGTCTCTCAGTATTGTAGTAA
>MOEI01000017.1:0-3101 GCA_001889965.1 bacterium CG10_46_32
TCCGGCGACTTTACTTGAGGTCGGCGGCTCCACCAACAATGTCACCCTCGACGGATACAAAAACTGCACCGGATATACCAGCAACGGCAACGGCCTCCTTGCCTGCACCGCCTCGGATGAGCGGATGAAGCAGAGCATTGCCTCGCTCAACAGCGCGAACGGGCTCGTTGCCATCAACGCGCTTAATCCGGTTGCGTTCTACTGGCGGCCCGAGACCGGGCGCGGGGCGGGCGAGCAGTACGGGCTTATCGCCCAGGATGTTCAAGGCGTTTTTCCGAACCTCGTATCAACTACCAACCCGACAGCGCTGACGCCGGATGGCACGCTGGTGGTTAATTATGAAGGCCTCACCGCGCCAATAGTCCTCGCAATCCAGCAGTTAGATGCCCGGACGCAGTTTATAGCGAATGCCGCCACGTCCGCGGTTTTGACGGTTGACGCCTCCGGGAATGTCGGCATCGGCCAGAACAGCCTGTTTTCCGCGGGAAGCATTGCGGTTGGCCTGGGCGCGGGAACGTCTCCGCTCGCGCCTCTGCACGTTGCCGGGCAGTGCATGACAGGAGATACCCTTTTGGCTGTGAGAAGGCGTAGGAGACGTAAAAATGGGGCTATAGGGGATGATGAGGAAAGCGTCGAGGCCGTCAAGGAGCGTCCACGCCGCAACGAATATGAATACTTGTTTGTCCGCATAGACCAGATTCAAGCAGGCGATGAAGTGCTTTCGCTGAACGAAGAAACAAACCGCGCCGAGTACCGCCGCGTTAAGGCGCGCATGGACATGGGCGTAAAGAAAATCTTTGAGATCCGCACCAAGTCCGGCCGCGTCATCCGCACCACCGCCAATCATCCCTACCTCGTGCGCCTGCAGAATCAGGCAGTGGAACCCCCCCTTAATCCCCCCCTGAATACAGGTGGGGAAACAGTGGTTAAAAATATCACGTTTACCTCAAAAGTACGCGATTTATTCAAAACTCGTGAGGAAACAGGGGGCAATAATCGTGATATGAACCCCATCAACCCCAACCAAAAAGACGCCCACAACAGGACGCCTCTTGGGGAAGGCGATTTAATTTCGCCATCTTCCGCCAGTCAACAAAATATTGACGCTGGAAGTATAGCAAAAAACCAAAAATCCGCAAAGGATGCGGATTTTGGCGATACCAAGTTGGTACACGGCGTTCCGGACTTGTCAATCCATAATCAGTATAGCACGTCATCTAAAAATGTCAAGGATGCCTCTCAAGGGGTGGACCTGGGGGGATTCGAACCCCCGGCATCTGGATTGACAAGTCCGATACCAGACCAACTCAGGCCCACGCCCACTAACAGTATATCACATCCTTCGGATAAAAATACGGCCAGGGATACAGTTCTTGAAATCCATTGCCCATACTGCGCTGGAACAAATTACGTCAAGCGCGGCACCCGAAAAAAGAAGCTGGAAACCGTACAGCTGTACTTCTGCAACACTTGCGAGCGCACGTTCACCCCGGGCTCCGTTAAAGGAAAGCGCTATCCCATGGAAGTCATACTGGATGCCATGAGCTTGTACTACATCGGGCACTCATTATCCAAAGCCGCGCGGCTTGCGAGCGCTATCTATCACAAGAATTTAGACGAATCCGCAGAAGGCCAAAAGAGTTTTAACCTGGCGCCCGGCACATTATTCAAGTGGCTGGAGCAGTACGCATCCTTGTGCGCGTACGCCCGCATGCGGCCCTTTGGCATAAAACTGCTTCCCCCGGAAAAAGCCATAGAGTCTGCCACATTGGCCCACCGCCAGCTGTATCGCTTCCGCCATCACAAAGTAAAATCCCACCTTATTATAGAAGAGGATTACAAGAACCATAAGTTCGCGGCCCTGCGGGAGTTCCTGGAGCAGGTGCCCGGCGAAACCCCGCACCAATACTTCCAGGAAGGCATGCGCGCGAGCGAGGCGCCACTCGGATTCTCCAAGACCGAAATGATCGTGCGCGCCAAAAAGAACTATGCCACCAAGATTGCCTCGTTTGTGCTCCAGTCCGTGTCCCGGAATAAGGATAGGCACGACGCGCTCCAGCGGTTTATGCTGGCAACTGATTCCGTGACAGTCGCCACCGAAGTGCCGGTGTACATCCGCAGGGAGGATTTGGCGCACATGCAGACGCAGTTAGGGTTTACCATCTTTAAGAAGGCCGCGCGCCGCGTGGTAAAGTCTGCCGAGGATTTGAAAGTCATGGCCGTGGAAGAGCTGCCAAAGCTCATCACCGGACATATAGATTTTCTGCAGATACGCAACGGCTTCTGCCACATTATGGATTACAAGCCAAATGCGGAAAAAGAGCGGCCCATAGAGCAGTTGACCTTGTACGCCCTGGCGCTCTCGCGCCTCACTGGATTGCGGGTGTACGACTTCAAGTGCGCCTGGTTTGATGAAAACGATTACTTTGAGTTCTTCCCGCTGCATGTGGTGTACAAACGGACCAAGCGGAAGCGGAAACGAATCAACACCATTGAGGGCCAGTACCGCATGAACAAGGATCCGGGGAAGATAGAGGAGATTCGGCCGGAGGAAAACCCTAATACTCCGCGAGCGGGGCCATAACGGGACAGAATAAGGGACTGCGTTCAACACAAAGGCAATATCGGCAGCGGGAAGATATGTATCATAACTACACAAATTACAAAAATCAAAAGGGACGATGGGATAAGGGAAAGTGGGGCAAGGGACATGCCTCAACGTCGGGCAATATCGGCAGCGGGACGGTTAAAGAATTCACGGACCTGGATGTATACCAAAAATCACTGGAAGCGAACGTGTTTGTCTGCAAGGAGCTCATCAGCGCGATTAAGCCCGCTAAAAAGGAAAAAGGCGCTTCCAAGGCGCAACTGGAGCACGCCGAGCGCGTGCGGGACGCGGTTCTGGAAACAATGACCAACTGCGCGTCATCAATCCCGCACCTTATCGCCGAGTCCCACTCCAAACGATTCGGCACCAGCGTTGAATCCCTTACCATTCTGGACACCGTGATGCTCAAGTGCAACAAAATGGTGGTATACCTGGAGCAGTCCCGCGATCTCCTGGCTCTGGACATAGAGCAAGCCCGCTGGGAAGAGCAAAT
>MOEI01000017.1:3123-8721 GCA_001889965.1 bacterium CG10_46_32
TATCGAAAATCAGCAGAATCAAAAATAACCCTGTCATTGCGAACCCTTGTACTCAAGGGTGAAGCAATCCCGTCAATAATCAACCATGAATTCTCTCATCAACAACAATTCACGCGAATGGCTCAAGGTATCCCAGCTCTCCGCCGGGATGCAGATAGCCGTACCTAAAAACAATGCCTTTGCAGGGTATGGTGTTTCTGTTGCTGATGAGAGTGTCCTAGAGGCTGATGCAGGGGATGTGATGTGGGATGAAATAGAAGAGATTCGGGTTCTTGATGAGGAACAAGTTTGGGATATTGAGGTTGAGGGTACGCATAATTTTGTGGCAGGGCACCTATTTGACAAAAAGACCGGGAATCAGTTGTCCGAGAAAGAGGAACAAGAGTGGATCAGCGGCGTGGACGGCGGCGGAGCCGGCCTCGACGCTTCTTCCAAGAAGGCCGCTGTGTGCTACGGAGGAATATTTGCCCACAACACCTATCTGGACGGAAGCGTGGGAATTGGCACAGCCACCCCCAACGCAAAACTTTCTATATTTGACCAAACCAGCGAGTTGCGGGACGCGTTTACCGTGGCAACATCCACCGACGGCAACATATTCCGCGTGGATACGGCCGGAGACGCATTTGCCCAAGGCTCGTTTAACTCCGGCGGAGCAGACTATGCCGAGCACTTTTACGCGGATACTGCTGATTTGGTTCCCGGAGAAGTGGTATGCGTATCTTTGGAAAACGAAAATGCCGTGGCCCGATGTATTCGGCCGCGGGACGGCAATGTGATGGGCATCGTATCCACCAACCCGGCTATTATTGGCAACACCGGCAACATTGCCCAAAACCGTTCCGTGGTCGTGGGCATGCTGGGCCAGGTGCCTGCACGCGTCACCAATGAGAACGGGGAGATTCGGCCCGGGGATTCCTTGACTCCGGCCTCTGTTGCCGGCTATGCCATGAAAGCAGACGGCGGCGACCCGACTGTGGGCGTTGCTCTGGAACGCTTGAACGGCGCTACCGGAACCGTGCGCGTGCTCATCTCCCGCCGCAACAAGTCTTTGACCGTGGAGCAGGTGGAGGAGGCGGTGGTGGACCGCATCGCGGCCATGGAAATAGAGGATGAGGTGGCTCTCTTGGTTTCGGACGCGGTTTCGGGGTATAACTTTGATCCGGTGGTATCAAGCATCATCGGAGGGGAGCTGGCTCTGTTGGAAGAAGACTTTAATCTTTTGCTCACCGATGAAATTAATGAGCTGCGCGCTTTAATAGCATCCCAAGAACTGCAGTTGATAGAGGAGCTGGTTGATTTGGTTGCCATTAACACCAATTTGACCGTATCCGGCTCCTTGGAGGCGTCCGGAGGCCTGGTCGTGCCATACCGTCATCCTGAGCGGACCCTGAGCGACCTTGAGCGAAGCGAAAGGGAGTCGAATGGGGGAGCCGAAGGATATAGCGCCACCACTACCCCTGCCTTCAGCGTATCTCCAGATGGCACCGTAACCGCATTTAACGACTTTATTATTTCGGACGGGGTGAACGCGACCTCCGTAAAAGAAACCCTCGCGGCCTTGGGTGCCGAGGATATGACCCGGACGAATCTCACTGTGAAGCAGGATTTGTACGTAGGTAATTCTTTTGAGGTGATGGGAGCGCAGGTTGCAGGCGCTTCGGTCCAGCGGCCCGTATTCCGGGTTGCCGCGGATGGCGCGGTAACGGTTCGGGATGACTTGGTTTTGTCCGGGTATGATTCCTGGAACGATATCCCGGGCATTGTGTCTGTTGTTGTGTACGATACTACAGCTGATGCTGATGGCGGCGCGTGGGTTGCAGGCAACCGATCCGCTTCCTGGTACAACGAGGCCTTGGACGCGTCTGCTTCCGCGTGCGACAGCGCGCGGGACAGCAGGTGCGGCACGCGCAGTTTCCCAAATCAATCCATTATCGCGGCCACCAGCGACACGGTGTACATCTTTAACGCGCGGGACGGCTCACTCTGGAAGAAGCGCACCGATGTAGGGAGCGGCATTACTGCCGTCACTGCTGCGGACGGCGTGGTCTACGTGGGCCAGTCCGGTGTAGTTTCGGCGCTTGATTTTGCGGGCGATACAACAGCCAGCCTCGCGGTTTCATCAAATAGTATTACGGGTATTCACAGCCAGCGCATCAATGGCCGCGCATACGTAGCCGTTTCCGGAGACGCGGGCATTGATTTGATTACTACTGATAATGGGTCCTCCAGCCACTACGCGGGAGCCGCAACCGATGTCTGGCTTACAGAGGCCGGGGATTTGTACGCAACCGCAACCAACACACTCTCCGTGTTCGCTCGCGCGCATTTGTCCGAGGCGCTGGCGCCGACATCATCATATACCGTGAGCTCTACCGAGCCGCTCATTGGCTTGTATGTTTCTTCAGACGGCAGTACCGCCTACACGGCCTCCGGTTCGGAGATATTGAAATTCACCTACAACCGTCACCCTGAGCCCATTCGACTACGCTCAGGGCAGGCTGGAGTCGAAGGGTCTAACGTGAATACCGGCCTATATCTTTCGACTTCGCAAGTACGCTCCGCTCAAGATGACGGACTGTCAACGCCAGTACGCTCCGCTCAAGATGACGTGCTTACATTCACCGTAGATGAGGCGGCGCAAGCAATCTACATTGCCACTGAAACAGGCGTTACAGCCTTGGCAATAGGTGACGGATCCGTGCTTGCGGAATACAGCCAGCCAGGCGCATCTATCATTGCGTCGCTCACGAGAGCCGGATCGGCGCACGAAGGGGATATGCTTTCCGACACCTTGGTGATTGCCACGGCGGACGGATTTAATGCCCGCGGCGCGAACCTGTCCGTGCGGCAGGGCCTGGCCGCCTTTGGCGCTCAAGCAGAACAGTCCGGCCGGTTGCGCGTAACCAACGAAGCCGTGTTCTCCGGCAGGCTTACCGTAACCGACAGCGAGCGCACTCCGTTGTTCGCGGTTGATGAACAGTCCGGAGATGTTCTCGTGCGCGAGGACGTGCAGTTCGCGGCTGATAGCCGCATGCGGAGCATTCCTGGTGTTGCAAGCGTGTTTGCGTACGATACTACGCAAGATTCAGATGGCGGCGTATGGCGCAGCAGTGTTTTGTCTGCTGGCGATATTTCTGCCGCGGTTTTTGGTGGCGCGTTCCCGCAACAGGCGATTCTTACTGCCGCAGGCGCTGAAGTGCGTGTGTACGATGCCCGCGCCAAATCCTGGTGGGGCGCGTACAGCATAGAAGCAATCCCATCAATCACCGGCATTGCGGCACGCGGCGGCACGCTGGCGGTCTATGGTGATGCAGGCATGGTGCTTGTGGATCTTGCCACTGGCCAAGAAACCGGGTTTGATAGTTCGGCACGCTCAATGGTAAGCCTCGTGTTCTCCGAGGATCAAGCTATCTACTATGCCACCGAGAATGCAGTGTACAAAGCAACCGAGCAAATTCCTCTCTTTACCAATGAGATTCTTACTGATGGTTCAAGCGATAGCATCACCTCAATTGCGTTCTCTGGGGACACATTGTACGTCGGTCACTCAAGCGGCATCACTGGCGTACGGCTTGCCACTGGCGCCATCACCACGATTGACGTATTTGCGGATATTGTGTCAATTTCATCAACTGGTTCCAACACTTTGCTCGTTGCGTACGGCAATGAGACAGCCGAGATTTCCGAATCCGGACAGATTCTGGATCGCTGGACCACTAGTGAAGAACGTCAAGACAGTTTTGGCCTGCCATATTCAGCAAGCCGGGTATTTGCAGCCTCTGCGTCCAATGGGGTGCGCGCCATTGCTCTTGAGATTCCAAGCGGAGACCGGTTCGTATGGATGGAAACCAGCGGATTCAGCCTGCGTGACGCCTTGCATGCGCCTAAGAACGTATTTACGGTAATTGACCGCCTGCAGACGCCGCGGATTTCGAGCGTTGCCAATCTCAGCTTTACTGCTTCATCAACCATTTCGTTCTATGCGGGCGCGACATCAACGCCGGCGTTGGTGGTGCGTCCGAACGGGGACATCTCAACGTCGGGCAACGTCGGCATCGGGACGACTACGCCGCAGTTTATGCTTGATGTTGCCGGGGACGCGCGCTTTGGGGCAACCGAAGTAGCTGGATTGCGCGTGAACGGCGGGTACTTGCAGATGGATACCGTCAATGGCACGCCGCCTAGCAAGGACTGCGCCAACGCGGATGCGTATGGCAGAATGGCGCTTGACGCGTCTTCGGACACTTTGTACTTGTGCGGTTCAAACGGCTGGCGCGCGTTTGCGGAACAGCCCGTGGAGACGGCCGCAACAACCACGCCGGAAACCGTTTCCGATGATACATCCGACACAGCAACATCCACCGAGGAGGCGCTGTAGGACGTTGGATGGCTCCATAGTCCCTGTACCCAGGGCTGTGGAGCCCGTATGCAATTAAAAATGGCGGATATTGCATAATGGCTCCACAGCCGAGTACGGACTATGGAGCCAACAGGGGCCTTTGCGGCGCAGGCCGTCGAGCCCGCTCCGTAATGACGGCGTATATTGACAATGTGGCAAAATAGGTATATAATGGTAATATACAATAATTTATGCTGAACATCCTGCAAATACAAGGATTTGACTGGGACAGGGGGAATCTGGATAAAAATTGGCGCGCGCACGGAGTTGCGTCCGGCGAGTGCGAAGAGATGTTTTTTAACCGGCCGCTTCTTATTGAACCGGATCGCACACACTCCCAATCCGAAGCGCGGTACTATGCCCTGGGAAAAACCAACGATAACCGATTGCTGTTCGCATCATTCACTATTAGAAATAATCGCATACGAGTTATTTCTGCTCGGGACATGAGCAGAAAAGAAAGGATCCATTATGGCAAAGCATAAACCAATTCCGCAATTCAAGAACGAGGAGGAAGAGCGAAAGTTTTGGGCGGTGCGCGACTCCGCGGACTTTATTGACTGGAGCAAAGCCGAAAAAGTTGTGTTTCCGAACCTAAAGCCCTCAACCAAGAGCATATCAATCCGCCTCCCGGAGCGCCTGCTGGAGCGCATCAAGGCCGACGCGAACCGGCAGGATGTGCCGTACCAGTCGTACATTAAGACCGTGCTGGATAAGGCGATACAATAACAGCTTGCTTGGAGGATGCGGGCAATCCGGATTCAAGGCTTTTGCGGCAACGGCCGCTCCGGCTCCGTAATGACGGCGTATTCTTGACATATAGTTTTAAACTATATATGATAGATACATCATTCGTAACCCATTATCACTATGATGAGCCAGATTGTTTTTAACATTGATGCCAAGCTTAAAGAGAAAGCCATGCGCCGCGCCCGCAAGGCCGGGGTACCCTTTTCCTCGGTGCTCAAGTTTGCCACAGCCGCGTATGCCGAAGGCAGGCTCGACGTGGGCATGGCCGAACCAGAGCGGTTCAATGCCAAAACGCGCAAGGAGATTGAGGAAGCATTGGAGGATAGTAAGTGCGGACGGAACCTTTCTCCAGTGTTTCGCAGCGCCAAAGAGATGGATGATTATTTGGACAAGCTGTAAGCAACATGAGAGCCTATCTCAATAAAAATTTCGAAAAACAATACTCC
>MOEI01000017.1:8738-18737 GCA_001889965.1 bacterium CG10_46_32
TGGATGGCTCCATAGTCCCTGTACCCAGGGCTGTGGAGCCCGTATGCAATCAACAACCGTATGCAATTAAAAATGGCGGATATTGCATAATGGCTCCACGGCCGAGTACGGACTATGGAGCCAACAGAGCCAAGAACCTGTAGCTTACTGGGCTTCAGAATGACGAAATAGTATGAAAAAACAGCAAAATCAAACAACTAAAATAGCGGTATTTAAGGGCGAAACAATCCGGAAAATCATGTATAAAAAAGAATGGTGGTTTTCTGTCTTGGATGTGATACGTGTTTTAACCGGCAGCCCGCTTCCAAAGACCTATTGGGCAAAAATGAAAAGTCGCGATACGGAAATGGCCCAACCGTTCCCATTTTGGGAACAGACGAAATCAATTGAATATCACACATGAAAGCTACGTCACATCTCAATCTCAACCGCGCCGCCACCACCGTGATCATTATTGCAATGGTTATGGCAGTGGTTTCGTATTCCGCGTATTCCGCGTTTTTCAGCCAGCCCACGAGCGCTAAGGGTTTGGTGGGGCATTGGTCATTATCGCAGGAGGATGCTAAATCATCTACTATTACCGCAGATCTTACGCCCAATGGAAACAATGGCACTATCACCGGCGCTACCTACACCACCGATCGCAACGAGCAGAGCAACAAAGCTATGAGCTTCAATGGTTCTAGTAGTTATATAAACTATGGCGACACTATTTTTGACACCAACAATACTACGTTTTCAATTTCTGCGTGGATTAAAACAGCCGACACGCAGGGAGGCATTGTGTCCAAAGGGGATGGTGGTAGTGGCGACATGGAGTTTTATTTTAGCGTTGGGCGTGACGGAAGTTCTAATGGATTGCTCGCATTTGTAACTGGCAATGCTTTGGGGAACTGCGGATGCGACAATCTTGTTGGCGGCGCAGTCAACGATAACGTGTGGCATCATGTTGTTGCTACTAAAAATGGCGCCAGCAAAACTATTTATATTGATGGTGTGTATAGCAATAGTAGTTCTGCGGCATCTTCGCTTCTTGCCAACAATATCAATTTATATGTTGGCCGATATACGTTAAGCTCCGACTATTATTTATCTGGATCAATCCAAGATGTACGCCTATACAACAAAGCCCTCTCCGCGGCAGAGATAAAAGAGCTGTATGGCGCGTATAATCCAAAATTAAAACTCAGCACAACGCAAAAAGGCCTGGTTGGGCGCTGGAGTTTGGGGGATGAGGATGAAGTGATGGGTGCGGATTTGATGGCGAATTACAATTTCACCAGTGGATGGTCAACAGCTGGTTCGGCTTCTGTGGTTGACGCTGACACGTTCAATAATTCAACGTCCGATGCCGGCGGCATCTACAAAACAATCGGTACGGCATCTGGAAAACGGTATCGGCTTATGACATCAGGAAGCCAGCCGGCAGGCGCAACGATATGGTATTATGCCGGAACTAGTGATGGCAGTGCCGGTGCTTATGCCACATCCGACGACTCTTTTAGTATGATGACTATGTAACTTGGCCGACCATTAGTGGATCAGGTGATTTGTACATAAAAGGAACTTCTGCTTCTGGTAATTTTAATTTTGACACCTTTGTTTTAAAGGAAGTCCGGGCCGCGGACACCACTCCCAACGCCAACAACGGCACTGTCTATGGCGCAACCTATACCACGGACCGGCAGGGCCAGAGCAATAATGCCATGAGTTTCGACGGGACGAGCAATTATATAAATATGGACAGCATAGTTACCACCGTCAAAAACGACACACAGGGGACGTGGAGCGCGTGGGTAAAACCAACCGATGGGCAACCGGCGGCAGCAGGCACCATAGTATCTCTTGGTGATACAAGTGCATGTGAGTATTTAAGGATTCATAATAATACAGATGGTACAATATCATTACGAGCTGCAAAGGCTGGGACAGTACAATTTAATGTAGCGACCGATGCTGCTGTTTGGGCAGATGCAGAAAGTACATGGAGGAACATTATGGTTGTGCAGAATGGAACAAGCCCTCTTATTTATATTGATGGCGTAGCAGTAGCACAGACGTTTAGTATTTCAACGGACGTGACCACTTGGATGTCTGATTTGACTCTTCTTGATAATAGTACGATTGGAGATACTAATACGTGCGGTTTAGGAGAATCAGCGTGGTTTGCCGGCTCCATCGCCGACGTCCGCATCTACAACCGCGCTCTCTCTGCCGCGGAAATAAAACAAATGTATGATTCGTATAATCCAGTCATAACAACCTCTTCCTTAACCAAAGGCTTGCTGGGGAAGTGGAGCATGGATGCAAAAGACGGTAAGTCCAGCACCATCATCGGGGATTCCACGCCGTACGGAAACGACGGCACGCTTTCCAGCATGACCTTTGCCGCCAATGCCACCACCGACCGCCATGGCCAGGCGCGGGCGTTGTCGTTTGACGGGACAAATGAATCCATAAGCCTGGGCTCGTTTTCCACGGTTGATTTTACTGATTCCTATACCCTAAGCATCTGGGTAAAGCTTGCCCGCCTGGGAGATCCTGCAAGCAACTGCGATGATGACCGCGCCGTGATTGTTTCCAAAGAAACAGCATTTAGCGCCGGCGTGCGCTTGGTAACGCTTGGCAACGGCAGCTTTGAATATCAGCATCTAGACGCAGTCGGCACCGCCCAGATAGCGAGCGTCTCGTTAAGTGTATCCGAAGGCTGGACGCTCATGACCGCGGTGTACGACGCGGACACACCCATTATGCGGCTCTACAAAAACGGAATCCTGGTGAGCACAGACAGCACGTTTCCAAGCGCGCTTACCAGCCCGACCGGCACTTTGTATCTTGGCGGCATCACCGCACACTGCGACTCCGATTACCTGCAGGGCTCGCTCCAGGATTTTCGCCTCTACAACCGCGCTCTGTCCGCGGCCGAGGTGGAGATGCTGTACCGGTCGTATTAAAACGAAACTCCAAAATTCAAACACCAAATGGGAAAGAATAATAAAAACAATTACGCGTTCATAGACAGCCAGAATCTGAATCTTGGCATCAAAAAGCTCGGCTGGAAATTGGATTACAAGCGATTTAGGGTATATCTGCAAGAAAAATACGGCGCCAAGAAAGCCTACCTTTTTATCGGTTATATACCCCGCTACGCGTCTCTCTATCGTTCACTTGAAAATTTTGGTTATAGTATTATCTTTAAGCCGATTATAGAAACCCATGATGGTCAGGTAAAAGGCAATATAGACGCGGAATTAGTATTACAGACAATGATTGAATATCAGAATTATGATCAGGCGATTATCGTGATCGGAGATGGCGATTTTTATTGCTTAGTTAAATATCTGGCCGCGCAAAAAAAGTTTATGCGTCTGATTGTGCCAAATCGCTATCGTTATTCCGTATTATTGCGCGTGACAAAACCGATTACTTTTATGAATGATCTGAAACAGCGTTTGGAATATAAAAAAACATCACCGGCGTTAACCGGTGATGTGGTCGGGGGGTCTACATAAGGACGAAACCTTACGCCTGCCCTACCCGTAGTGATAAAAACAGTATAGCATATAGAGAAAAAAAGTCAAGGGGCCGCTTTAGATTGTCAACGGGAAATAGAAATGTCCTAGTTTGCGGGATTTAGAAATGTCACCTTTTGATGAGTTGCTGTGCTTGGATGGCTTGGATGGCTCCATAGTCCCTGTACCCAGGGCTGTGGAGCCCGTATGCAATCAACAATTAAAATTGATCATGACTATTGGCCATCTGTCATCTATCTATGCCAACGCCGCGCATAAATAAAGCCGAAAACGAGAATAAGGCACATTTCATTACCATTACCGTTATCGAGTGGATAGATATTTTTACAAAACCCGAATACTTTAAAATCGTTCTTGATAGTTTTGCATACTGCCGCGCCAACAAAGGCTTGTTGTTGCACGAGTATGTGGTAATGACCAATCATCTGCACTTTATCGGCCAAGCCAAAGAAGGTTTTGCGCTGTCGCGGATATTAAGCGACTTCAAAAAATACACCACGCACGAGATAACTAAACTTCTCGAAAAAGATAATCGCCGGTATATTTTATCTTTGCTCAAAAACAGTTTCAGCCGCAAGGCCGGTTATACCTTCCAGATTTGGCGCAGAGAGAATTATCCGGAAATGATACTATCGAATGAATTTTTGGAACAAAAGATAAAGTATATCTACGATAATCCAGTTAAACGCGGTTTTGTCGAGAAGGCGGAAGACTGGATGTATTCCTCGGCTCGGAATAGAATATTAGAAGATACTAGTTTAATCGAGTTGGATAGTATTGCATAATGGCTCCACAGCCGAGTACGGACTATGGAGCCAACAGTGGAAAACGGTGTCAGGAGTCTTTTTTTATTTCCGTTTGACCTGTCTGCCACAACTCGTTATACCAAGAGAACTATGGAGGAAGAAAATACAAAACATAAAGAATTGGTGCGCGAGGAGGACAAGAAGCTTGCCAAGCTCGTGGATATCTTAGTGTACAAGACTTGGATGGCTCCATAGTCCCTGTACCCAGGGCTGTGGAGTCCGTATGCAATCAAAGAGTCGGGTGATAGTGTGCTGTTCGTCAACATCGGCACGCATTCTGAATTGTATGGATACGTATCTCCGCTTGCGCGCAGATAAATAATTTGTACCTGTGCATGCGCTCCTTTAAACGATACACGCTTTTGTGGTATAATCAATGCATGCATTTCGGTAAAAATAAAAGAATAATAGCGACTGTTGGCGTTGCTGGTGTTGGAATATTTATGCTCGCGGCTCCGGTATTCGCGCAGGAGCTTGGATTTGTCGCGGGAACCATCGCGCATATCGCCTCCATCATTATCGAGCTCGCGGGAAAATTATTGATTGTTTTAATTGAGTTGTTGCTCGTTATTGTTAAGTATAATGATTTTATTAATGCGCCGGCAGTGGTGCGCGGCTGGATTTTGATCCGCGATTTTTCCAACATGGCGTTCCTTATCATCTTTATCGCCATTGCGTACGCCACGATTCTTGGGGTGGAAAAGTACGAGTGGAAGCGCTTGTTGCCCAAGTTGCTCTTGATGGCGGTTGCGATTAATTTTTCAAAGACTATCAGCGGGTTGATTATTGATGCGGCTCAAGTGATGATGATTACGTTTGTAAACGGATTTAAGGATGTTGCGGCCGGCAATTTGGTGAACGGATTAGGGCTTTCGCAGATGCTTTCCTACCGCGAGCTTGGCGTTGACGAGAATATTACAGACACCGCGGTCGCGTCCGCGTCTATTTTGGCCGTGATTTTGCTGGTGATTGCGGTTATGGTGGTGGGTACTATTGTGCTGATGTTTTTAGTGCGCATCATGTATCTTTGGATTTTAATTGTACTTTCGCCGGCAGCGTTTTTGCTTGCCGCGACTCCCGGAGCAGAAGGCTTGTTCCGCGAGTGGTGGCAAAAGTTGATTCGGTACGCGTTCGTGGGGCCGATTTTAACATTTTGGCTGTGGCTTTCGTTTTCCGTTATGGCCGGGGTCGGCCCGGGACAAAATCTTGCGCAGAGTAATAAGTTTTTTACGGACGGTGCCACCGGAGGCGAGTTTTTAGATGTTGCGGGTAACACGTCTGCTGCCATTTCCGGTATTTCCAGATCCGATCAATTGCTTTCCTACGCTATTTCAATCGCATTGCTTTTGTATTCGCTCATGATTGCGCGCGCCATGGCAATTAAGGGTTCCAGTATTGCAGATAGCGCGCTTGGCAAGATTAAGACCGGCGGTATTAAGCTTGGCAAACTGGCGGCTTTGGGTGTGGCGACGGGAGGGGCTGGTGCGGCGTTGGGTGTTGCGGGCGGGTATTTTGGGGGCAAAGGCGCGTACAAGGGCATTAAAAAAGCCGGATTACCCGGTTTCGCGCTTAACTGGGCGGATAAAAAATGGGGCCATCATGTGACCCGCGCCGGCGGCGCGCTGGTGAGTAAGTTTGGCTTTACCGAAAAACAGAAAGCCATTGGAAGAGCATACGCAGCAAAAGGCACGCGCATTAAAGATATTAAGGCGCGCTATAAATCGTTTAAAGATTTTAAAAACAAGGAAGAGAATGCGGTGCGCGATGCGCAGTTGGAAGATGAATTGCATAAACAGGTGCGTGGCCGCATTACCAACCGCGCGTACGTGGCGGAACGCGCTTTGGTCAATGAGCGGGAAAAAGAGCTTGGAGAAGACGAAGACCATCAGGCTGTCAAAGGCGTAGAGTCTTTTAAGGGGCTCAAAGAGGGGAAAAAGGGTGCGGAGGTTGACTATATTGCGGCGCGGCACGCGCTGAAAAAAAATAATGGAGATAACACGTTTTTACTGCACGAAGAAATTGCGCCTGAGGTGGTTGCCGAAACCATCAAGCGCATGGGCAATATTCGGGAGAACAGGGTTTCCGCGCAGGACGACCAGGGCCGCGCGTACACCTATTCCGAGGCCGAGGAGGAGCGGGAGGAGGCCAGATTCCGGGAAACATTCCGCGATCAGGCGCGTTCCGAGGCAGAAGAGCGGGCTCGTGCTTTTGGGCTTACCGAGCAGTCGGACGAGTGGGAAGGGTATGTTGAATTTAATACCGGCCAGATCATGCACGAGCTTTCCGCGCCCGAATGGGAGCAAAGCAAGGGCGGCATTATGCAGAAGTATGCGGATGAGTATGCCAACAAAACCGCTAGCATGTCCGCCGAACAGAAGCAGGCATACGACGAGAAGCTTGAGGACGAAATCGGCACCAGGCTCTATGCGGAAAAGTACCATGTGTACGAAGTTGATGGACAAGGCAACCGAAGTTATGCAAAAAAAATCGTTGAATCATCCGGAAAAGACAAGAATGGCTTTGACCAGTGGTATTTCAACAAACAAGCGCATGGGTTTGCCGAGGATCCGGAGACCGGAAAGCTTGTGGATATGGACACATACCAAGGGAGCGCGGACGCGCTGCACGACCAAACATCCCAGATTTTGGCTGGGAGCATGTTCAAGCGTTCCAATAAGTATATAACCGACGACATGGTGCTTGAGTTTAGCCGCGATTTGGATAACGAGAACCTTAAGAACAACAGTATTGGCTTGGGAATGAAGACCGAGGTTTCGGGCGGCAAGCGCAGGCACATCAACCTTGCGCGTGCATCCGGCCGTGCCAAGCACGGGGATGGCGTGGTTGCCAAGATGAGCAACCTTTCCGCCAGCGCGGTGGCAGGAGCCCATCCGCTGACAACGGGTGTGCAAACAAAATCCGCAAAAGGAACCTATTTTAACGCCAACCGCCCCGAGTATTCGCGTGGATTCCACCAGGCAGTCGCGTCCAACGACCAGCGCGGCGCATCCGCTACAAGGAACGACCATATTTTTGCGCTTGCCGGGGTTCCGGATTTGATAAAAAAAGAATTGCCATTCACTTTAGATGACCAATTTCGCGCCATTAAAAGTTTTAATAGGCTTAATCATCCTGAATATGGGCACTATCCCATGTCCGCGGCCGAGTATGATATTATTTTTAAAAAGCTCGTCAATAAACTGGGCATTAAGGGTATTAAGTCAACCACCCCCAGCACCAGCTATCAGAGTTTGACCGCTTTACAATTGACCGAAAACGATTTGGCGAATTTTCCTGGAGAAGCCGCGGCGCGATCCGACGGAAAGCAAAAGCCGTCCGGACCGTCAATTGTTTTGCCCGGCTCCGCGGAATTTAGTGAAACTGATCAAGAACTTCGCGATCGATAACTGTTTGGTTTGCGCAAGAAATATCTATGTTAGAAGAAATACTCCAAAATCTTTCGTTTCAAGAAGAACGCGCGCTATCCGAGGATGTTGCGCTCGGCGCAATGCCTTTGGACCAAGAGGGCGCTCTTTTGGACTACCAAAAGAGGACTGCTATTGCCTTGCTATACAAAAATCCGTTTCAAACGAGGCAACTGTTGGAAACGCTTGAGGCCGGCCTATCCGGCCTTGCGCCGGAGCCGCGCGGAGCGCTTGAGGGCGTGCTGACCCTGCTTTCGTACGGCATCCTGCCTGAAATGCCGTGGTCCGACGTGGAGCGTTTTTTTAGCGAGCGAGCGCTTGTTGCCATTTTTAGCGAGCCGATATTGTGCAATTTGTCCGAAGCAGTTCGCATGCGCTTGGTTGATGAGTACGAAAGCGCTACGCGGGACGCGCTGCGAGAGAGGATACGCGCGGCGCTGCACGAGAACGAATCCACGATTTCGGAAAAAAACATGCAAGGCAGCGAACGGGGGAGTATTGCCTATTGGCTTAAAATGTATGATTCGGAAATGGGAACCGGAAGAGCCGAAGCGCTTGTTCGCGCGACTTTTGAAAACAAGATAGAAATTCAAAAGCATATACAAAAGGACGAGCTGGCGCTTTTGCGCCGTTTGTTTGAGTTTTATGAATGGCTCAAGATACCATCGGATTCTTTGGCCGGATTTGAGGAAGATACGGTTATTGAGCTGCCGGATGCGCGGTATGTGCTGACCGATGGAGTGCTGATTGATATTACCGAAGGCGCGTCAATTTCCGGGCAGGGGGGAGTTCAATCACAGGGTGCCGAACAGTTTAATGCGCCGCAGCAACAGCCGAAAACTTTGTTCAACTACGCCCGTGTGCTGCAATCACGGATCCAGTTGCTGGAATCGGCGCAGGGATCGCCCAAGGCATCGGCGGATGCGCTCGCGCAGTCATTGGGGCCGCAGCAGGCGGAACAAGCGCTCGCATCCCTCCTGCTCCTCGCCCAACTGAGGCAATTGGACAACCTCATGGAGGACCCGCGCTTTAGCAAGCTGGTTGGGGATGATTTGAGAAAAGCTCACCAAGATGATATGATTTCCGGCATGGTTGCGAATCCCGGCGCTCCGCAGTACATAGCAAGGCTCTTGAAAGTTATTTTGGAGGACAAGCTTAATCTCTCGCACGCGGACGCAATCAATTTCGGTTCGCGCCTTGCCAAAATTCTCGCCATGGAAGGGGAGAAGTACCAGTCAATCATTAAGGATACTAAGTGGAATTTATAGTGTCATTGCGAGGCCTTGTACTCAAGGCCGAAGCAATCCCGTGTCACAATGCGACGATGACGGGATTGCCGTGTCATTCGCCGAGTACGACTCGCTCCTCGGAATGACGTCAAGTGCCACACAAAAGAAGGTTACTGCGCATGTGTGCACGATAACCTTCGGGATCCTTGGACGTATTGCTTACGGATGGATCATTGCTTGATAGAAAACTGGGTAAGACATAGGATAGGTCGCGATCCCACCTTGGCAGCTCCATCCTTGTTTCAGTAGCTTATTCACTTCTTCTATGAGGCTATCCAAAGAACTCGATTCTACGACGAAGTATCGCACGATTTCCTCCTCTGCAGAAAGTGCCCGCATTGTTGTCGGCGGGATGTGATAATGTCCTAGTACAGGGAAATAGAAATGTCCTACCTGGGGTACAATAGTGTCGTTAACATTAACGGCACAACCCCATGACATTTCTCCCTATGAGCGCAAAAGACCTAGACAGGTACGATACTATCAAACGAACCTTGAGAAAAGAAATCAACGGCGCCAAGGCGGCAGAGCTCCTGCATCTTTCTACGCGTCAGGTGAGACGCCTCAAGGCCGCCGTCAGAAAGCGAGGGCCCTCGGCCCTCATCCATGCGAGCAGGGGCACACCCGGCAACAACCGCATCCCGGATGACGAGCGTGAGAAGATCGTCTCGCTCCTCCATGAGCACTACTCCGACTTCGGCCCTACGTTTGCGTCCGAGAAGCTGGAAGGCCTCCACGGCATTAATCGTGATCCCAAAACCATTAGGGATATTCTGATAGCCGAGAAGCTCTGGAAGCCGCGGAAGCAGAAAGCCGGCAGTGAGCACCGCTCCTGGCGCCAGCGCAAGGACTGCTATGGAGAGCTGATCCAGTTTGACGGCTCCTATGAGGACTGGTTTGAGGGGCGGGGAGACAAAGATGAGGTGTGCCTGCTAGCGGCCATAGA
>MOEI01000034.1 GCA_001889965.1 bacterium CG10_46_32
CTGACTTTATTCATTACTACAATACTGAGAGACCGCACATGGGGCTTAACATGAAAACACCACTGGAAGTGATTACAAGCTATTGACTAGAAAACAGCATTTTGTGGTGCAAAAAAACAGACCCATTTAAAGCCTGTTTTGTAATAAAAAAGTCTAACTATCTCCTCCACCACCAACTAACGCCAAGGCGGCAATGGGCGCTATTATCCAAAAAAATACAGCTCCCTCCCCAACGAACCAATCACGTGTAAGTTGGGAAAACTGGACATAGTGCTCCTCTGGTATAAAGGAAAGTGTAATACTGATTAAAAGCCCTACGTGCAAAATACTAAACACCACTACTTGCCACAGCGCCCCAGGCGCGTCTGAGCGAGCCAGAGTGCGCAGAATCGCGCTGCGCGAAAGCAGGAAAAATAACACCACAAAAATTCCTAAAAACATGACGATTTTGTAGGTAAATATATTGTTTGGGTTTGACTCCAATGGAATCAGCTGATCCACAAACGGCGCCGCGCCAATCACCGCAAGCGTAATATAGATGGTAATCAAAATCATGATAATTCGATCCCTCCCCAAGGTTAAGCCATACACAAACGAAGCAACTAAAAAAAACAGAATAATAAACATATCCCACGTAGGACTTTGGAAGTTAAAGCTGGAAACATTAGTTATTACTCCAGAGACCATCTGGTGGACATCTGGGTATGTTGTGGTTGCAACAAGCATACCGCAATTATATCACTATGAACCTTGGTTGACAAAAGCAATACGCTACAACCAACTCTTGCCTTTTTCATCCCGAAGATCCTCATAGAGCTTTTTTTCCGTGCGAGATAGTTTTGATGGAATCCGTACCTCCGCAATAACAATGTGGTCGCCTTTGGATGATGATTGCACATGCGGCACGCCTTTTGTGCCAAGTTTAAACTGTGTACCTGGCTGCGTGCCTGCAGGAATTTTTAAATTAACCTTGCCATGCACTGTTTCAACCTCAATAGTATCTCCAAGTACTGCTTGGCTCACGCTCATAGGTTCATGCGTGATAATGGTGTAGCCTTCGCGCTCAAATTGCTTATGGTTTTTTACGCGGATGTGCACATATAAATCCCCTTGCTCACCGCCACGTTCGCCTGCGTTTCCAAGCCCAGAAAGACGTATGGTTTGGCCGTTGTCTATGCCGGCTGGAATTTTGACTTTAACTTCTTCGGGCCGCTCGTACGCGCCTGCACCATTGCACTGCTTGCACGGTGTTTCTGCACGCTTGCCTTCGCCTCTGCATTCCGGGCACACTGATGCGGATTGGAACGTACCAAGCATAGTAGAACGAGTCTGCATAACTTGGCCCGATCCCTTGCATCGGTCGCATGAACTGATTTTTGTTCCGGGTTCTGCACCATTGCCCTTACAGTGTTCACACGTGGCAACACGATTTAAACGAATATCCCGTTCCACCCCAAACACGGCATCCAAAAAATCAACACTCATCTCAATTTCCATGTCATCACCGCGCCGCGGCCCGCTTTGGCGCGATCTACGGCCTCCGCCGAATCCAAAAACCTCACTGAAAATATCACCAAGATCGCCAAAATCCATAGTAACCCCGCCACCACCTTGCCCTTGCTGAGCTTGGCGCACAAAATCATTCCAATTCATTCCTGTTCCACCGAATCCTTGGCCACTAAATGCGGCATCTCCGTGTTGATCATACTGCTTGCGTTTCTGCTCGTCACCAAGAATCTGGTAGGCTTCGTTTATTTCCTTAAACTTAGCCTCGTTCCCGCTTTTTTTATCGGGATGATGAACATGCGCCTGCTTGCGGAAGGATTTTTTAATCTCGTCTTGGGTGGCGGTTTTTGAAACCCCTAAAATTTCGTAATAATCTTTGGCCATTACTTCCTATCCTCAAAACCCAAACCAGCATTGGTCTGCGGAGCATCCGCGATTTTGATTTGCCCGAACTGGACTTCGTACTTTTTAAGGTTATCCTGCAGTGCATCCACAATGCGCTTTAAGTGTCCCGGGCTGGTTTGGATCTTGCCCACTACTTTGCCGGAAATGCCGGCAACATTCATAAATACCATCATAAACTCTTCCTGGGTGTGATTCACCTGCATCATATTCGCGTACTCACCGCCAGGGATGTTGTCCGCAATCTGAATCTGCTGCTGCTTATTTGGTTGTGCATCTGTCATATTTTTTTATTTACCCTCTTTCTTAACTTCCTCATACTCCCCCTCAACTGGCTCTTTTTTGTCGCTGGTGGAAGCAGAAGCATCTGCCTTTACATCGGGAGATGCTTTGGCAGCTTCCTCTTGTGCCATCTTATTTAAGACTTCGCCGATTTTTTGCATTTCTTTGGAAAGCTCTTCTGCGGCTTTGGTAATGGCTTCCTTATCATTCCCGTCTTTGATGTTCTTCACCGCATCAATCTTTTCCCGAATACCCTTCTTCACATCATCACCAACCTTATCACCCGCATCTTTGAGAGCTTTCTCGGCAGTGTATGTTAATTGTTCCGCAAGATTGCGAGCTTCAATCACCTCTTTCTTTTTCTTGTCCTCTTCCGCGTGCGTTGCTGCATCTGCTTTCATTTTTTCCACTTCTTCATCGGATAATGAAGTAGTCGCAGTGATGGTGATTTTCTGCTCTTTACCACTTGTCTTGTCCTTTGCTTTTACGTTCAAAATGCCGTTTGCGTCAATATCAAAGGTAACCTCAACTTGGGGCATGCCGCGCGGCGCCGGAGGAATGCCGTCCAAAACAAATCTTCCTAATGCTTTATTATCGCTAGCCATTTCGCGTTCACCCTGCAACACGTGGATTTCTACGGATGTTTGATTATCCGCGGCAGTTGAAAACACTTGAGATTTTGAAGTCGGAATAGTTGTGTTACGCTCAATCAATGGCGTGCGTACGCCGCCCAACGTTTCAAGACCAAGCGTCAAAGGCGTAACATCCAAAAGCAAAACATCCTTAACATCACCTTGCAATACACCAGCCTGCACGGCAGCCCCAAGAGCAACCACTTCATCGGGGTTAACTCCAAGGTGCGGCTCTTTGCCGAAGTATGCCTTAACTTTTGATTGCACCAATGGCATGCGTGTCATACCGCCAACCAGCACAACTTCGCTGATATCCGAAGGAGACCAGCCCGCGTCGGACATGGCTTTCTTAACCGGTCCAAATGTTTTTTCCACCAAATCACCCACCAATTCCTCAAGCTTGGCGCGCGAAAGCGTCATGACCAAGTGCTTTGGCCCATTTGCGTCGCTGGTGATGTATGGCTGATTGATTTCCGTGGTAGCGGATGAAGAAAGCTCGTGCTTTGCTTTTTCCGCGGCTTCTTTGATGCGCTGGAGCGCGAGCGGATCTTTTGAAAGATCAACGCCTTCGCTTCGGCCGAACTCATCAGTAATCCACTTGATGATAACCTGGTCAAAATCATCGCCCCCAAGGTGCGTGTCTCCGTTGGTTGCTTTCACTTCCACAGTATCTGCCGAAACCTCCAAAAGCGAGATGTCGAACGTACCACCACCAAGGTCGTATACTGCAATTTTTTCATCCTTTTTCTTATCAAACCCGTAGGCAAGCGCTGCAGCGGTTGGCTCGTTGATGATGCGTTTAACATCCAAGCCTGCGATTTTGCCGGCATCCTTGGTTGCCTGGCGCTCGGAATCGTCAAAGTACGCAGGAACCGTGATAACTGCTTCGGTAATCTTTTCGCCTAAGCGAGCTTCTGCGTCTGCCTTGAGCTTACCCAAAATCATTGCGGAAATCTCCTGTGGCGTGTATTCCTTGTCCGACATTTTTACTTTAACGCCATCCCCTGCCTGCGTAATTTCGTAGGGAACCATTTTGTGAGTCTTGGTAACTTCCGCATCGCTAAATCTGCGGCCAATTAAGCGCTTAATTGAATACAACGTGTTCTTTGGATTGGTGACTGCCTGGCGTTTTGCGGCCTGGCCAACCAATCGCTCGCCGTTTTTGGCGATTGCAACAATAGAAGGCGTGGTTCTTGAGCCTTCTGCGTTTTCGATAATTTTTGGCTTTCCTCCTTCGACAATCGCCATTGCTGAGTTAGTGGTGCCAAGATCTATGCCGAGAATTTTTCCCATATAATGTATCTCCTAAAATAATATAAATAGTAATAATGCAGTCTCTCGCTTCCCTACCTGCCCGCCGAAAAGGCGAGTAGAAAGGTCGCTCGAGGAAAAAACTTATTTTGCGGCAATTTTAATCTGCTTTGGTTTTAGCCGCTCTTCCTTTGGAATGATGATTTTGAGCACACCGTTTTGGTAGGCAGCATGCGCGCCTTCTCCGTTTACCGAAGCTGGCAAAAAAACCGCGCGATGGAAACTGCCATACCGCACTTCCTTGCGGTAGTAGTTCTTCTCATCAACTTCTGATTTCTTTTCCGTGGAACCCTCAATGGTGAGCACGTCATTTTCAACGGAAATGTTTACCTGTTCCGGATCAATACCCGGCAACGGGGTTTCCACAATTACGTTATCCTTATCCTGGTACACATCCAAGGCAGGAACAAATCCCTGGCTGCCGTGCGCTCCCCACTCCTCGAAAAACTTGTTAAAGTCCGAGAAGGGATCAAGCATGGGACGCCATTGTATGATAGACATATGATTGTCTCCTTTCTCTCCGCCGTATGGGCGGACTAGTTAACTATTTAGATACCACGACCTTTGCGGGTCGAATAACTGTAGTATTAATGCGATACCCTGCCTGCACTTCTTCTAAAATCTCATCTTCTTTTTTGTCTGATTCTTTGGAAGCGACAGTTTCATGTTCGCTTGGATCAAGCGCGTTGCCAACTGTTTTAATGCGCGATATTCCGAGAACTAAAAGCATTTCATCAAACTGTTTTTTAATATGATAGAAACCCTGCACCCATTCTTCTTTTTTGCTTTCTGTTGGAATATGTTTAATTGCCAGCTCAAAATGATCAATCACTGGAATCAATTTTTCCGCGAACCCAGCAACTGCCATATCTCCAATCTTCTTCATCTGCCCACTGTGTTCACGCTCCAAATTTTGATAATCTGCCTGGCTTCGCTTCCAGCCAGCCAAATACTCATCTGCTTTTTGCTGGAGCTCTTCTGTTTTTTTATCGTGCTTCATACTACAAAAGTAATGTTTTAATATGTTTCAAAAATGCGATGTTGGCGCCATAATCCATGCGCATAGGCCCAAGCATGCCGATCACCATGCCATTGGAAACGATTGTTAGCACGCTTCCACACTCACTGCCGAATGGGTTGTCGCTTCCAAGTAGAACGGAAATATCTTCATCAAGCCTGCTTCCGATATCAGACATCACCTCATCCAGATGATCAATTATTCCGGAGATCGTTACTACACTGTCGTGGTTTGTAAATTCCGGCTTGGATAAAATATTGGAAAGTCCGGTGTAATACACATTATTCGGGCTAAACCCAACAACCACTGCTTCTCCGGAAAGCTCTGCTGATTTTTTTGCGATTGCCTTAACCGCATTCTCGGAAGATCCATCAGATACGTTAAAAAATGCTTGCTGATGCTTTTGGGAAACGGTTTTTTTGAGAAGCAGGCGCTGGATATAAAAACGGTACCCAGCTTCGGTTGGAATGCGGCCGGCGGAGGTGTGCGGATGCGTAATCAACCCTTCGCGCTCCAGCTCCTGCATCCAATTGCGCACGGTTGGCCCGGAAACATCCGTAAGAAAGTGTTCTGCAATAAATGCCGAACCAACTGGTTGGGCAGTTTTTACGTGAGATTCAACAATATGCCGCAATAGCTCTTTTTGGCGTTCATCCATAGGTATTCATAGTATAGCCAAGTAATTATCACTCGTCAAGTGTGAGTGATAATCTCACTATACCCGCACCAAAAATAGATGTCAAGACACAAAAATAGCCCCCGGAATCTTTCGACTCCGAGGGGTTGTGTCCTGTTCTTCAAACATACTTCTCTACGTCTACTTAGTCGGTTCTATGCATGTCTTGGAGCGCTGCGGAATTGTCGGGCTTGCGAAGCTTTCCGAGCGCCCGCTCCTTGAGTTGACGCACACGCTCGCGTGTTAAGTTCATAAGGCTGCCAATCTCGACGAGTGTCATAGGCTCATGCCCACCAAATCCAAAACATAGCTGGATGATTCTTTGCTCGCGCTCGTCCAAACAGTTAAGCGCTGCGGCAATTTTGTCGCGTTCTTGCTGCTGGAGAATGGCCTCATCTGGAGGAGCACAGCTCTCATCTGGCACGATGCCTGCCAAGGTCAAATAATCGTTGCCATCAAACGCCTCATCCAGCGAACATATTGATTGGGATTCAACCAGCGCGTTCAATACATTATTCTCCGAAACCCCAAGCTTGCAAGCAATCGCCTCTATAAAAACCTTGCCCTCCATACTATGCGAAAGCGCATGGCTTGCCCTAGTGACTTTCTTGCGCAACTCAATCCTATGTATAGGTAAACGGACCACGCGCGACTGCTCTGCGATGGCCTGCAGAATTGCCTGCCTGACCCACCATACGGCACACGTGATAAATTTGCACCCACGAGTTCCATCAAAACGCTCTGCAGCGGTGATGAGGCCCATATTGCCAGCACTGATGAGATCTGCCAGAGAGAGTCCGCGATTCTGATATTTCTTGGCAACATCAATCACAAAACGCAAGTTCGCTTGTACCAGCTCATTGCGCGCCCCGTCATCGCCTGCTTTGATGCACAGAGCAAGCGCGACCTCGCGTTCGCGGGAGAGGGGTTTCGACGTAGAAATATCATGAAAATATGGTCCGAGCCCATCTTGTGCATCCGACTGTATATTCATGAGCACACCTCGTAGAAAAAGGGTATTTACTCTATTGTTAATGTTCGAATAATCTGTGCTGTCATGCACTCGTCAAACCTAACAAATAACCCTCACCACCGCAAGCCACTTATAATGCATCAATTTTGGCGGCCAGTACAAAGTCCGCTTCCGTTAAGCCTTCCCTAAAATGCGTATACAATACAATGTCAACATATTTAAAACCGAATGTGATGTCTGGATGATGATTTACTTGTTCCGCGAGATCCGCGACCTTGTCCACACATGCCTTAGACTCTTTAAAATTATTAAAACCAACATGGCGCAACAATTTTCCGCCTTTTATTTCCCAAGCTGAATCCAACTCTATTTTGAGCTTCACGATTTCCTCGTCAGTCAATTTTGGACCATGATCATCTGCAGTGCGTTGTGAAAGTTTTGTCATATGCTATTGCGTCATCCTGGAGGGAGTGTATTCACGACCGATAGGATCTCCATGAATATCGAACTAGATTCTATCGCCATGAATACATGGCTCCAGAATGACAATTATATTAATTACCACCTGCCGGCGGCACCCCCGCCGCCACTCATTCCACCACCAAATCCTCCAAACCCGCCGCCACCCTTATCCCACCTGCCAGGCCTGCCGCCCATCAAAAAAATCCACGGCAGCATGGAATGGTGTTTCGCTGTGCCGTCTTTATGTATAAACATACTGCGGTACTTTGTGGATACCAAATAATCAAGCAACATTCCTGCGACGACGAGGATAGGTAGCCACCACCACGCACCTGCTGCAAATCCGATGATGACACCGCCCACTGCGCCCACCACACCCCCTGCCCACCAGGATCGGGAACGCGCCAATACAGAAGCAACCCAAATAAACACAAAAATAATCAACCAAAAATATTCTCCAATACCTGCGCTCTGCTTGGGTGGGGGTGTTACCACTATGCCGCCCCCATCAAAATCCTGGCCAATTGCTTGGATAATGCCGCTCACTGCCGCAGCTATGCCGCCATCATAATCCTCTGCTCGAAAATAATCAGGAACCACGGTATCTACAATACGGCTTGCTTCAATATCCGTGAGCTCGCCTTCCAGGCCGTATCCAGTTTCTATCTTCATCACGCGATCGCTCATTGCCGCAACAAACAACGCGCCATTGTCCTCACCTTTTTTGCCAATGCCCCACTCTTCAAACAAACGGACTGCATACGTTTCTATAGTTTCATCACCAACTGAATTAACGAGTACCACTGCAATCTCGTTTCCGGTCTGCGCTTGGTACTGGCTAAGTGTTGATTCCAAAACCTGTTCCTGTTGCTGCGAAAGCACGCCAGCAAAATCATTCACAAATCCAGCAGGCGAACCAGGTGATACGTAAGCCTGCGCTGCAATCGGCAGTACGAGTAGTGCAAGTGTGAGGAGAATTTTTTTCATTGGGTCTTAGCTCGCAAAATCAACCTCCGGCGCCTGATCTGCTCCTGCTGATGCTTCAAATAATTCATGTGGCGCAAATCCAAACACATGTGCAATGATGTTGCGTGGAACTTTACGAATCATTACATTGTAATCTCGAACTTTCTCGTTGTAGCGCATACGCTCAACGCTAATGCGGTTCTCGGTTCCCTCAAGCTCGGCGATCAATGCCTGGAACGACTCCTGGGATTTGAGTGTCGGATAATTTTCAACAATAACCAACAAGCGCGAAATGGCAGATTCTGCCTGGCTCGCAGCAGCAGCCTTCTCGTCGGTTGATTGGGCGCCTGCATAGTTGGCACGCGCATTCGCCAAATCGCCGAACACTTTCTCGTCCTGAGCAGCTGAACCCTTTACCGTATTCACGATGTTCGGGATAAGGTCCAAACGACGCTGGTACGTGGATTCCACGTTTGCCCACTGCGCAGTAACTGCCTCGTCGCGGATTACCAAACCATTATACCCGCTCCACAGCCAAAGCACTGCGAGCAAAACAACTCCGATAATTATCCAAGATGTCTTTATATTTTTCATATTGTTACGTAAATAATAAACAGTATACAGTATAGCAAATAGTTGCCAAATTAACAAAAATCCGCTATAGTATGGTCTGTATTTGTGTATTTACAAATTTTCCGTTGGGCCGAGGTACTCCGAGGTTAACGAAAAATTTGAAAGGAAGATGCGTGTGAAAGCTGGAGCATTCGGACAAAGTCCGGGTGCGTAAGCTGGAACACGCGGCTGACGCCGCGCCGCTATCGTCTAATGGTTAGGACGCCAGGTTCTCATCCTGGTAATCGGGGTTCGATTCCCCGTAGCGGTACCACAATCAAACTTTCAAAAATTTTTGCTATTGGCGCGCACCCGCGGACACCACAACCTATACAAATGCCCACTATTATTGAGCCAATTCAGCAGCTTATTACGGCAGCAACCGAGGAAAAGCGATTCCAACGCCTTGACCCGAACGAGCCAAAAATATCTATACCCACGCGCGCGGCAGTTGCGAGCTTTATTTATGAGCGCATGCGGGCAGCCGTGGATTATAAGGAAGAGCATCTCATTCGCCGAAACGCAATTGAACGCATGCTTCGCAGAATGCTCTCCCAAGGAAAAAGAGAAAACATCGCCGAGAATCTGGTGCACGAGCTTATCCATGCGAGGTATCTTCCCAATAACACTATCCCCCAACGAAAAATTGCGCAGCTCGAATCTATTTTTGAAAAATATTTTACGCTGTTAGGATTTTCGCAGATCAAAGATGTTGTAAAGAAAAACACCATGCCCGGCTTTATGCTTGGCGTTATGGCCACGGAAGTGGATGAATTTTTGGTTCCTCCGTTTGTGATGCATGCTTCAATCAACGCAATGTATGAGGTAATGAACCACCGGATTCATATCGAAGATGCGATTGAGCCAGAAGAGCGCGCAAAGCAAATCTACATTGCAGCGAGCCGAAGCCTATACAAAAATGACAACGACACCTTGGCATTCCATTTAATGCTGCTCTACTACCCCCACTGGAGAGATGCGGATTCGAAGATGATTCGAGAAGTAGGAACAAACCTCGAGGATGTGCGCACAAAAATTTTAAAAGATCTCAATCACCCGCTTAAAGAAAAAGTAACCCCCTTGCTCCGTAAAAATGTAGCCTACTTTGTAATTCTGCGGGATATTATTGTGAGCGACCCCGAAGGATCCTGGCACGATATTAGGGAAGGCTCCGCATTTCCGGAACGCATCAGCGCGAGGTGCGAACAGAACTATAAAGCATCCCGCGCATCCCTGCACCGATCCATCACCCGATCCATCATTTATTTAGTTGTCACAAAATTCTTAATTTTTTTGGTATTGGAAATTCCGGTTGATTATTTTATACGAAAACAGTTTGACCTTATCCCGATTGCCATCAACCTCTTGTTTCCACCAAGCTTACTTGCTATTGTCGCGCTTTCCACAAAACTTCCGGACGAACAAAACACTCAGCTTATTATAGAAAGAATCAATACTATTATGCACGGAAAAGGCGATCTTATCCAAATCGCAAAAAGCCGAAGCAGAAGCGTAGTCTTAAATCTTATCTTTGTCCTGCTCTATGGCGTTTTATTTGCGCTCTCGTTCGGCTTGCTTATATTTGGCCTGCAGTTTTTAAAATTCACCGTGGTAAGTGTTTTTATTTTCTTGTTCTTCCTTTCGCTGGTTTCTTTGTTCGCCTACCGCATCAGGCTTACCAGCCAGGAACTTATTGTAACCCCTCCAAAAAAAGGCCTGCTACGCGGGCTGTGGAGCTTTTTTACGCTTCCTGTTCTGCAGGCAGGCAAGTGGATGTCCACGCGGTTCGCACACATCAACGTATTTATCTTTGCACTTGATTTTATCATCGAAGCGCCGTTTAAGGCGTTCATCAAAGTAATTGAGGATTGGATGGACTACGTGCATGAGAAAAAGGAGGAAATATAATAATGGAGGGATTCTGGAAAAATCTGCCTAAGCCGTTTTTTGTATTAGCGCCAATGGCAGATGTCACGGACGCGGCATTCAGATTTTTGATTGCGAAATACGGCAAGCCGAGCGCCATGTGGACGGAATTTGTTTCGGCAGATGGTTTGCTTTCGGCTGGGCACGATGCCTTAGTGAAAGATTTGCAATATGATAAAACAGAGCGGCCAATTGTGGCGCAACTTTTTACATCCAAGCCCGAACACATGGAGCATGCGGCAACAATGATGCAAGAGATGGGCTTTGATGGGTTTGACATAAACATGGGCTGCCCAGATAAAGCAATCGAAAAACAAGGCTGTGGATCTGCGCTCATAAAAACACCCGAACTCGCACAAGAGCTTATCGCAGCAGCCAAGCGAGGCGCGCCAAAACTGCCCGTGTCAGTTAAGACAAGAATCGGGTACCTAAAAAATGAGCTTGATACTTGGCTCCCTGCTTTGCTTGAAGCAAAACCCGCTGCAGTAACACTCCACTTGCGCACACGCAAGGAAATGTCCAAAGTGCCAGCACACTGGGAACTGGCGGCTGACGCGGTTCGAATTCGTGATGAGATGAAATCAAACGCTTTGATAGTGGGCAATGGGGATGTGTTGACGTTAGAGGATGCGCAACGAAAAATTGACGAGACTGGCGTGGACGGAGTGATGATCGGCAAAGGCATCTTTGGAAATCCATGGTTCTTCTCCGATAAAAAACCCACGGTTGATGAAAAACTCCGCGTATTAGTTGAGCACTGTAAATTGTTCGAAAAACTGGTGAGCCACAAGCGGTTCCAAATTATGAAAAAGCACTTCAAAGCCTACGTCCAGGGCTGGGACGGCGCCAAAGAATTGAGGATGAAATTGATGGAATGCGAAAATGCGGACGAAGTAGAAACAATCGTCGTCCGCTATCTTGAACAGTAATATCTTGCCATCTACATCCCCTTCTTGATATGATCCTCGCCGATTTTGCCGAACGCCCTCAAAATCTCAAGCGGCACGGCAAACACCACGGTGTTTGATTGATCCGAACTCATATCATTGATGGACTGCAACGTGCGCAAGTGCAATGCACCTGGCGAATCCGAGAGCATGCGCGCCGCTTTGGCTATATTCTCCGCGGCAGCCACTTCACCCTCTGCCTTAATAATCACAGCACGCCGCTCACGCTCGGCTTCGGCCTGTTTTGCAATGGTTCGCTCCATATCCGCAGGTAGACTCACGTCTTTGAGCTCAACGTTATCTACTTTTATGCCCCAGCTGTCCGTGGCAATATCAACGATTTCCCGAATGCGGTTGGATATCTTTTCGCGTTCAGCTAACAGTTCATCTAAACTGATTTCACCCACAATGTTCCGCATGGTAGTCTGCGCGAGCTGGCTCACGGCATATCTAAAATCCTCTACCTCAATAACAGCACGGTCCGCGTTCATCACATGGTAGTAAATCACCGCATTTACGGTCACTGAAATATTGTCGCGAGTGATTGCTTTCTGATCCGGCACATCAACCGCTTTCACGCGCATGTCCACTTTGGTCATGGACTGGAATACCGGAACAATAAGGCGCCAGCCCGGTTCAACCACGCTCGAAAAACGGCCAAGTGTGAATTTTACGCCGCGTTGAAACTGGTTCACCTGCCGCAAAAAAGACAGTAGCAGAATGCCGATGAAGACGAGAAATGTTATGGTTGGCCACATATGGTTATGTTAGATGATTATACCATCACCCTAGCACTCCTGAGATGGATTGCAAGTACTTTGTTGACATTAAGCCTTACGTAGCCACTCCGCAGACTGACGCACAAGCAACTCTTTTGCGCGAAGCGGCTCTGCCATGATTTCTTTTACGATTTTTTCCATGTGCATGCCACGCGATCCTTTAACCAGTACGACGTCCCCTTTTTCCATACGGTTCTGGACAAACAATCCGGCCTCTTGAACATTTCCAAATTCAAACACGCGCTCCTCTTCTTTTCCTGCTGCCCGCGCGCCGCGTGCAATATCCCGCGAGCGTTCGCCCACCGTAATCAGCACCACGTCTAGGGGGAGCTTCGCCACTATGCGGCCAATTTTTTTATGCTCTTCTTCACTCAAAGCTCCTAACTCCAACATATCCCCAAGCACCGCGAAGGTAGTTCCTTTGGAAGAAAGCTTTGTAACTGTCTCAAGCGCAGCTGCCATAGATGCTGGAGATGCATTGTAGGTGTCATCAATAATTGTGGTGTGCTTAATGCCGAGAAGTACACGCATACGGCCGGGTTCGGGCTTAAAATTACGCAAGCCCTCTGCAACATCAACCATATGCAAACCTAACGCCTGGCTCACAGCGGCCGCAACCAACGCCGGGTACACCCAATGCTCACCAAGCGAATCATTAATAAGTACCGGCGTTACCGTTCCTTTTGTTTGTATCTTAAAAGACATGCCCTGGATTCCAGTTTCTGAACTTTCTGAACGGCTTATGGAAATCTCAGACGCATACACATCAACTCCTTCACTCTGCTTGGCGCTATAGCTAATGCGTTGGCTATGTGAGAATTCTGCAATTTTTACAACTTCTGGATCATCTTGGTTCACCATAATGGTGCCTTCGCGACCAATAGCGCGGAACATGGATCCTTTTTCGCGCGCAACGCCTGCAAGGTCGCCCAACTGTTCGGTGTGGACTAAGGATATGGCCGTAATAACACCTATGGTGGGAGTAACAATGCGCAAAAGCTCGGCAATATCCCCTGGCTTGTCCGTGCCCATTTCAAGCACTAAAACCTCTGGGTATGTTTGTGTTTTTACTAATAGACCAAATGCGCGCAAAAATACGGCAAACCATTTAATAGGCGACCTGCCAGGAGCCCAATCAATAGCAAGAATCGTAAGTGGCAATCCGATTTCCGTATTATAGTTGCCACGGCTCCGGCGAGCTCTCTGTTTGGTTGCAATTACCGCATACACTGCTTCCTTGGTTGCGGTTTTTCCAACACTGCCGGTAATAGCAATAACAATTGGGCGGTATTTTTTTACCACGGCGCGCGTAAGCGTATGGAGGAATGATAGTAACAAAGTTTTCATAATTCTGGCGCATTATCCGGGGGTACTTCATAATACTGCATAATAAACTTGGCAATATCCCCGAACACCGGCGCTGCGGTTGCAGAAGCAAATCTGCCGTTCTGCGGCTCGTCTAATTTGATAAGCATGGCAAATCGCGGAGCATCAACTGGACCAAATCCAGCAAAGGAATGGATAGTTTGGCTTCCATATACGCCACCTTGAGCGAGCTGGGCAGTTCCGGTTTTTCCGGCAATATAGTATCCAAGTACGCCACCAAGGTTATCATACCCCTCGTTGACCACAGAAACAAGCATGCCTCCGATAATAGTGGCTGTGCGAGCGCTCACTACTTGATTCACCTCCGTAGGACGAGTAGTTGAAACAACAGAATCTCCATGCCTTTTTTCCTTAATAATATACGGCTTCATTAATACGCCATTGTTTGCCAAGGCCGCATATGCCATAACAACTTGAATCGGCGTTACCGTAATTCCTTGCCCAAAGGATGCTGTTGCCGGCCAAATATCTCCACGCTTTTCAAGTGAGGATGTGTTGCCAAAAAGTTCCTTGCCAAGCTCAATGCCTGTTGGAGCGCCAAACCCGAATGCTTCTGTATATTCACGGAATTTTTGATTTCCAAGTTTCTGCTGGGCAAACACTGCGCCCGTGTTAAGGGATTGTTCAAGCACGGCAATCATATTCACCTCGCCTCGGCCTTGATTGTCAAAATTATTAAGACGATACCCTCCCACCATCACAAAACCATCATCCATATACATGGTCTGCGGAGTAATAAGATCTTCATTAAGCGCGGCCGCAATAGTAAACGGCTTAAAAATTGAGCCGAGCTCATAGGCCGCCGAAACCGCAGGATTTACGTATACGCCAATGTCTTTCACTTCATTATAGGTATTCGGATCAAAACTTGGGCTTGAACACATCACCAGCACTGCACCGGTTTTTGGGTCAACCACAATAACCGTGCCTGATTTTGCAGCAACCTCAGCGACGCGCTGACTCAATTTTTTACACGCATACGTCTGCAATGTTCGATCAATGGTCAATACTAAATCAATGCCGCTTTTTGGCTCTTTGCGGCCGAGCTCTTTACCCTGCAACAGCCTTCCCGAAACATCGGTAGCGCCTTCAATGATGCCATCTTCTCCAGCAAGTTCTGTTTCAAAAAACTCTTCAAGCCCATACTGGCCGAACAAACTCTCCCCCTTTACGCCCACAAACCCCGTTAATTGCGCCACTAAATCTCCTTCTGGATAATAGCGCCAATTTTCACTCTCCCATCCAAGCCCAGGCATGCCTAGCTGTACAAACGGTGCAAGCTGCTCCTTGGTTAATTTATGCAAAAGCGGCTCATAAATATCATTCTCCTTGCTTAAACGATACCGCAAGGTCTCTTCGCTTATGCCATAGGGCTCAATTAAATCCCACAGTGCGTTAAACGCAGTTTCTGTGTTTTTGATATTTTGCGGAATAAGATACGTTTGATTAAATTCACGGTTCGTGGCAACAGGGTACAGCGTGCTTGAAGAATATTCGCTAATAAAAATTTTTCCGCGTTCAGCAGGAATATTTCGTACTGTTTCTTGCTGCCTGATTGCCTGCGCCTGAAGTTCGCTCGCCTTAAAAATTTGTAAATCAATCACCCGGTAGGTAAGCAACATGCCAAATATAAAAACAACCCCAATCACCAGATAGAGGCGTTTTTCGGGTACTGCTGAAATTCGATTATGGCGAACTCGGGTCATAGGCAGCCACAGTGCTGAATCCAATATGCAGGTAGGTTACCTCCTTAGGTGCCTCAAGTTCAAGATCCTCTGCGCGAGTTGCTACTTCTGCAAGAGACCGAGCCTGTGAAAGCTGCCAATTTAAATCGCGAATTCCTTCTGCAAGCTGCGTGCGGTTCTGCTCTAGCTCACGAATAGAAAACGAGTGCTGCGCTTGGTTATTTATCTGCCACACATATGCCACGATTAAGCTAAACAGTACGGTGAACAAAATGATGTGCCAAGGAAGTAGTTGTGTGTTATATGCTCGCTGATGCATGCTACAATTTTTCAATAATGCGCAGTTTGGCGCTCCGGGATGCTTTGTTCCCAAGTACCTCTGGCCTGCCGGGTTTAATAACTTTTTTATTAACTAATGCGATAGTCGGGTGCTCGGCTCGCGCTAAATCCCTAAAAAAGAATTTAACGATTCTGTCCTCAAGAGAATGAAACGTAAGCACTGCGATACGGCCTCCAGGTGCCAGTAAGGAAACCATTTCAGGCAATGCCTGTTTGATATTTTCGAACTCTCGGTTGGTAGCTATGCGCAGAGCCTGGAAAATACGGGTAGCAGGGTGGATATGGTATCTACCTCGCCTTCCGACTCCGCGCACAACTACGTCTGCCAGTTCTCGAGTGGTGTTGATAGGCGCGAGCTTACGCGCAGCGGCTATTGCCTGAGCTGCACGAGCGGCGTGCCGTTCTTCGCCAAATTCGGTAAAAATTTGTTCCAGAGACTTCTCTGGCCAGGTGTTAACTATCTCTTTCGCAGTTAACGACACCTGGTCAGAGAACCTCATGTCTAATGGTCCTTCAGTCTGTATAGCAAATCCTCGAGCTCCGTCCTTGAGTTGATCGCGAGATAAGCCCAAGTCCAATAATAGAGCGCTAACCGGATAAAATCGCTGTTCATATGCAATGGTTTTTGTTTCGGTATAGTTTGCTTGTTTCAAAACAACTCGATCTTGATACGCTGCCAGCCGATTACCAGAACGCGTAATAGCATCTTTGTCCCAATCAAGACCCAAAAGCTTTCCCTGTGGAGCTGTTGCAGTAAGAATTGCTTCTGCATGCCCTCCCCCTCCTATAGTTGCATCGATGACAAGCGCTCCAGGTGTAAGGTTTAAGCCGCTAATAACTTCCTCTAGCATTACGGGAATTTGTAGGGATTCATCCATAGAATCAAAAAGGAGCTTGTAAAGGCTCCATCAAAAAACAATATAAAACAATAGTGGAAAAAAATCTAAATTTGTTTTGTTTTTGTTTTTTGGCGTAAAGCCTTCTGGTCATGCCGCCACAGAATGACGACATAGCTGAAAGACATTACACTCCGAGCTCTTCCGCTATTTTTGCGGAATCTTTTTCTGTAGCGTGCTTGTACTTTTCCCAGGCACCAGTTTCCCACACTTCAAGGCGACTATTGAGCCCTGCTATGGTAGTGTCTTTTTTAATGCCCGCGAACTTGCGAAGATACTCTGGAATAAGGATGCGCCCCTGGCTGTCGAGCGAGACATCCATTGCTCCGGCAAGCATCAAACGCGAGAACGCGCGTGACTTGCCTTGGGAGAGCGGAAGATTGGAAAGCCGTTCAACTAATTTTTTCCATTCCTCGGGAGTATACACGAACAAACAGTTATCCAAGCCTCGTGTTACAATAGCTCCTTTTTTTAAGGTCTGGCGGAATTTTACAGGAATGGCCATTCTGCCTTTCCCATCAATGGCATGTTGATACTCTCCGATGAACATTTTTATATATTGATGGATTGTTAACAGATGCCACTGACTTATCCCCACTTTTATCCACTTCCTACCACTCTGCAGTTATTATACACCACTTTCATTTTACCTTCAACCCCTCTGCAAGGGAGTTTTACACACAGGTTATACACAAAAAAACGGCTATGCACCGTAGCCAAATAAAAAAAAGAGGCCAATCCATGCAAGTATGGATTGGCCGTGTACATCCGCAGCAACGTTTGACTTATCAAAGGTCCGCGAGGTAAGGAAAAAATTCGCGCCTGCCACGCTATCAGTCTCTCCTCGTCAGGAAAGCCTAGTTTGCGGAGAAATTGTTACAGCACGAACTCGTCGAGCGCGGCATATCCCGCTCGAGCCACAGGTCTATGGCTCTGATACGAGGCATAACCGCGCGCGCCACTCCCTCGCGAGAGTTCCGCCGAACTTCAGCCGCCTTTTTGTCCGAATCGAAAAGAACGGTACCGCCCTTCTTCTTTTTGAATCTCATCGTCTACTCCTTCCTCTTTTCATGAGTTACGGCGTGAATTAACCATACAACCAAAAAAGCACGGCGTCAATCACGCTTTTTCATCACCATATCCGGCTCCCGACCGTACTCTGGAGTAATAATTTTAGTAAATGACGTGAGTCGTTTGAACAACTGAGCTATCTCATCAATCCCCTTTTCCTGCGAAACACCAACAATGGGAACCTGCAACGCGTATGCTAATGCATTGGCAGTTGAAATACCAATACGTAATGACACAAACGATCCCGGGCCTTTTACTGCCGCAACTCCCTTGATATCAGCCAACGACGATGTACCGGATTTTAAAAGCGCTTGAATAGACTTCAAGAGCTTCTCTGAGTGTTGACGGTTAGATTTAACTATCTTTTTTTTGATGAGCTTGCTCTCACCTATTAAAGCCAGCTCAAATGAGTCCCGTTCAGTTGTATTTATATATAGATACATATTATTTATCTACCACAATCATCACCTTCTGGCCAGTGAGCATATCTTCCTCGGAAACCCCGCTTGAATTGCCACCGTGCTCTTGCGGCCAATCGTGCACCGCGTTGATGAGCGCATCATAGGTGTATACAAATTCCTTCCCGTTCCTGGTACCCGGATCATTGGTGATAAAATGGGTCGGCGTATACCCCCGGACCACGAGCATGTGGTACAGTGGGCCCTCTCCGGTAAAATTCGGATTTGGCAGTACGCGGCCCGCGGCCGGGATAATGACAAGTTTATTCTGCGCAATATAGTGTTTGATAGTATCAGCAGTGACATCGTAGTCTAGCAACGCCTTAAGTCCAAAATACTCACGCGCCATAACAACCACCTCAGCGGCAGTCGTATCTTCATAGTACCCAAACTCATCCTGCTCCCATGCAACCAATTTTTTGATGGCTTCATCCATGTGGTCGGCTGATAGCGATTCTCCGGAAAAAAACCGATCAGCCATAATAAGTGATGCTTCTTCGCACGCTTCTTGATAGGGCAATCCCCAATCACTGTGCGGCGCCTGGGACTGGAACGGCACCGCAAGATTATATGATGCCGGAACAGTCTGGCTGTCATTACGAGGAGCCGCCTCCGGTGGCGATGCGGCAATCACGTCATTACTGCTCTGTGCGTCATTCACAGGATTGCTTCGCTCTACTGACGCATCGTTCACAACCACATCTGAATAATCCACAGCCTCTGGCAAATCCGGTTTTCGTACATCACTAATGAAGCCGCGAATATTTCCGCGGTTTAAAAAAAGGCCTGCACCGACCAAAGAAATCGCTATTATTATTAGGAATTTTTTCATAAAAAGACTTATCCACAATTGCTTATTTGACCTTCGGTTTTTATTCGGTTATCATTACACTATAATCAAACAAAGAAAAAAAATATATGACTACATCACTCATCCAACTCACACTCGCACTTGCTCCGATTTTCCTGGTAGGCGCATTTATGCAGCGTGTTACCATGCCCTGGGAAAAAGAGAAGCGCCCAGCTGAACGTGCTGACCTGCTCCGCATGCTTGCAAAGGATATTAGCCGCGTCAAAACCATTATGGCCTTAAATATTAATGCAGTCAACGAAGGACGTGCGTGCGTAACGCGCCCCCTCCCCCTTTCCAACTGGAACCGACTCAAAAAGGATGCGCGCTTCCATAAGTATTCAAATGAACCCATCTTTAAACAAATGATTCGACAATTCCAAGAATGGGAACGCGCATACTAATTAAACATACTTTCTTAATTTTAAATTTTTTGAACGAGAATAATATACACACCCGAACACCTTCCATAACGACTATGACAATCATCCTTCCAAATAAAAAACAACAAATTCTGGATTATCTCAAATCGTATGTTACTGAACGTGGATATGCGCCCACGTTAAGCGAGATCGCCAAAAAGTTCAAAGTATCATCACTGGCAACAGTACATGAGCACATGGCGTTCCTGGAAAAAAATGGATTTATCAAACGTACTGGCAATGTGCAGTCCCGGGAGTTGGAGATTATTGATTCCCGCGACAACAACGTGGAATCAAGCTATCTTGAGGGAAGCATGAATTTTTTGCCTTTAGTTGGTTTGATTACCGCAGGGGCTCCTATTGAAGCAATCGAAAATCGTGAAGCTGAAATCGCGGTTCCTTCAGAGATAACGCGCGGCAAATCCTGCTACATTCTTAAGGTGCGCGGAGACTCCATGATAGAATCCTTAATTTCGGATGGGGACTTAGTGATTGTGGAAAAAACCGAGTACGCCAAAAACGGGGACATGGTGGTTGCAGTATTGGATGATGGAACCGCAACATTAAAGAAGTTCTACAAAGAAAAGAATTTTGTCCGCCTCCAGCCAGCCAACAAAAAATACCAGCCCATTATGACCAAGAGTGTCTTGATCCGAGGGCGGGTGGTTGGCATCATACGAAAGTACTAGCAACTACGAACTGCCAGTTCAGAAAAACAGCCTCTTAGTGGCTGTTTTTCTTTTTTAATGCCGATACTTCTTGTTCGGTCAATTCGCGATACTCTCCTTCTTTAAGATCACCAAGTTCAATCGGGCCCATGCGAACACGTTTTAAAGAAACAACTGAGACGCCAATTGCGTTTATCATTTGCCGTACTTGGTGCTTGCGGCCTTCATGGATAGTAATAGAAATAAGATAATGATCAGTGCTGATTTTTTTAATGAGCCGCGTTTTAGCTGGGCGTGTTCTTCCGGTAGTGATACGAACCCCCTGCTGAAGACGATCAAGACCCTTTTTTAAAATGCCTTCGCCCCAATCTGAAGGAATTTCAACTTCTGCTTCGTATTCCTTTTCGTGCTCAAACTTAGGGTGTGTAAGTTCATAGACTAATTCTCCGTCGTTCGAAAGCAGGAGTAGTCCAGTTGTTCCAATATCGAGCCTGCCAATAGGAACTACGCGTTGAGGAATGTTAATAATATCTAAAATAGTTTTTCTTCCACGATCATCGCTATTTGTGGTGAGTACGTCCTTTGGTTTGTTCAACAAAAAATAGACCTTTTGATCTACTATGGTAATCCGATGCCCATCAACCGCAATCACGTCAGCGTGAGCGTCAACGCGCGCACCAAGCTCGCTAATGGTAATGCCATTTACTTTAACGCGCCCCGCCTTAATAATCGCTTCCGAAGCGCGCCGCGAGGCAACCCCCGCATCCGCAAGCGCTTTTTGTAATACAACCCTCTCCATTTTAGATTCCAAGTTTATTGATAACCGTAATCTTGCGGCCGTTTAACAGTGTAAAAATAAATCGGTCACCAAGATCAACGCGGTGCTGAAACTCTTTTTTATTCATCACCGTATACTTTAAGTCGCGGCCCGTATCTTTTAAATAGGACTTAGTAAGCTTCTCTAATTTTGCCTTGTGTACGCGGCCCACGATAAAAATATCAACCGCAGATTCTTTTTGCCCGACAAACACGCCCGAGAGAACTAAAAGATCCATGCTTCCAACTTTTACAAGCTCCTGCACCATTTTTTGTTCACCCAGCTCATTGGATTTTAATAACAAGGACTGAAGCTCCGGCACAAGCAAAAACTCTCGATTTACGCCATAGTACTTTCGTTTATCTTTTTCGTGCGAAACTACAAGGCCCAAATCCTCTAAATTTTCAAGCTCTCGGCGGACGGAATTCAAATGCTCATCAAGTAAGCGCGCAAGCTCACGGATGTAATAGTCCCGTTCTTCATTTTGGCCCAGAAATAGCTTTAAAAGCTTAACCCGGACCTTTGACCCGAAAATGTGCTCAAGCATACACAAAATTTGTTCAATACTAGTGGATGTAGTATAATACCTTGATACCCTCACGTCAACCATTACCAGGCCTATGAAACATACGCCAGCACACGAAACAGTAACACGCATTATCAGGCAATCCGGTTCTCCGGGCTCCTTGCACGTGTTCGAACTCTCTCATGAACGTGCCGCAGACAAAAGGCTTATACTGCTGGTAGAAATTGAAGTATCAGACAAAGATAACGAAGGAATCATCGAAAGCATTGCCCATGAAATTGAGCAGCAATTTTTTAACGCGCCAACAAAAGAAACGGAATATGCATTCGAGAATGCACTCGCTAAAGCGAATATACGCGTTAAAGATATCTTGCTTGTTAAACCAAAAAATTGGCTCAACAAAATCCATATCGTTGTAGCTGCCCTCGCTGGCTCCGAAATCTACCTTGCCTCAGTCGGGTCAGTACATGCATTTTTAGTGCACCACGAAAAAATCGTTGACGTGCTCAAAACGACCGGACCAACCGCTCCTTCGCCTAATCCAGCCAAATTATTTACCAATATTATAACTGGAAAACTGGGACCAGACACAGCCATGGTGTTGGTTAACGAGGCAGTGCTTGACTACCTTTCTGTGGAACGGATCAGAAAATGCGCCGAAGAATTCGATTCACAAGAAGCAATAGAAGCGCTTACTGAATTTCTTGGACGAGCGCCCTCTAATAAACAATTCGGCTTGGCTGTTATTTCTCCGGTAAGCTATCCAGCTGTTCAAACACATGCTGTTGTGCAAAAAATTCCACAGGCACGATCTGATAATCAAATTCACGAGCCACGACGCAGTACAGCACAAGAGCCGATCGAGTTAGATACTGTAGAAGATACCAGAGATCCAGAAAAAATAGATGCAGACGACACCCCTACAGCATTAAACGAACGTTTTGAAGCAAGTGGCCAGGCTATTCAAGCATTCTTTAAAAAAGTAACTCCAGCGGCGCAGAATGCGCTTACTGTTCTACTCTCATTTCTTGCAAAACTGCTCGAAGGAATACAAAGAGCATTTAAACGAGGGACGCCTGCACTTGTTGCATGTACCAAAACAACACTTGCTACTATTAAAAATTCAGATACTAGAACCTATTTCTTTCGAAGGATAAAAAATGCTGCGGGAAACGCAGTATACCGAGCAACGCACGCCCAATCAAAAAAACGCCAACTTGCTGGAGTGGGAGTGATAGTGCTTATTATTATTTTTACCATAAGTATTTCAATAGGATTGCGCGATAAAAAACAAGAAAGCGCCACTACAAGTTTTGAAACAACTATCTCTACCATTGAACAAAAAATAAATGAAGCCGAAGCATCACTCATTTATGGAAACAAGATAAAATCACAAGCTCTCTTGGCCGAAACACAAGCAGCGCTTGCTGAGCTTGCGCAGGAATTTCCTAATCAAGAAGACCGAATAACCGCGGCGCATAATGCCATTACCTTGCTTAAAGATAAAGCGGAAAAAAAGCAGGCTATCACACATATCCAAACTATTGCAACAGTGCTTCCTACTCCAATAGGGCTAAACGAAACCGGCCTTGTCCAGATACAAAACTCCCTATTCTTTTATGATGGCGTGCAAGAAAAAATTGCGAGCTTAGATGTGCCGAATAAGTTGCTTCTTTCGCTTTCACTTGATAACCAAGGCCTTTCTTCTTTTACTACCGCGCTTGAAGCCTCAGATACTGAAATCGCCGCGCTTGCCAAAGATACTGTGCTTCTTATTGATACAAGCAGGGAAACAATCACAAAACAGCAATTTCCGTTTGACCCAGCTACTGCAAAACCCTTTGCAAGTTATGGCAGAAATATATATACCTTTAATACAGAAACAAACCAAATTATCAGATATCGTCGGGCCGGCGCAGGATTTACCTCTGCACAAAACTGGCTCACGCAGGAATATGAGCTTGCAACCATGCGAGACATTAGTGTTGATGGATTTGTATACTTGATTGACTCGCAAGGAACAATTCATATATTCTTGCGTGGCATACTTAGCAAAACCATTCCCTGGCCAGCACAAGATTTGCCTGGATCCATACTCAAGCTATACACTCGTGAAGATATTAATATCTTCTATGTGCTCGATTCCGAACGAACGCGCATTCTTAAAATCACTAAAGAGGGATCACTGCAGACACAGCTCACTGCGCCAATACTAGAAAAAGCCACAGACCTCACCATGGATGCAAAAGGAGAAAACATCTATGTGCTTGCCGGAGACAAAATTTATCAGATACCAGTTGCCCAATAAATTATCCCAGAATACAAAAGTCCGTCCATAGGTGCCTATGGACGGACTTTTTCGAATACAGAAATTATTTCAAAGTAACTGTGGCGCCTGCATCTTCTAGTTTCTTCTTCATGGCTTCTGCGTCTTCTTTTTTAAGGCCCTCTTTTACAACCTTTGGAGCGGCATCCACTAAATCTTTGGCTTCTTTAAGCCCCAATTCAGTGACTTCGCGGACTACTTTGATAACCGCAATCTTGGTTGCGCCTGAGCTGGTAAGCTCAACGTCAAACGCTGACTTCTCTTCTTCGGCCTCTGCACCTGCTCCTGCTGCAGCGACACCAGACATCATCATAGGTGCGGCAGCTGACACGCCGAATTTTTCCTCAAGAATTTTGACTAATTCCGAAAGGTCGAGCACGGACATCTGCTCGATTTTTTCAACGAGATCCTTAAATTTTGCAGGAACCTCTATTGTTTTTACTTCTTCTTTGATTGCTTCTTCTGACATACTCGTATCTCCTTACTTATTTAGATTAATTGATTATAACTAATAATTTATGCTTTTGCGTCTTTGATCCCATTCAAAACATTCATGAACCCTCGTAGATTGCCGGCCAATACATTTACAAATCCTGAAATAGGCGCATTAATGGATCCAACCAGTTTTGCGTATAATTCTGGTTTCGACAAAAGCTTAGAAAGCGCCACTACGCCAGCTTCGTCAATAAACTTGCTTTCCAAAACACCGCCATAGAGCTTAAGTGAATCATTCTTTTTTTTGAATTCAGCAAGAATTTTTGCGGCTGACACTTCGTCTGAAAGCCCGAATGCAACAGCTAATCCAGTTCCCAAATTTTTAACATCAATAGCCAGCTTTGCCTCGGAAAGTACGCGATTGATAAGAGTCTTTTTGATAACTTGAAACTCTACCTGCTCCTGTTTGAGTTTTTTCCGAAGTTCTTGAACTTGCGCAACAGAAAGGCCATGATAGCCGACAAAAATCATTGATTTTGCGTCAGCAACATACTGTGTGGCTTCTGTAATAGCCTGTTCTTTTTGTTGTCGTGTTTTAGGCATACTATTTGTGCTTGCTTCTTAGGCGTTGTTAATAAAAAAATCTGCGGTTTTCCGCAGACAAACAATGCATATGAGTGGCCAGAAATAGCCACAATCATGAGCTTGTTCCTCGGCAGGTAATTAAGCTGGTTAAGCGCCTGCTGTCTGTGGAAAAATGAAGTATAGACCAATACTACTATACTAAAATAACTTAGTCAAGACCTAATTCAAATACTTGAATTTTGCAGCATTATGCTCTTCTAGGGTACGGCTAAAAATAGTTTTACCTTCTGGAGTTGATAGAAAATAAAAATAATCCGTATTTGCTGGGTATATGGCCGCCCGAATAGCAGAAATACCTGGATTTCCGATTGGTGTAGGAGGCAAGCCCTGGTATTTATAGGTATTATACTGGGAATTGATTTCAAGCTGTTCGCTCGTTAAAGAAGGTGAGCTTCCACCAATAATATAGTGGAGTGTGGCATCTGACTGCAGTGCGACACCGGATTCCAAACGAGACCAGAATATGTCTGATACAATTGCGCGGTCATCTTCGTGTGGAACTTCAGCTTCGATAATAGAAGCCATAATCAGCACATCGTAAAAATTCTTATGTTGTCTCGCAATCTCATCTCGCAGCTCAGGTGTTACTTTGCTATCAAAATTTGCGACCATCTTAGTTATAATGTCTTTAAGGCTTGCGTCTGCAAATACTTCATACGTATCTGGAAAAAGAAATCCCTCAAGCGGCGCGGCCGCAGTCCGATATACTAACGGCCTAAACTGCACCGCAAGCTCATTATAAAAATCATTATCAGACGAGCTAAAAATTCCAGGCAATCCCACAAGCTCAGTAATCTCTTCTTGCTGGAACATTCCTTGGTTTTCAAAATAAATGGCAATATTCCGAATGTCCCAACCTTCAAGAATTGTAATGGTAGCTACTTCTTTTCTAGCACTTCTCGTTAACAACTGAATCAACTCCCAAGAGGAAACGCGCTCAGGAATCAAAAAAGTGCCCGCCAAAAACTTGCTTTCTTTTCCACGAAGCCACACCAGCGTCCGAAACCAAAAATCATTTTTAATAACATTGCGCACAGAAAGATCTGCGCTTATATTCTTTACGGTTTCTCCCGGCGCCACTACTAATTCACGCGCATCATTGGCAACAGAAACGCTACCAAAAAATTGGTACCCAATATACAGAAAGGTTGCTATGGCAACTGCTGCGAACGCGGTAACAATAGGCACTGTCTTAATCATAGTTATAAATAGTTATTAGCAGATCGTTTTTTAAGCTCACCCACTATAGACTTAACTTCTTGGCTGCGCTTCTTATCAACTAAAAGAATAACATCCTTAGTTTCTACCATTACCATGCCGGAAACACCAAGCGCCGCGATAAGCTTACCAGACGAACTTAAGAAAAAATTATCCTCGCTATCTAATAAGACGGATTCACCAGCAACTACGTTACCATGTGTATCTTTTTTTGACATTAAAGCTACGCTGCGCCAATGGCCAATATCTGCCCACTCAATGTCCGTAGGAATGACGATCCGCTTTTGCGTCCGCTCTAAAATCCCAGTATCAATAGAAACTGAAGGAAGTTTTGGAAACTCTTTTTTAATAACCGCGGCAAGCGAAGACGGGGAAGCTTCTGCAATCCGCATAAGCGGAGCATAATGATCGGGTAAGTATTTTTTGTATAAACCAAGAAGCGCATCAACGCGCCACGCGAACCATCCAGGATTCCATACATAGGCTGGATCAGAAACAAATCTGGTCGCGCGGGAAAGCGACGGCTTCTCGATAAATCGTTTTACAGAATATACAGGATGTAATTTTTGCTGTACAACTTTTTTGTTCAGCTGAATATACCCATATCCTGTTTCTGGATACGTAGGCGCGACACCATACAGCAGCGTGTGATCTGGAAACTGTTTCAGTGTTTTTTCTGCCGCGCGAAGCAGAGACGCAAATTTTTTATTATTTCCAATCCATGCATCCGCGTGAACAGAAAGAAGAATTTCATTTGGATAGTGCGCATACACGCGTGCGGCCGCAAAGCCAATAGCTCCTGCTGAGTCTCTTCGAATCGGTTCAACCAAAACAGTACCCTTGGAGAGCTCGGGCAATTGCGCACGCACAAGAGCTGCCTGATTCACGCCAGTCACTACAAAAATATCAGATGCCTGAACAACACCTCGAAGGCGCTGGTATGTCCGCTGGAGAAGTGTTTCGTTACCAAGAATAGATTGTAGCTGTTTTGGGTAGCGCTCGCGCGAAAGAGGCCACAGACGCGTTCCAGTACCGCCAGCAAGAATTACAACTTTCATGAAAAAATTGTACCATCTCTTGACTTTATATTCAAGGTATGCTATACTGGTTATGTTAGTTTCCTCCTCCAGACCCGTGTTTGTTTAAAGCAACACGGGTTTTATGCTGCTATCTCTCATCTACAACATACTACTTACATTTCCAATTTGGAAACGTACACTGCCCAAGATAAGTGCCCTGATGATTACAGGGTGTCTTGCGTTTGCACCAACCACAGCCTTCGCAAGCCCAATTAATGCATCAGACCTTATTCAAATGACCAACGCTATGCGTGTTGAGCAGGGCTTACCTGAGCTTGTTCCAAATCATCTCCTTGCAGAAGCAGCCAAAGGCAAAGCCCAAGACCTTATTGACAAAGGGTACTTTAGTCACACAACACCAGAAGGAAAACCGTTCTATGAATGGATAGAAGAAACAGGCTACCATTATCTGTATGCGGGAGAAAATTTAGCCATTGATTTTTCTGAGTCAGAACCTACTATGGATGCGTGGATGGCAAGCCCTACGCACCGCGCTAATATACTGAATGAGCGCTATACAGACATTGGTATTGTGGCAGTGCGTGGAAATTGGGACGGACACGAAACCATAGTGGTAGCCCAGCTCTTTGGATCACTTCTAGAAGACTCCCCCACTGTGCTTGGACAAACGCTCGAAAATGTAAGCCACGATTTAGGATTACGAAGAGACTCTTTAAAAGCACTTGCTACAGATTTAGTAATGCTCCCAAGCCTCGCAGGAAGTCGCTACTTTGATATTATGCTAAAACCTGAGCAGGACACATTTCTTACTGCCTCTAATATTTCAGAAACAAGCATCACCCAAGCACCGTTCACAAAAGTTGCACAGGGTGATTCATATCAAACATTGCTCAAAGCTCGTTCTGAATGCTGCTCATCGGAAACTACATTCGCACTTACAGAAGAAAAAAACGGCATGCTCTTAAGCACACCAATCTCCTACCCCACACTTAGTTATGTAATCCAAAATATTTCTAATAAAACATCCAGATTTTCTTCATTCTCTCAAACCCTACATACAAACTTAGCGATTTCTGGCATTCTTGTGTTATTACTACTGATAGCTTTTGAAGCAGAAATCAGACGCGAACTTACGCCAACTGAAATTAAAAAAAATAAAGCAAGACTATAATGCCTCACCTGTTATGATGTACGGCCCGCCGAAAAAAAGAGGCCATACTGACGCACAAGGTACGCTGCGCATATTCCAATAATTGCTCCAACAATACTATCCCCTAAAAAATGAACCCCGGCCAACACGCGGCCGAGTGATACAAAAATAGCGAGTGCGTAAAAAAACCACCCGTTTTTTTTATCCAAAAAAATATATCCAGTGGCAAGCGCAAAAACCAAAGCTGCGTGGTCCGAAGGAAAAGATCCTGCAAGATGCGCAGTGTTAATGAAGGGCTCTACCCCAAAAGAAATAAACGGCCGAGGTCTGTACACTAACAAATGGATTACTGCGTTAATAAAGTAGGCGAGCACTCCTCCAGATAGAATTGTTAAAAGGTCGCGTGCAAACATCCTCCGCCTCCAGAGCATAATAAGCATACACAGACCAAGCGACCACACAAGGTATGAAGCTAAAAAAACAACAAAAACTTCGGGCAGGTGCTGTCCGAAGTTAAAAATCACGCTACTCATCCGTATATCAAAAATTTGAAATATCATATAAGTGGACGCGAGGACATGGATTCTGGCTTTTGGATTCCCAAGAACGCAAGAATAGTTGGAGCAACGTCGCTTAAAACACCGCTTATTTGCAACTCATGCAACATAATCTCCTTTTGCCTAGGTAATTCTCGCTTAAACATTTTGGAAGCAAAAATACACGGAACTGGATTAGTGCTGTGTTCTTTGGCAATGTGTCCATTCTCCCAGTTTACCATTTCTTCAGCATTACCATGATCTGATGTGACAATCATGATACCGTCTCTCTTGTCGACTTCTTTAAAAATAGCCGCAAGCGCAGTATCAATAATAGATAATCCTCGAATAGTTGCGGCAAGGTTGCCGGTATGCCCAACCATATCAGCGTTCGCAAAATTCATGATAATTACATCATGTGTTTTAGTAGAAAGCGCAGAAAGCACTCGTTTTGTAATTTCCTGAGTTCCCATCTCTGGAGCGTCTGCGTATGAAGCAACGCCTGAGGATGGAATAATAATATTTTCTTGACGCGGAAAAACAATATCCTTCCCACCATTAAAAAAGTAGGTTACGTGCGCATACTTTTCAGTTTCGCCTATATGTAACTGCGAAAGGTTTGATTCGCTCAACACGCGCCCAAGCGGATACTCTACCGGTTCTTTTCTAAACACGACGTGCGCTGGCAAATCCGGATCATACTCAGACATGGTAGCAAAATAAAAATTAGAAAGAAGCGTCCTTTGAAACTTATCAAACGCAGGAAGCACAAAAGCCTTGGTCAGCTCCCGTGCTCGATCTGGCCGATAGTTAGTAAAAAGAACCGAGTCCCCTGCTTGTATACGACTGCTGCCCTTATTTTTTTCTTGGGCGATAACTACTGGAACACATTCTTCATCGTAGACCTTATTCGCATAACTTGCTTTAAGCGCTTCCATAGGACTTGCAAATGATTCTTTGGATTCAGCTCGAACCATTGCTCGATACGCCTTTTCGATCCGATCCCATTGATTATCTCGATCCATAGCGTAAAACCGACCACTTATAGTGGCAATACATCCAACGCCCAGACGCTTGATCACTTTTTCAAGCTGCTTAAGATACTTTTCTCCGCTATCATAGGCAACATCCCTTCCATCTAAAATCACGTGCACAAAAACACGCTTTAAGCCTGCGCGCTTGGCTAGCTCTAAGGCTGCATATATATGATCCTGATGTCCATGCACGCCTCCCTCGCTCAATATTCCAATAATATGAAAACTGGAATTATGTTTTTTACAGTGGGAAATCGAACCAAGGAGCACTTCCTCTTCAAAAAAACTGCCAGTTTCAATAGCTTGATTGATACGCAACACATCTTGGTATACAATTTTTCCAGCACCAAGATTAAGATGACCAACCTCGGAATTTCCAGGCTCTCCCCAAGGCAGGCCTACGGCCTCGCCAGAAGCCGCCAGTGAAAAAACTTGGTAATTTTTAAGCAATTCACTATAGAACGGCACATGCGCCTCTGTAATGGCATTCCCCCGAGAAGGCGGAGCAATGCCCCAGCCATCCAGTATCGCAAGCACGAGCGGTAAATTATTCTGTTTGGCAGACATTAAATAAAAAATTATTTTTTAAATAGACTTTTGCCGGCCATCTCTTCCGGTTTTTGAATGCCGAACAACTCAAGAATCGTGGGCGCGACGTCCGCGAGAATCCCTTCTTGGCGCACCTCGGGCAGTGCCGGCCTACGAGGGACTTGCACGGGCCAGATCCAACACGGAACCTGGTTTTTTGAATGCTCAGTGTCTACCTGTCCACCGGACATATCTTTCATTTCTTCAATGTTGCCATGGTCCGCGGTTATGATAAGTATGCCTCCTTTTTTTGCAACTGCGGCGGAAATCGCGCCCAGGGCCGCATCAGTTGCCACAAGCGCGGATTGCGCCGCAATAAAATTGCCAGTGTGCGCCACCATATCCGTAGCCGCAATGTTCACCGCGACAAAATCATACCCGTCGTCAAGCGCAGACACGCACGCGTCAGCCAGCGCCGCGGTTGCCATGGCTGGCGCCTGGTCATATCGATCCACGCGTGGAGAAGGCGCCATGAGCCGCTGCTCTCCGCCAACCGGATTCGCGTACCCTCCGTTAAAAAAGTACGTCATGTGCGCATATTTTTCCGCTTCCGCGATGTATATCTGTTTCTTTTTTGAAAGCACCATAGGAAGGCTTAAATCCACGTCAATGCTCGGATACGCGGCGAGCGTCTCCCCTAGGTCTGGGCCAAAATCCGTAAGTGCGACAAAGCGCAGATTGTTAAGAATTTTTTTTGGCGTAAAGATGTTGGTATGTTCGCCGGCAAAATCTTTCTGCACGAATGGCTTCGTAAGCTGACGCGCGCGGTCGCTACGATGGTTAAAGAAAATAATAGAATCATTATCTTGAATAGTACCAATGGCCTTTTCATCCTTACACATAACCGTGGGTTCAATAAATTCGTCGGTTACGCCGTTTTTATAATTTTCATCAAACACTCCAAGCGGATCCTCTATGCACATGCCTTCCCCGAGCACCATGGCGTTGTATGCGCGCTCGGTTCTTCCCCATTCTTTTTTACGGTCCATGGCATAAAATCTACCTATGATGGTGGCAATCTGCTGACCCGGCCCAAGCCGGCGCAGTACGGACGCGCATAACTCGCGGCCCGCACGCGGTGAGGAATCCCGGCCGTCCGTAAATAAATGCACGTACACGCGCTCAACTTTTTCCTGCGCCATAAGTTTCAAAAGCGCGTACAAATGTTCCGGGGTCGCGTGCGCGCTCTGCCCGTCCGAGAGCATGCCCATCAGATGCATACTTGAATGGTTGCGTTTTACGTGCCCAATCGCCTCATGGAACGCCGGATTCTTAAAAAACGTGCCATCCTTGATTGCCTCGGAAACAACCACCGAATCCTGTTTCACCACCCTGCCTGCCCCCAAATTTAAGTGCCCGGCTTCGGAGTTGCCGTCCTGGTCTTTCGGCAACCCCACATACTGGCCATGCGCCCACAGCCGAGACGTGCGCGATTCAGATCGGATTCTTTCAAATACCGAAAGTGTGGTCCGAGTAACTGGGTTTGATTCTGAATCAGGCGCAATGCCCCAGCCATCAAGTATCATGAGAACAATAGGAAATTTTTGTGGTGTAGTGTTTGGCATAGCTATGAACCTCGTTGTTCAATTTCTAATAATCGATTGTATTTTGCGACGCGCTCGCCCCGAGAAGGCGCGCCAGCTTTAAGATATTCCGCTCCTACTGCTACTGCAAGATCGCTGATAAACGCGTCATTTGTTTCTCCGCTTCGGTGGGAAACAACTATTGTCATGTTATTTTTCTGCGCGAGCTTAATAACTTCCATGGTCTCACTCAAAGTGCCGATCTGGTTTAATTTTACCAAAATTGCGTTTGCGGCGTGCGTTTTAATGCCCTGCTGTAAACGCTTGATGTTGGTTACAAATAAATCATCCCCTATAACCATGATACCTTGTTTTTTGACACGGTTAGTAAACGCGCTCCACTCGTCCCAAGCGTCTTCGCCAAAAGGATCCTCAATGCTTGCGAGTTGGTATGCATCTATCCAGTGTTCGTAAAGTACGGAAAGTTCCGTAGGGCTATATGTCTTTTTTGGCGGAGCAACAGAATACTTCCCCTCAGCGTAAAATTCAGTGGCAGCGGCATCAATGCCAATCGTAATATCAATGCCAGGTGTGCGGCCGCTATCAATAATACTGGATCCAAGCAGGTGAAATACATCTTCCAAATCTTCCACATCCGGAGAGTACCCGCCCTCGTTGCCAACGTCCGTGTCAAGACCACGCTTAGTAAGTTCACGGCCAAGCACATGAAATACCTCGCTTCCTATTTGAATTTTTTCGGCAATTGTTTCCCCGCAAACCGGAATAATTTGGAACTCTTGAATGGTGATATTAGTATCACCATGCTTTCCGCCATTAATAAGATTCATGGCTGGCGTTGGCATTGTAATAGCGCGCTTAAATCCAAAAGTTTCCTGCAAAGAAGCGTACAAAGGAATGCCTCGCCCGACAGAAACCGCGCGACTGACTGCCAAAGATACGGACAAAATCGCGTTCGCGCCAAGTTTTGATTTGTTCTCTGTGCCATCAAGCCTGCGCATAATGCGATCAATGCGCTCTTGATCTTCTGCATCTTCTCCAATGAGAGCATCAGCGATTTTAACATTCACATTACTTGCTGCTTTAAGCACGCCGCGGCCTCCGTACCTATTCGGATTTTTATCCCGCAACTCAAGTGCTTCATGCGTGCCTGTTGAAGCGCCAGATGGAACCGCAGCAGCTGCTTTGGCCCCGCCAGAAAGCGTAACCGTAGCAACGACTGTTGGTTCGCCTCTTGAATCTAGAATCTCTCCTGCTTCAATATGTTGTATGTTAAATGCATTCATATCGTTATGCGACTGCGTCTAAGCCAGGCATCTCGCCTCCTGCCAAAAAAGTAAGCATAGCCCCTCCGCCGGTTGAAACAAAATCAAATTTTGAAACTAAATCGAGGCGCTCAAGCAACTCAATGGTTTCCCCGCCTCCTGCCAAGGCATTGGCTTTTTCGTTTCCAATAACAGCCTGCGCCACAGCATCTGTACCCGCGCTAAATGCGGCATCTTCAAACTTCCCCATAGGACCGTTCCACAAAATTGTTTTTGCCTCTTGAATGCAAGATACAAAATTTTTAATGGTTTCAGGGCCAATATCAAGCATTGCCTCATGTAATCCGATATTCGTAATAGAAACAACCTTCCCCCCGCTCACCACTGCATCAATTGGTAGATGAAACGACTGCCCCGAAAGCTCAGATGCCTTTTTGAACAGGGCACTTTCCATAAGCGATGCTCCCATGGAAATTCCTCTACTGGCAAGAATAGTATTAGCCAACGCGCCGCCAACAAGCACCTGATCCGCACGCTGACTCAGCAATGTTAAGAGTGGAAGCTTGGTTCCGATTTTCGCGCCTCCTACAATCGCAACAAATGGTTTTGCGGCGCGCTCTAAAAAACCGCCAAGCCTAGCAACCTCTTGCGCGAGTTCTGGCCCTGCAAACGCGTCTCGCATGGCTTGCGCAAGCAGTGTGACAGATGCATCACTCCGATGACTTGAACCGAATGCGTCGTTCACATACACCTCGCCCCATTGACCCAACGTTCGCGCAAACGCGGCATCTCCATTTTTTTCTCCCGGCCAAAAGCGTAGATTTTCTAGCATGACTAAATCTTGATCACGGTGATGTGTAGGATCCACTGAAATGTCTTCGATAAACGCAATTGGCTCATCCAACCCTTCGATGGCTGCAAGCTCTCTCAGGCGTTCGCACACCGGAGCAAGAGATAATCCTGGCTCTGGTTTTCCGTTGGGCCTGCCTCTGTGCCCGATAATAACCACTTGACGCGCGCCAAACGAAAAAAGCTCCACAAGCGTAGGCACTACCCGTTCGAGCCGTAAATCATGGTATTGATCAACTACTCCATCCGTATTCACGGCAACATCTAAATCGCAACGCAAAACCACTCGTTTTGATTGGATATCTTCTCTTGTATACTGTCGCAATTCCATGCGGTAAGTATACCAGAAACAAGCTAGGCGCTCAATTGGCGACATAGAGCGAGTGAAATGAAAAAGTACTCTTATTCATTTCCAAGCCGAGAAGCCAATATGTACTCATATTTTTTAACTTCCTCCACAAGCACGCTTGAGAACTGTTTCAGTTGGGCTTGTGTTGTGGACGCGCCAAAAGTCACCCGCAAGCTGCCTGAAGCTGTATGTTCGTCCAATCCACAGGCCAAAAGCACATGCGAGGGCTCCAAAGCGCCTGTGGTGCACGCAGAACCCGAAGAACAGTCAAATCCGCGCTCAGAAAGCCGCATCACCACATACTCCCCGGAAACACCAGAGAAACAAAATGATGCACTGTTTGGCAATCGCTCTTCCGGATGCCCCGTTAGTACTGCGCTCGGTATGCGGGAGGTGACTTCTTTAATAAGCCAATCACGCAATACTGAGAGCCGTGCTGATTCTTTCTCGCGCCTCTGTTCCGCGTGAACCAACGCAACTGCTGCGCCGACAATGCCCGGGATATTTTCCGTGCCTGATCTGCGGCCTCGCTCCTGTCCCCCGCCGCGCATCTGCGGCGCAATTAAGGTGCCACGCTTTGCGTACAAAATACCAACCCCTTTGGGCCCATAAAATTTATGCCCAGACAGCGACAACATATCAACATGCAGTTTTTTAACGGAGAGCGGTAATAATCCTGGCGCCTGCACTGCGTCTGTGTGCATGAGAATGCCTTTTTTCTGAACGAGATTTCCAAT
>MOEI01000023.1 GCA_001889965.1 bacterium CG10_46_32
TGCTTCCATTCGTACCCGAGGAAGCGCGGGATTAGTTGTATATGACATATGCCTCATATTGTAGCAAAGTGATTACAAGGTATTGAACCATTACAAGCCCTTGACACTTATACCATACTCTATTAGTATAACCGTACCTATAATCGCTTATAAATCAAGTAAATCATAAGTATATTGCTAGGCTTATTTAAGAGCAAAAGCTCTTGGGTAATTTATTTTTTTCCTAATCCATGGTAATAAGTGAGCAAGGTAAACCAGAAGGCTTTAGCGTTAATCGCAAAGGCTTCATAGAAATTGAAGGTCAGGTTTTGGAGCTTTTGCCCAACGCAATGTTTAAGGTAGAGCTTGAGAATGGGCACGAAATTCTTGCCCACCTTTCCGGAAGAATGCGCATGCATAGAATCCGGCTTCTGCCTTTTGACAAAGTTCGAGTGGAAATGAGCCCCTATGATACGGGCAAAGGAAGAATTACCTATCGTCACTAAATGTTATGAAAGTCAGAGCTTCAGTAAAAAAAATATGCAGAGATTGCAAAACATTGCGCCGCAAAGGACGTATTGTAGTGATTTGTAAAAATCCAAAGCATAAACAGAGACAAGGATAATTATTCGAATATGGCAGTAGTACGTATCGCGGGAGTAACGCTCCCAGACAATAAACATATCGTGATTGCTCTCACCTATATCAAGGGAATCGGTCGCACTAAAAGCAGGCAGATTCTTAAAGAAGCAAACATTGACGAAGTTACGCAGAGCAAAGCACTCTCCGAAGAAGAAATTGGCCGTATTCGTGCTGTTATCGAAAAAAAGAACTTAGTGTTAGAGGGAGACCTAGCGCGCGCTGTCCACTCAAATATTAAACGTTTAAAAGAAATTGGATCTTGGCGCGGATCCCGCCATATTCGGCACTTGCCGGTACGTGGACAACGGACCAAGACTAATTCCAGAACCGTGCGTGGCAATGTTCGCAAAACTGCGACTTCCGGCAAGAAACCTACAGCACAAAAGACCTAATAGCAATAGTATATGACTGAAGAAGTTAAAGAAAAAGAAGCTCAAGAAACAGTGGATCCAGCAGTAAGCGCTGTGCCTGCAAAGAAGCGCAAGAAGAAGTCTAAAATTTCCCTTAAGAAAGGTATTGCTTTTGTAAATGCTACCTATAACAATACCATGGTTTCAATTGCTGATTCTTCTGGTAATGTAGTTGCGTGGGCATCAGCAGGTAAAGCAGGATTTAAAGGGCCTAAAAAATCAACTCCCTATGCGGCTGGCATTGTAGTGCGCGCATTAGCTGATTTTGTGAAGCAGTCCGGTCTTTCACAGGTTGATGTGCACATTAAAGGAGTAGGCATGGGGCGCGACGCAGCCGTCCGAGCGCTTTCGGGATTAGGTTTACAGATTCAATCTATTAAAGATAAAACGCCAGTGCCACACAATGGCCCGCGCGCTAAAAAAGTACGAAGAGTTTAATATAACTATGGGAAGAGATTTAACTCCAAAATATAAGCGTTCACGAAGAGAGGGTGTTGATTTGCACCCTGATTTAGATAAGACCGGAACCGCAAAGTCTCCGCTTTCACGAAAAGCCTACCATCCTGGAGTGCATGGGCCTCGTGGTATGCGCAGAAAAATTTCCAGCTATGGAACGCAGCTTAGAGAAAAACAAAAAGCAAAGCGCATGTATGGTATTTTGGAAAAGCAATTTAGAAATTATTACGAAAAAGCTATTAAAACCGAAGGAGACACTGGTGCAGTAATTCTTGGCATGCTTGAGTCCAGATTAGATAATGTCGTGTACCGGCTTGGATTTGCTAAGACGCGTCCAGCAGCCCGCCAAATGGTGAGCCATGGACATATTCAAATAAATGGCAAAAAAACGAATGTTCCCTCATGTTTTGTTCCGGTCGGCGCAAAAATTTCCGTTATTGAACGCGTTGCGAAGAGCCTGCGATTTACCGAAGGAACAAAAGCTATTAATCGGACCACTGCGTCTTGGCTTACGGTAAAAGGAAGCGAAGCAACAGTGGTGGCAGCCCCGGACATCGAAGAGCCTAAGACGCTGATTGATGTTCGTAGAATCGTAGAATTTTATTCTAGATAATTTTTTTACTACATACGTTATGGAATCAATTTCACTACCCAAAAAGATCAGCATCAAAAAGGATAAGGATAATGAGTTCAAGGCCGAAGTCACTATGGAGCCATTGTACCCTGGATATGGTCCGACTATTGCAAACGCGCTTCGACGCGTGTTGCTTGGTTCGCTTCCTGGCGCTGCAATTTACGCATTTAAAATCAAGGGTATTACCCATGAGTTTACAACCATTGATTTTGTTAAAGAAGATGTAGTTGATATTTCTTTGAATCTTAAGCGTGTAAGCCTTAAGAGTTATTCAGATGAGCCAGTGATGCTTACTATTTCCGCAAACGGAGAAAAACAGGTTACTGCGGGTGATATTGAAAAGAATTCAGATATTGAAATTGCAAATCCGGATCAAGTAATTTTGACATTAACAGATAAAGCAGCTTCCATAGAAATGACGTTTTGGGTGCGTCAAGGACGTGGCTACGACACTGTGGAATCTCGTGAAAAGGAAAACTTGGAAGTAAATGCTATTTCTATTGATTCCATTTTTACACCGGTGCATCTTGTTGGTTATCAGGTTGATAATGTACGCGTTGGAGACAGGACTGATTACGATAAAGTCATCATGCAAATTGAAACCAATGGCACTATTTCTGTTTCTGACGCACTCAAGCAGTCTGGAAGCATTTTGGCGGATCATTTTAAATTAGTAAGTGAGTTTGATCAAATTTCCGAACATACAGATTCAGAGGAAGTAGCGGTTGCAAGCGAGGAAACCGAAGAAGCGGTATCCAAAGAAGAGGTTAAAGAAGATTCAGCAGAATAATTACGTATGCGCCACAAGAGCAGCAAATTAGGATTTGGAAAAAGCGCCGCATATCGCAAAGCGCTCATGCGCGAATTGGCGGCAAGTTTAGTGTTGCACGAAAAAATTGAAACTACGGTTACAAAAGCAAAAGCATTGCGGCCATATGCCGAACGCTTGGTTACGCTTGCTAAAGTTGATTCTGTTGCTGCGCGAAGAAAAGCAGATCGTTCTATTGCGCGCAAACCAGCGCTTAAAAAATTATTCGAAGTAATCGGTCCCAAGTACAAAAATCGCCCTGGCGGGTATCTGCGCATCAGGAAAACAGGCCAGCGCGCCGGAGACTCGGGTGAGCAGGCAATTATTTCTTTTGTATAATATATAATCCCAGAAGCGCCTTTGGTGGCTTCCGGGGACCTACTATGAACCGCGAAATTCACACAATTGATGCAGCCGGCGTTTCCCTCGGCAGAGTAGCGACACAGGTCGCCGTGTTGCTTATGGGAAAGAATAAGGCATCGTATGTTCCGTACAAAGACGAAGGCGATAAAGTGGTAATTACTAATTACAGCAAAATGAAGTTTACTGGCGCTAATAAGATGGAGCAAAAACGCTACTACAGGCCTACTAAGCGCGTCGGCGGACTTAAGAGTGAAACGTTGCGCGATCTATGGGATCGCAGGCCCGAAGAAGTGCTTAAGCGCGCAGTGCTCGGCATGCTTCCTAAAAATACGCTCCGCAAAGCGATGATTAAACGGTTATCCATTAACGATAGTACAGAATAGTATGTCTGCAGTAGAATTAGCAATTGATAAGAATCCTTTTAAAGGCCGTAAGTATATCCGTGGCGTTGGCCGCAGAAAATCTGCCTCAGCAACTGCACAGCTTTATGCGCGTGGAAGTGGTACGTTTGTGGTTAACAAGCGTGATCTTTCTGTTTATTTTGGACGTCTTGATCTTATGGATATAGCTCGCGCTTCTTTAGAAAAGCTTGGGGAGAGCATGGCTTATGATATTAATATTACTGTTTCTGGCGGGGGATCTCATGGGCAAGCCGAAGCAATACGCTTGGCAATCGCTCGCGCACTAATATTACAGAATAAAGATGTCAAACCTGCGTTACGCGCAGCTGGGTTTGTAACGGTGGATAGGAGAGTTAAAGAACGTAAAAAGCCAGGAAAAAAGCGTGCACGGCGCAGTCCGCAATGGTCCAAGCGTTAATCTGTTTTTAAAAGGCTCGCCAAAAAGGCGAGCCTTTTTGCTATACTATGCTACTATAATAACATGTCAAAAAATCACCATTCAAAACAAGTTGCACGTTCTGGCGCTGTGTATACGATTGCGTTAGTATTCCAAAAAATTCTCTCGTTTGCCTATTTTAGTGTGTTTGCGCGCGCGTTAGGGCCCGAAGCATTGGGTGCGTATATTTTTGCACTTTCTTTTTCGGCGCTTTTTTCGCTTATTGCTGATTTTGGGATTGTGTCACTTGCAATTCGAACCTTCAGCCAAAATCCTGAAAAGCAGAAAGAATACTTTCCAACATTTTTTACGCTTCGAATGGGCCTTGCTGTAATTTCGCTTGTGGCGCTACATGGATCTGCGCTTATAGTAGGATACCCAGCTGAATTACGAATCCTACTTGCTATTACCTCAGTTATTATGGTGATGGATGCATTTACAGCCTATTTTTATACGGTGTTTCGTGCGCAACAGAATTTATTCTACGAAGCATTGGGTACGGTGTTCTCCCAAATTACTATTTTTGGACTTGGATTATTTGCAATTGCCAAAACAAACAACCTCAAGGTACTGCTTGCAGTTATTGCTTGCGGTAGCTTGTTTCATGTTATTTTTTCTTCATTACTTATTCGCAGGAAAACAAAGCTTACTGTTAGGCTTAACCTTAATTGGCCGCTCATGCGGGAATGGATTGTCCGTGCGCTTCCGTTTTTTATGGCTGCAGGGTTTATTAAAGCCTATAACACTATTGATTCCATCCTCATCAAAAATTTAATAAATGATGAAGCTGTTGGATTGTATGCGATTCCGGCAAAAATCGTGTTTACGTTTCCGTTTATGGCGCTTGCGGTAACCGCTGCCGTGTATCCAGCAATGGCGAGCTATGCAGTTGAATCAAAAGAACGGCTTGCGTCTATTTTTTCCAGAACATTGCAGCTCTTATTAACCATTAGCCTGCCTATTAGCGTTGGCATCTACTTTTTAGCCGAACCTATTATGATGCGCGTATGGCCGGATTTTTCTGCTTCAATTCCCGCTCTCAAAATTTTAATTTGGGCGGTGGTATTTTTATATATTGAGTTTCCGTTTGGGTCGCTTTTGAACGCAACCGGCAACGAGCGGAGGAATACCATAAACCGAGGCATTCAGCTTATTGTGTTTGTTAGTTTAAACCTTATGCTCATTCCCACCTACGGATTTATGGGCGCAGTGTATGCCGCGCTTTTCTGCAGTATGTTGATTGTGTTTTTGGGATGGCTAAAAGCGCGCACTATTGTACCGGTGTTTACCTGGCGCATAGTCGGCAGTATTACTAAGATTATTGTTGCATCTGGGATTATGGGGTTTGTAGTGTATTATTTTAGGGAAGAGTATTCTTTTTTGATTGTTATTCCGGTAGCCGCGGTTATCTACGGCATGCTGTTGTTGCTTTTTCGGGCGTATACTGCAGAGGACTGGCGGTGGATTAAAGGAGTAATGCGCGTACAGTAATGTATGCCTAAACCACTACTTATCACTCTAGAGTACCCGCCTCAACACGGAGGTATAGCAACATATCTCGCCGGAGAAGTTGCATCCTCTGTAGATTCTGTTGATATTGTGCGCGGCCAAGAGCATTTTTGGGGATTGTGGCCGCACTGGCTGCCGCTTGTATGGTTCCGTAAGCCTGCTTCAGGTACGGTGCTTTGGATTTCGCATGTTTTGCCCATTGGCTATGTTGCATTGGCATGGAAACGGATTTTTAAAACTCCCTATCGAGTCTATTTGCATGGGCTTGATTTAGTGCGCCCGCTTAAATCTCCATGGAAGCGGTTTTGGGTAAAAAAGATTTTGCAGAATGCGGATGAGATAATTTGCAATAGTAAAGCAACTGCCGAGCTATTGAGCCATTATAAAATAAACAGTCCAGGGGTGGTGGACCGTTTAAAGATTCAGTATCCGCGCGTGCCACCGGTTGACATTAAGCAGTATGAATCATCCGCTCAAGCGCTTCGTAAACAGTATAATCTTGAGGGGAAACCAATCCTTCTAACTATCAGCCGCCTAGTAAAACGCAAGGGGATTGATGTGGTTATCCGAGCATTGGATGAAGTGTGGAAGCAGGTTCCTGATTTGGTATATGTTGTTGTTGGTGACGGGGAAGAAAGAAAAAATTTAGTTGTCATTGCGAGCGAGGCTACTGCCGAGCGTGGCAATCTTAACATCGAGAAAAGGATCAATACCAGCAACAAGCCTTATGGCGACGTTAAGATTGCCACTGTCGAGAGTACTCTCCCTCGCAATGACAATACTATTGTTTTTACGGGACAAGTCTCGGACGAAGAAAAATATGGCTGGCTATCTGCTTGTAATTGTTTTATATTAACTCCAATTGATGATCCAAATGATTTTGAAGGATATGGTATTGTATACAAAGAAGCACAGATGTTTAATAAGCCGGTGATAGGCTCAAAAGTGGGCGGCGTACCAGAGGCAGTTGGCGATAACGGCGTTTTAGTTGAGCCCGGCGACATTAAACAGATAGCGCAAGCGATTTTAAAATATGTCAAGCCCTAAAATATCAATCATAATTCCAGTATATAACCATGCAAAAGAACTTGTGGAGTGTTTGGAATCTATAAAAAATCAAACCTTGCAGGATTATGAAGTGATAGTTGTTGATGATGGGTCAGATGAGCCCTTGGGTGCCATCAAAGATGCTCGTGTCATCCGGCAGGAGAATAAAGGCGCGCCGGTCGCTCGTAATCGCGGCTTTGCCGAATCAACCGGCGAATACGTCATTTTCTGTGATGCGGATGTAGTTATGAAGCCGGACATGCTCGCCAGAATGTCGCAAACACTAGATGGACATCCGGATGCATCATACGCGTATTCATCATTCAAATTCGGCTGGAAGAAATTCAAGCTCTGGGAATTCAGCGCGGAAAAATTGCGAGAAATGCCATACATCCACACCACATCACTCATCCGTCGGGAGCACTTTTCGGGATTTGATGAATCTCTCAAGCGCTTGCAGGATTGGGATCTATGGCTTAGTATGTTGGAACAAGGTCATATTGGTACATGGATTCCGAAAGTGCTTTTTACGGTAAAATCCGGAGGCACTATGTCTAACTGGATTCCATCATTCGTGGCAAAGCTTGGTATGGGAACTGCTGCAAAAAAATACAAAGAAGCAGTCAGTTATATTAAAAAAAAACACGGCATTGCAAAATGAAAAGGCAGCTGGTCTCATTGAGCCAACTGCCTTTTTGTTCTTCCGAACACCCTCTCACGGTATTAGTTCCACGCGAGTGCCATGTTTGATCGATACTGCCACGCTTCTTGTGTATCCGCCTGTGGCGTCGATGCCGCAAATCGCGTAATCCTCGTCGAATGGAACCCCGCGGTTCGGTTCGATCGAGAGCACCCATAGGCATACCTGCTCCTTGAAGTGGCAGGAGGTAATTCCCACCAGTATTCCAGCGGGATAGCGGATACGTGCTGCATGTTCGCGCTGTTTCTGCCGGACTTGGATCCTCCTGCGTCGAGCGTAGAACTGGTCTATCTCGATCTTGATTCGTTGCCGTTCAGCCTCATCGAGCGGCTTTCGTCGTTTAGTTGTATTCACCAGCAGCCTCCTAGCTGGCATAGAGGAAAGGCACATGGTTGAACATATTTTACCCTTGCTTTTCTAGAATTGCAAGATTTTTTAATGAGTAGTAGAGTATTGCTATAGGATCAGATGCTCTTTAAAACAGGAGAAAACACGTGAACCCAAGAAGGCAGATTCGTACCGCATTTTGGATCTTTGTTTTTGGGCTCGCTTTTGGCGTTTTTGTCGCCTTTGGAGCCGGCTGTTAACCTACCACCAAGGACAATAAACCATGATTTGGTTTGTAATGCTTGGGATATTACTGATGGTTTTCGGTGTCGTCATAGACACTGCAGAGACTTTCATTTTTCTTCATCAGTATACACTCTTTTCTTTTGGTTTAGGATTAGTGGTGTGTCTTGCGGGAGCGTTGGTGTTCCTGATCGTTGCGATTATTTGTATCCGACGAGAGCAGAGGTGAACAAAAAAGTTTACCAAAAAACAGGCAACAAGGCCGTTCGCGGATTAGCAGTATATCCGCGGCGGCCTCTTTTTTTATTTTTGAAATATGGTACTGTGCTTGTGTATGGATATATCAATCATAATTGTTTCTTGGAATGTTCGGGGGCTTTTAGAAAAATGCCTCGCGTCTTTGTATAGCCATACTGAGGGCATTACTTTTGAAGTGATTGTAGTTGATAATGCATCCTCCGATGGAAGCGTAGAAATGGCGCAGGAAAAGTTTCAAGATATGCAAGTGATTGCATTGGACGAGAACAAAGGTTTTGCCACTGCAAATAATATTGGTATCAAAGAGTCATCAGGGAAGTATATTTTACTTTTAAATCCAGATACAGAATTAACAGAAAATTCACTTAAAAAAGTTTTTGATAAAATGGAGAGCAATGAGTCAATTGGCATTTTGGGTTGTAAGCTACTTAATACCGATGGAACACTCCAAGATTCGGTGCGAAAATTTCCAAGAGTACAGGATTTGTTCGCTCTATTTTTTAAACTATATAAGTTGTTTCCATCTTTGCTACATTATTATCTCGCAAAAGATTTTGATTATAGGCGCGAAGCCGAAGTGGATCAGGTGATGGGAGCATTCTTTTGTATCAACAGAAGTGTCATAGATAAAATTGGCCCGTTAGACTCTAAATATTTTATCTGGTTCGAAGAAGTTGATTTTTGCCGCCGTGCCAAGCGCGCCGGATTCAAGATAGTGTACTGGCCGGGCACATCCATTATCCACCATGGTGGCCAGTCATTTGGGCAGGTGCAAACCGCCAAAAAGCAGTGGTGGTTTTTTAGGAGCGCTTTGCGGTACTTGACGAAATGAGCATCCCACAAACCGTCATCCTGAGCGAACCGAGAACCTGAGTACTCGAATGGTTCTCGGGAAGTCGAAGGATCTGTGTGAATATACCCTGTTTTCTAGTCAATAGCTTGTAATCACTTCCAGTGGTGTTTTCATGTTAAGCCCCATGTGCGGTCTCTCAGTATTGTAGTAATGAATAA